>NZ_QDDL01000005.1 GCF_003097315.1 Pelagibaculum spongiae
CAAACTCTTCAATTTAAAAATTGAGGTGATCAATCTGGCCAATCTTGAACACAAGCATAAGCTTGATATTCTTTCATGGTCACTTGATCGGTGCGCTAGATAAATCCCGTAAGAATAAATTCTTAAGAGAAGCATCAAATCGACTTTTGATTGTCGATCGTCACCTGCAAGTGTCCACACAAATTGCATGAATGATAAGTTGTTAAAGAGCCAACTCAGCGGGCTGCGCTGAGCGAGTAGGCTGCGCATTCTACAATGCGAAACCAAATTGTCAAGCAGAATGTTGAAGCGAACTGTAAAAGTTTTTAAAACGGCGCTTTCGAGTAGAAAGCTTTAAAAACCTAGTGAAACAAACAGTCTGACTGGCTAAAAGCCGTTCAATTCGTTGTGTCTCGTTGTTCGTGTCTCGTTCTGTTTGCGTTGCTGCCGTGACAGCGAGGTCGCATTATAGGTATCTAAAGACAGAACACAAGCGCTTTGCTAAAGAATCTGCCAGAAAAAGTAAGTTATCGGTAATGTGCAAGCTAAGTGGTTGATTGTGATCTTTAGTCAACTACGTTTAAGCAAAATGAAGACATTACCAACAAAAGCCAAGGTTATTTCATGGCTGCTATTCTATATATTCTATAAATTTCAAATATCTTACTGATTTCAAAAAAACTTCAAGGAAGAAAAATGATTGAGTGTGTACTTTGCTTAGATGTTGATGGCACGCTGTTAGTCTCATCTGATGAGAGCATTCCGCATAAAACAACTGCTGCAGATTTCTATGCTCGTCAGGGATACCCGGAAAAAAAGCTAAATTTCTCTGGCTCGCCAATCCCTAAGTTAAAAGGAATCAAAACCGCTGTTAGAGACCGTACTCCAGAGCACATCAACAGCTCATTCACGCCCGTCAACCACAGCGCATATACCGAGATATTCAAAAGAATATTTTCTGGCGACCTTAAAGGCAGGGTTCAAATCGTTGTAATAACGAAAGGGCCCTACAGCATGTCTAACCTTGGGGTAACGCTTGATGTGCTATTTCAGACCAGTCAAAAGATGCGTGGAGGAGCACACCGTGGCTTATTTCAACATGACGCCTATTTTCTAACCAGAGTCCCATTTGATGATATGGCACATTCGATGTTCGCTAATCCTGGCTGGGATTCGATTACGGATGTTCAGAGCAAACTTGCAGTTATAAAAGGTGTTCAAGCGGCTAGCATTACCAAGGATATAATTATCGATTATTGGCTTGATCAAGGATTAATCTTTCCAGGTCGTCGCCCCTATTATATTTTATTGGACGACACAGATAAGCATGTCAAAAATATTAAGTTTCCAAACGTCGGACTTGATCCTACCTCCCTCAACTTTTATTCGGATCTTTGTCGCGCACTCCAAAGAGCCGAGCCTGTAGCGAGTGTAAGTGATCCTAGAAGCCTTTTTGCAGGCAACAAAAAGAAACCATTATTGCCACCTGGCACGCCACCTCTAGTACCTCCAAGACGGCATTAACAAAAAAAACCCGCATCCAGTTTCCTGAGTGCGGGTTTTTTAGCTCGCTGATAATCCTTGCGGATTTACGCCTTACGAATCTTGCGGAGGATCTCCACAGAACGCAGTTGCGCGGCAGCTTGAGCCAGTTCTTTCTGCACCTGGGCAAAGTCCAGTGTGTCCTTTTGCTCAGAAAGCTGCTTCTCGGCGGCTTTGCGTGCAGCTTCTGCTGCAGCGGCGTCGAGGTTTTCAGCTCTCTCACAAGCATCGGCCAGAATGGTGACAACATGCGGTTGAATTTCTAGCATTCCACCCGACACATATAACACTTCTTCTTCCTGACCTTCGCCTTTAATCAAACGGACAATACCGGGCTTAAGGCGGGACAGCAGAGGCGCGTGGCCGGGTGAGATACCCAGATCGCCACTGTCTGCGGTGGCTACCACCATCTCGCAGCTACCGGAAAAAATAGACTTCTCCGAGCTAACGACTTCGACCTGAATGGTCTTCATACTCTGTCCCCCTTAGCTTTACAGGCTCTTGGCTTTCTCAGTAGCTTCTTCGATCGAACCTACCATGTAGAAAGCTTGCTCTGGCAGACTATCGAAGTCGCCAGCCAAAATGCCTTTAAAGCCGGCGATGGTATCTTTCAGAGAAACATACTTACCTGGAGAACCGGTGAAGATTTCTGCTACGAAGAAAGGCTGAGATAGGAAACGTTCCACTTTACGTGCACGCGCCACCAACAGCTTATCTTCTTCAGACAGTTCATCCATACCCAGGATGGCGATGATATCTTTCAGCTCTTTATAACGCTGCAAGGTATTTTGAACACCACGCGCTGTAGTAAAGTGCTCTTCGCCGATTACCAATGGATCTAACTGACGTGAAGTTGAGTCCAGTGGATCTACCGCAGGGTAAATACCCTTAGAAGCGATATCACGACTCAATACAACCGTTGCATCCAAATGCGAGAATGTGGTTGCAGGAGATGGGTCAGTCAAGTCATCCGCAGGTACGTATACTGCTTGGATTGAAGTGATGGAACCTGATTTTGTGGAGGTAATACGCTCCTGCAAAACACCCATCTCTTCAGCCAGAGTTGGCTGATAACCTACCGCTGAAGGCATACGGCCTAACAGTGCAGATACTTCAGTACCGGCCAAGGTGTAACGGTAAATGTTGTCAACGAACAACAATACGTCACGACCTTCATCACGGAACTTCTCAGCCATTGTCAGACCTGTCAAAGCAACACGCAGGCGGTTACCTGGAGGCTCATTCATCTGACCATAAACCATGGCAACTTTTGACTTATCAAATTGCTCAACGTTTACAACGCCGGATTCCTGCATTTCGTGATAGAAGTCGTTACCTTCACGAGTACGCTCACCCACACCAGCAAATACCGATAAACCGGAATGCTTGATTGCGATGTTGTTGATCAATTCCATCATGTTTACGGTTTTACCAACACCGGCACCACCGAACAAACCCACTTTACCACCCTTAGCGAAAGGGCAAACCAAGTCGATAACTTTGATGCCGGTTTCCAGCAACTCGTTACCACCTGCTTGCTCAGCAAAGGTAGGTGCAGCACGGTGAATTGGCATACGCTCTTCTTCGCCGATTTCACCACACTCATCAATTGGGTTACCCAATACGTCCATGATACGACCTAGGCAATGCTTGCCTACTGGAACCATGATTGGCGCATTAGTGTTAACACAAGCTAACCCACGGCTTAAGCCGTCGGACACACCCATGGCAATACAACGTACAATGCCGTCGCCCAGCTGCTGCTGAACTTCCAGGGTGAGGCCTTTTTCTTCTACAAGCAGTGCGTCGTAGATTTTCGGCACGCTATCGCGCGGAAATTCTACGTCAATCACCGCTCCGATGATTTCAACGATCTTACCAGCACTCATTGTCTGTTCCTCGTAACTTTGCATCAGCGACTGCATCAAACGGCAGCGGCACCACTAACAATTTCGGAAAGTTCCTGGGTGATCGCAGTTTGGCGAGCCTTGTTATAAACAAGTTGTAATTCTTCAATCAAATTACCGGCGTTTTCAGAGGCGGACTTCATTGCCACCATCCGAGCTGCCTGCTCACTTGCGATGTTCTCTACAACGCCTTGGTAAATCTGAGATTCTACATAACGATGCAATAAGCTACCCATCAGCTCTTTTGCATCTGGTTCGTAGATGTAATCCCAGTAATGATCCAGCTCTTCTTCCTCAACTTTTGGCGCTGGCAACAGCTGCTCAAAAGTCGGTTGCTGGGTCATGGTGTTTACAAATTCGTTGTACACCAGGAAAATCTGATCAAGCTTGCCTGCATCAAAGGCATCAAGCATGACTTTGGTGGGGCCAATCAAATCTTGCGCTGCCGGCTGATCACCCAAATGGCTGGCGCTTGCCAAGACATTTAAGCCCAGTCGACTGAGTAAACCATTTGCCTTACTACCAATCAGGCAAAGATCTACTTCGATACCTTTTTCCGTCCAACCCTGGAAATCTTTCACCAGTGTGCGGAACAAGTTGTTGTTCAGGCCGCCGCAGAGTCCCCGGTCAGAGGAGACCACGATATAGCCCACGCGCTTTACTTCACGCGCCTGCAGCCATGGGTGATGGTATTCAGGGTGACCTTTTGCAAGGTGACCTATTACGCTACGAATCTTCTGAGCATAAGGTCGGGTCGCATTCATGCGAGCCTGAGTCTTACGCATCTTACTCGCCGCGACCATCTGCATAGCCCCGGTGATCTTTTGCGTATTTTTAATACTGTTGATCTGGGTCCGAATCTCTTTTCCGACGGCCATTTGTCTGCATCCGTATTGAGTCAGTTACCGACGTGCGCAGCCAGGTGGCTGCGCACGCTAGTGTTCTACCAGGTACCTGTATTGATAAACGCTTCGATGCCTTCGGACAGCGCTGCTTCGATTTCTTTATCGTAGGCAGCTGTCTCGTTGATTTTGTCCATTAACTCAGTTTTGCTTGAGTTCATGAATTCAATCAGGCCTCGCTCGAAGTCACATACTTTCGTTACTTCGATGCTTTTCAGATAACCTTTCTCGGCTGCAAACAGAACCACTGCCATTTCGGCAATCTTCATGGTTGCAAACTGACCTTGCTTCATCAGCTCGATCACTCGTTGGCCGTGTTCTAACTGTGCACGAGTCGCATCGTCAAGATCGGAAGCAAACTGTGCGAATGCTGCCAACTCACGATACTGCGCCAGTGCCAGACGAATACCACCGCCCAACTTCTTGATGATCTTGGTCTGTGCTGCACCACCTACTCGAGATACCGAAATACCCGCGTTCATCGCCGGACGGATACCGGAGTTAAACAGATCGGTTTCAAGGAAGATCTGACCGTCAGTAATCGAAATTACGTTAGTCGGAACGAAGGCAGATACGTCACCAGCCTGGGTTTCGATGATTGGCAGAGCGGTCAAAGAACCGGTTTTGCCTTTCACCCTACCGTCGGTAATCTTTTCAACATACTCAGCGTTGATTCGAGCTGCGCGCTCTAACAAACGAGAATGCAGATAGAAAACGTCACCTGGATATGCTTCACGTCCTGGAGGACGTTTCAATAGCAGGGAGATCTGACGATATGCCCAAGCTTGCTTGGTCAAATCATCATAAACTGCTAGAGCATCTTCACCGCTATCACGGAAGAATTCGCCCATGGTACAACCGGCAAACGGTGCAATAAATTGCAGCGCTGCTGGGTCAGAAGCGCCAGCGGCAACAATAATGGTGTGAGCCATTGCGCCGTGCTCTTCTAATTTGCGCACTACGTTAGCAATAGTCGACGCTTTTTGGCCGATTGCTACGTAAACACAAATAATACCAGTGCCCTTCTGGTTGATAATGGTATCAATCGCTACCGCCGTCTTACCGATCTGGCGGTCACCGATGATCAGCTCACGCTGGCCACGGCCGATTGGCACCATCGAGTCGATAGACTTAATACCGGTTTGCATCGGTTGGTCTACAGACTGTCGAGCGATTACACCAGGTGCAACCTTCTCGATTGGGCTAGTTTGGGTAGTGCCCAGAGGGCCCTTACCGTCGATTGGATTTCCCAGTGGATCTACCACTCGGCCAATCAGCTCACGACCAACCGGTACCTCAAGGATACGGCCAGTACAGCGAGCGGTGTCGCCTTCAGACAGATGACCGAAGCCGCCCAGTACCACTGCACCAACAGAGTCACGCTCTAGGTTCAGTGCCATAGCGAAAACGCCACCTGGCAGTTCAATCATTTCACCGTACATAACCGCTTCTAGGCCATGTATACGGATGATGCCGTCAGAAACGCTAACGATGGTGCCTTCGGTTCTCGCCTCAGCCGCACCGTCGAATGAACCGATTCTTTGCTTGATCAGTTCACTGATTTCAGATGGATTTAGTTGCATTGCTCTGTATCCTTCATCAAACCTTTACGGTGTCGGCCAAGCGTTGCAATTTGCCACGCACCGATCCGTCGATCACCTTGTCTCCAGCCCGGATCACCGCGCCACCGATCAAACTTACGTCCTCGTCAAAAGCAAGGCGTACGTCCTGACCTAAATTGCGCTTGAGTGCCTCAGCCAGCTTGTCTTTCAGCGCACTTGGGAATGCAACTGCAGAAGTCACTTGAACTTGGGCGATGTGCCCCAGCTCAGCTTTATGCTGTTCAAAAAGAACTGCAATTTCTGGCAGTGCCGCCAAACGATCATTTTCAGACAATAACTTTAAAAAGTTACGCCCCAAATCGTTGAGCTCATCCTTACAGACGCTGAGAAAACCCTCAGTGATCTGTTCACGGGTCGCTTTAGGGTTATGCAGGAACTGCTGCATGGTTGCATCAGATGCAACCTGCCCTGCAAGCCCCAGCATCTGCGACCAGCCATCCAGATCGCCCGCTTCCCTAGCGAACTCAAAAGCTGCTCGGGCGTAGGGTCTTGCGATGGTAATTGCTTCAGCCATAGCCGCCTCGTTTACAGTTCAGCAACCAGCTTATTTAAAAGCTCGCTGTGTGCTTTCTCATCGATAGAGGATTTAAGGATTTGCTCCGCACCAGAAACTGCCAAAGCTGCAACCTGACTACGCAATGCTTCACGCGCCTGGTTAACTTGCTGGTCAATTTCTGCTTTGGCTGCAGTGATCAGGCGTTCGCCTTCTTCACGTGCTGCATCCTTAGCTTCCTCAACGATCTGGTTTGCCCGCTTATTAGCGCTATCTAGAACTACCGCTGCTTGCTGTTTGGCTTCGGCAATCGCCTGGTCCACATCAGCTTTAGCTGCTTCTAGTTCTTGAGCACCTCGCTCAGCCGCCGCAAGACCATCAGCAATTTTTTGCTGACGCTCACGCAGAGCGGTGATCACCGGTGGCCACACATATTTCATGGTGAACCACACGAACAGGGCGAAGGTGATCATTTCACCCAAAAGGGTGGCATTGATATTCACAACCAAGTCCCTCGCTAGTCAGATGGAAAAGAGTTTATTTTACAGCTGACTGATAAAGGGGTTGGCAAAGGTAAAGAACAAAGCAATACCTACACCGATCATGGTTACCGCGTCCAGCAAGCCAGCTACGATAAACATTTTAACCTGCAGCATTGGAACCATTTCTGGTTGACGCGCAGCGCCTTCCAAGAATTTTCCGCCCAAGATACCAAAACCAATCGCAGTACCTAGTGCACCCAGGCCGATCAATAACGCAACGGCGATCGCAGTGAAGCCAATTACAGTTTCCATCGTTCATCCTCCAGAACTGTTTAGAGTTGTGTTGTTACAAGTAAAAAATTAATGATGCTCGTGCGCCATTGCCATATAGACGATGGTTAACATCATGAAGATAAAGGCCTGAAGCACGATTACCAGAATGTGGAAGATGGCCCATGGAACACCCAACATCCACTGTAAATACACTGGTAATAATGCGATCAAGATGAACAACAGTTCGCCTGCGTACAGGTTACCGAACAGTCGCAACGCCAGAGAGATTGGCTTGGCGATCAGGCCAACACCCTCTAACAAGAAGTTGAAAGGGATCATCCACTTGCCAAAAGGCTGAAGTGTCAGTTCACCAATAAAGCCACCGATACCCTTGACTTTGATGCTGTAGAAAATGATCAAAGCAAACACTGACATGGACATACCCAGCGTCAGGTTAGGGTCAGTAGTTGGAACAATTTTGATATGCAATCCAAGCCAGGCCGCTAAATCAACCGGGATTAAATCCATAAAGTTCATCATGAATACCCAGACAAAAATCGTCAGACCCAATGGGCCGATCAGATTGCTTTTGCCAGAGAAAGTATCTTTAACGCTACCGTCGACAAATTCGACCAGTATTTCTACAAAATTTTGCAAGCTACCAGGAACGCCGGTTACTGCACGTTTAGCCGCTATGCGGAAAAACACTAAAAAGATCAGGCCCAGAATAATTGAAACACCCAGCGTATCTACATGAAACGCCCAGAATCCCATATCTGAAGCTTGCTGGGCTGAATGCGCCAGTCCCCAGCTACCATCGGCATGTTGGCCGAAAGTCATATTCTGCAGGTGGCCCTGAATATACTCAGCTGCGTTAGCTGGTCCGGTACTCGCTGCAGTCTCAGTCGCACTCATGTCAGTTACACCTTATTTGTCTTAAATATCAGAGGCGCGCCCCAAAATACCAATTGTGCTGCTGCAAACCCAAAAAGAGTGGCCAGCATGGTGACGTTAAGCAATTTGATTACCAACACCATCAACACAACCGCAATGACTATTCTCATTGCTTCGCCCTTATAAAAATCCCCGGCAACTTGCCGAGCTGCCTTAACACCGGAGCGAGCGAACACTCGGTGGGCAAAATATAAGCAGGAAGTGGTGTTGACTAGGCCACCCATTAACGCCGATAACGCGCCATGAGCATCAGAAATGAGCCACGATAACGTGGCTGCCAGAAAACTGACAATAAGCTGCCAACCAATGAATCGAAACGCATTACGTCGATTCGTTTTGGCAATATGCTGCAACATTCCGATTAAACCATCAGAACCTTGCAGGTGAAATCGTTACTTTTCATCTACTTATCCTGATTACAACCCAAAACCCAGCTCTTAACTCCTTGAGAGTCGGCCGGAAGTATAATGATTCGCCCTCCACCGTTCAACACGAAAAAGAATAGTGGCAGTTTGTATTATCACTTGACGCGTCATTTTGTCGCTGATCAACATCATGACAAGCACAAGCGGGCGAGTGGCGAAAACCATACAGCTACCTCTTTGGGAGTAGCCCAGACATGGATCAAAATTCAGGTAGATTTATATTTACAATCTAAGTTTTTTAGCAATCACACCTGAAATTACCTTTTTATATCAATCAATTAATTTGATATATCTTAAAATATCACTTTCTTGTTGTAGCTCAAGAAAAGCGCTTCCTAATCGTTTACTAGCTTCCATCGCCTCTCGCCAATAAGCTTTTCTTTGATCATCTCGGCCCTGAAAGTGTCGAAAATCTTGTCGATCAGGAATTTTTGAATAGGGTAATTTCTCAACAAATTTTTTTGTTGGCGATAATAAAATGACATTATCCAACACCTTTCCATTTGCTCGACGATGCTTCAGCGGCTTATCAAACCAACAAGGTGTCAGGTGAGAGTAAAAGTGTGGGTATAACACCAATCTTTGATCGCAAGCGTCCAAAAATTTGAGTGCAGGATGGTAATCGAGCAGTCCGCCATCGCGATACACCCCTTTTGGCGCACCTTTGATATTCGCTACGCCTGGCAGCACGCACGGGATTGACCCTGATGCTAACAATGCTTGGCGGAAGTTATCGCCAGTCAACTTCACATGGTGATGGGCAAAGCCATAATCACTGCCAAATGCAGGCTGGTATCGCTGATCATGAAAAATCACCCGATCCATACTGCTGTGCAGTGCTTGATAGCCAACAACGTTCTTCAAATATCCTGCAATCATTCCCAGTAGCTGCTTTTTAACGCTATCGCTACCTAATAAGCCATGGCAACGAATGGTGCCTAGTGAGTAGTGCAGATTAGGCTGCTGTAAAATTTCATCCACCGCCTGCTCAGGCAAAAATCGATCAAGCATTTTAATCGCATTAGCAGCAATTTCTGCCGGTGTAACCCCTTTGGCATAGCTCTGATCGATATATGATTCTGCCAAGGCAGTCATTGCCGCCACCGGATCATTCTGGGCGGCCGCCGCCAGCTTCCAAGCACCAATAGATGTGCCATACAAAGCAATCGGTTTGTCTTCAGCTGTCAGCTCATTTTTTAACCATTGGCCAAAAATTGCGCAGTCCAAACCATAAATTGCCAACCATTTAACCGCACCAGAAGCACCGATAATCGCACCAATGTCTTTGGCTCGAAGTCCGTGCTGTTGAATGTGGCGATAGGCTTTTGGCCCAGCCTGGATTAAAAGATCACTCATCCGTTGTTTTACAACTCGCTATTAATAGAGGTTTATCGCGGATGGATTAAACGACACTTGACACAAACTCAGCAATAGCTGAGACGAAATTGAATATTTCAGAAATCAGATACAAAGACAGCACAGTGAAAATAGTTATCCGTTTGACCTTGGGCCCATTGAGGTTTGACAGGGCATGCTAGAATTTCTCCTCACCTTCCTGACCCGCATCTTCTTGATCTGGTCAAATTCTCAGCACGTTAGAGCAGTAAAGATACATGGGCAGCACAACTAAGTTATCGCGTTTTTCCAACGGCGATTTTTCAAAATTGATTGGCGACCTTTTTGGTGGTCTGACCGCAGCTATAGTAGCACTTCCTCTCGCGCTGGCTTTTGGCGTTAGCTCGGGACTCGGTGCGGTAGCCGGTTTATATGGTGCAATTGGCGTTGGTTTTTTTGCTGCGATTTTTGGTGGCACCAAAACTCAAATTTCTGGTCCGACCGGCCCGATGACCGTTGTAATGGTCACTATCCTGGCGGAGCTGAATCATTACGCTAGTGAGAGCTCACTAGTATTAGCTTTTACTGTGATCATGCTAGCCGGTGTTTTTCAGATTCTTTTTGGCAGCTTCAAACTTGGTCGTTATTTAACCCAAATGCCCTTTCCGGTGATTTCTGGTTTTATGTCTGGCATCGGCTTGATCATTATTGTGTTGCAACTGGGCATCTTAGTTGGTCATAGCGGCGCATCCAATGTGATTCAAGCGTTACAGTTGCTGCCTCAGCAACTGGGCCAAATAAACCTTACCGAAGCGGGCTTATCCGCTTTGTGTCTTGGCTTACTATTGTTATGGCCGAAAAAATTCAATCGCTGGTTACCCTCTCCTTTATTAGTACTGATTGTCAGCTTGCTGCTGAGTAATCAATTGCTGTCTGGCGAACTCGCTTTACTTGGCGAAGTACCCAGCGGACTGCCGTCTCTGCATTGGCCAGTGTTTGATGCCACTTTATTAGCAGTGATGATCAAATCAGCATTATTACTGGCGGTACTGGGCAGCTTGGATTCTCTGCTGACTTCCTTAGTCGCCGACAACATGACCCGCACTCAGCACAATTCCAATAAAGAGCTGATTGGCCAAGGCATAGGCAATATTGCGGCAGGTTTTTTAGGTGGATTACCCGGTGCCGGCGCAACCATGCGTACCGTGGTTAATATTCGTGCCGGCGGCAACAGTCGCATTTCCGGCATACTCCACTCACTCATATTACTGGCGATTGCACTCGGCGCTGGCGGCCTGACCGAGCAAATACCCCAAGCAGCGCTTGCCGCGATTCTGGTTAAGGTCGGTATCGACATTATTGATTGGAATTATTTAAAGCGATTACATCACTCGCCGCTGTCTTCAGTGGGTTTGATGCTGATAGTGATGCTGCTAACAGTATTGGTAGATTTAATTACCGCAGTTGCTGTTGGTGTATTTATTGCCAATATCGGTAGCCTCGATCGGTTAAGCCGCCACCAAAGTAAAAATCTGGTGATTACCAGCGGCAAACAACCGCCTAAAAATTTATCTGCCGACTTACAGCAACAATTAAATCAGCTGGGTGAACAGGTGGTATTGCTGCAACTAAATAGTCCGATCACTTTTGGTGTTGCTAAAGATGTCAGCCAACGATTAAACCAATACCAAAATTACCAGTTATTAATTATCGACTTACAAGCCACCCAATATATTGGATTAACCACGTCGATGATGCTGGAAGATATCTGCCAGGAAGCACTTCGCCAAGGAAAGCAGGTGAAGATTTGTGGTGCACAAAAACAACCAAAAGAAATATTACACAAACTAAGACTGCATAAATTAATTGGTGAGAGTAATTATCTAGATAATTTGCAGCTAGCGATTGAGCAGCATGTAAAATAATAATTTATGAATGCTGAAGCCTAATAGTATTAAAGATAAGGTTTGATCGGTTGTTTGGGCTATAAAATTGCCTAATGCTATGCAGCAGCCTACTGTAAATTGTACTGCACAAATTCTAGAGCACGCTTGGCTTATTACAATCATCTGGTTTCAGTAATTTGAGCGCGCTACAAGAGAGAATGGTTTACAAAACATGGATGATTTGACAAAAAAACATACAATAAGCACAAACAGAGTACTAATCAATTTTTCTGATGAAAATGTAAAGGAATTATTTGAACTCTGCAACTTAATAATTGACCACTTCAAACCTGAAGAATATTATTATTTAGGGCTTGGCGGATCCCCTTGTTTGGTTATCGCTGGACTACAAGTCTTGTGCAATGATGATACAAGCGGAGAATTAATCCCCTTCAGCATTAAAGATGATTTAATTGACAATAGACTATTATTAAATCAACACTTTGATAATTATAGAATCAAATTAATACAAAAAAAAATTCTTCTTATAGACTCCAGCATGTTTGGAAAAACTCTTGTACGTGCACATGATGAATTCACGTATTACTTAGGCCAAAAAAAAACATTAGAGATTTTATCTTTATGCAAAAGGCTTCACTACATTAAAAAAAATTTTTCAAAAAATGGTAAGTCGCCTTTTTTCATTTTCTTAAAGAATGATCCTTACCGTATAAATCTTTACAGTATAATAGCAGGGGAATATCAAAAAGGAATGCGAGCATATCCTAAACTTGAACATGGAGAAATCCCCGATACTCGCCCAAGTCGCCTCGCTTGGCTTAGCGCAAAACAACTTATTAAAGCTAAATTTACAGCGCTTAAAAATGAAGGATATTCTCCAGAGTTTGATTTGAAAATTGAAAGCAGTGATGATATGTCTTAATTAACAGACAGGGCTTTTTTATTATCACTGTAAAAATAAAATAAATAAAATTTACTTCACCAACATCAACGGCTTTCCGGTCATTTCTGCTGGCTGATTCAGACCCATTAACGACAACATGGTCGGCGCTACGTCTGACAACATGCCGCCTTCAAAAGCCTCAGCATCACAACCAATACTGAAAGCTATATTAACAACATACAGTTTTTTGTTTGGGTAACTTTTAGAATATGGACCAATCCGAATCGCCAACACCTCACAGCCAACGTGGTAAATTCGTCTGGGAGAACATCAGCGAAAGCCTTTCTTAGAACCTGTTTAGAATCTCTATGCTGTGAGATAATTACAATCAAAGTACTTATGTAGCAGCCTTTGATGTCCGAAAGACAGCCTTATCCCAGCGATGTAACCCGTGAAAAATTTGCCTTGATTTCTCCCATACTTGAAAGTGCTCGCAAGCAAACAAAACCCCGGCAAATTGATCTTTATGAAGTATTTTGTGCGCTCTTGTATCTTTTGAGAACAGGCTGCCCTTGGCGCTGTATTCCTCATGACTTTCCAAAATGGCAGTGCATTTATTCCTATTACAAAATTTGGAAAGAACCTGCACAAGATGGTGGCCCAAGCCCTCTTGAGCAGGCTTTAAAAAAATCAGGTTGGCGAGGAGCGAAAGAAGCAAGGCCGCCAGAAGAAGACTAGCTTTGGCATCATCGACGCACAAAGTGTAAAAAACACTGATACTGCTGAAGAAAAAGGGTATGACGCTGGCAAAAAAGTATCTGGGATCAAGCGGCATATTCTGGTCGATCATGGCGGTTTACCACATGCAGTTGCCGTGTCTACTGCAGACGTTTCAGACAGGGAAGGCGGTTTGTTTTTAATTGAATCTCACCAAGACAATTTATCCGATATAGATAATATTTTGGTTGATGGTGGGTATACTGGAAAACCATTTTCTGAAGGTGTTAATTTGCTTATTTCATCCAAGGTTCAAGTGGCAAAAAGATCAGAGTTACACACTTTTAAAGTTATTCCACAACGTTGGGTAGTGGAGCGATCATTTGCCTGGCTGGAAAAGAACCGAAGGCTATAGAAAAACTGTGAAAGATTGTTAAACAGTAGCTTAAGTTTCATCCACTTAGCTTTCTTAAGGCTACTGCTTCAGAGATCCTAAACAGGTTCTTATATTAATTTTATTTTTAGTGATCAAATCATCGTAAAAAGTTAATTGATACGAATCCACAACATTAAATTTACTAATCAATAGGAAAAAATAGTGGAAACTATTATCTCGTGTATAAAAAAGCCCCGCTGGAATTTACCAGTAGGGCTTTTTTATTATTACTGAAAAATAAATTAAATTTATTTAACCAACATCAACGGCTTTCCAGTCATTTCTGCTGGCTGATCTAAACCCATTAACGCCAACATGGTTGGCGCTACGTCTGATAGCATGCCGCCTTCAACAGCTTGGGCATCACGACCTACATAAATGAAGGGTACAGGCTCAGAAGTGTGTGCGGTGTGCGCTTGGCCGGTTTGCTCATCACGCATCTTTTCAGAGTTACCGTGGTCAGCAGTGATCAAACATTCAGCACCGGCTTCACGAACGGTTGCGACCACTTTACCGATACAGTCATCTAATGCTTCGATTGCTTGCACGGCAGCTTCAAATGAACCTGTGTGACCAACCATATCTGAATTCGCATAATTGCAGATGATCGCGTCATATTCGCCGCAAGTTAATGCATGTTGCAGCTTTTCTGTCAGCAGAGGTGCATTCATTTCTGGCTGTAGATCGTAGGTAGCAACCTTCGGAGAAGGAATCAAAATTCGAGTTTCACCTTCAAATTCATCTTCACGACCACCACTGAAAAAGAAAGTCACATGCGCATACTTTTCAGTTTCAGCAATTCGCAGCTGGGTTTTACCTTGGCTTTGCAGGTATTCACCCAATACGTTACTCAGCGAATTGGCCGGGAAAGCACAGCTGGTTTTAATGTCGGCTGCATATTGCGTCAGCATCACAAAGTCGCTTAATGCTGGCTGCTTGGCACGTGGGAAACCATCAAAGTCAGCGTTGACAAAACTGCGGGTAATTTGACGAGCACGGTCAGCACGGAAGTTCATAAAGATCAGCGCATCGCCATCATTTAACTCGGCGACGGATTGCCCTTGAGCTTGAATAGCCGTAGCCGCTATAAACTCATCATTTTCATCACGGGCGTAACCTGCTTCCAACGCTTCAACCGCAGATGTTGCAGCAAACTCACTTTTCGCTTGGGTGATCAGATCGTAAGCAACTTCTACTCGTTCCCAACGCTGATCACGGTCCATTGCAAAATAACGACCGATAACCGATGCAACTCGGCCCTCACCTTCCCGATCAGCAAAAAGCTCAGCAAATACCGCATCGGCTTTTTCCAGCGAAGGTTTGGCACTGCGCGGTGGCGTATCGCGGCCATCAAGGAATGCGTGCAGGAAAACTTTTTTGGCACCGCGTTCTGCTGCCAAACGCATCATGGCAAAGATATGATCTTCATGACTATGAACGCCGCCTTGCGACATCAAACCCATCAAATGAACTGCGCCATTATTGGCAATCGCTTTATCAACCGCTGTCGTTAATGCTTCATTTTCGAAGAAATCACCATCGGCAACCGACTTGGTGACTCGAGTCAGTTCCTGATAAACCACTCGACCAGCACCAAGGTTCAAATGGCCCACTTCTGAGTTACCCATTTGGCCGTCAGGTAAACCTACATCCATTCCGGATGCAGAAATCAGGGTGCTTGGGCACTCATCCCATAGCTTATCGAAATTAGGCGTTTTTGCCGTGTGAATCGCATTAAAATCAGTCGCCACGCGATGTCCCCAACCGTCGAGGATAATTAACGCCAATGGCTTTTTAGCAGATGATGCAGTCATATCAATTCCAAACATTCTAAAGAATTTAACAGCGGTACAAACCAGTCATCAATTTAGCTGAATCATCGACTTAACCAAGTTCAACTAAATTTTGAAGTGGCGCATTCTACCTCGTTTGTCAGATCAAGGTTAATTCACTGCATCAAATTTTTTCGCTTTCGAAGACTTTTTCCTGAAACAACTTCCAATTGCATGGCAATGCCATGACGGCTTTATGAAGATGACTGTGCTGATAAAATCTCCTCAGATCAATCAGCTTTCATATAACCAACCGATAAGTCAGCAATCGATTGCGGCACCATTGAAAAACTAATATTTGTCCCAAACTAACTTGCTTGACGGTATATCAATCGTTTCTTTGGCCGGCTCGTTTTGAAATGAGAACGACAATTAACTGTAATCAATGTCTTGCTTAAAACGCTGCTAACTCCGGCTGAGTCCTGCATTTTGAAGCGGTTTGGGTATATACTGCCGCGCTGTATCGTGACCCGCTAAATGGTAGCTGAATGGATCTGGATCTGAACCAAATTATTGAATTTGCATCAAGCAACGCCTTGATGGTTACTGCCTGGGTTACCCTAGGTATTTTGTTAATCGGCACCTATGCAATGGGCGCTTTGAATGGCGTGAAACGAGTCGACGTACATCAGCTGGTTTCACTGGTAAACAGTGAAGATGCGCAAGTTATCGATATTCGTGAAGCAGCCGAGTTCAAAAAAGGCTCGATTGTTGGTTCCAAAAATCAGCCTCGTAGCCAACTAACCAAAGATATGACGCTACTGAATCAATACAAGGGCAAGTCACTTGTTCTGGTATGTGACCTCGGGCAACATGCTTCATCAATCGGCGGCAAGCTGAAAAAAGCAGGCTTTGAAGATCTTCATATCCTCAAAGGCGGTATTAATGCTTGGCAGCAAGCTAAATTGCCATTGAAGCGAAGCAAATAATTCAGCACAGCTGATTAAAAGATTTGGTCTGGGGGAAATGTTATGGCTCAAGCAAAGGTCGAGGTCTATCTGACCCAAACCTGCCCTTACTGCATGATGGCGAAGCAGCTGTTATCCGATAAGGGCGTCGATTTTCAAACCATCGACGTAACCGGTAACCCCGAATTGCGGGCAACAATGACCCGACTAGCCAATGGCGGCACTACGGTACCGCAAGTTTTTATTAATGACCGCCCCTGTGGCGGATTTACTGACATTTATGCACTTGAACAATCTGGTCAACTAGATCAACTGCTCGAGTCAGAATCAGAAGTCTAAGGAACCTATCATGGCTGAAGAAGTACAAGCAGAATTCAACATCCAGCGCATCTACTTAAAAGACATGTCTTTTGAAGCGCCTCGTTCACCATCCAGCTTTGCTCCTGAAGATTGGAAGCCAGAAATCAATCTGGACCTGAACACCAAAAGCCGCAAGGTAAGTGACAAGGTACATGAAGTCATTCTGCACCTGACGGTTACGGTTAAAGTTGGTGAAGAAACTGCATTCTTGGTTGAAGTTCAGCAAGCTGGCGAATTTGGTATCGACAACGTGCCTGAAGAACAACTGAGTCACATGCTGGGTGCATTCTGCCCTAACATCATCTTCCCTTACGCTCGTGAAACCATCTCTGATGTTGTTACTCGTGGCGGCTTCCCTCAATTGTTGCTGGCTCCAGTAAACTTTGACGCGTTATACATGCAGCACATGCAGCGTCAGCAGGAACAAGCTGAAGCAGCGACCAAAAACTAATGACTAGACAGGCGATTCCGGTACTGGGTGCCGGTTCATTTGGAACCTCACTAGCATGCGTGCTGGCGAGAAACGGCTATCCAGTAAAGCTATGGGGCAGAAACGCCCAGCGGATGGAGCAAATTCAGCAAACTGGTCGTAACGACGATTTCTTGCCTGAAATTGAATTGCCCGACGGAATCGAAGCCCTGTCTGATCTAGCGAAGGCAGTCACAGGTGCCAGAGATATTCTGGTAGCTGTGCCTTCGCATAGTTTTAGAAGCTTGTTAAAACAGCTTCGCCCCCATTTACCACAAGATCCTAAGCAATCGATTCGCTTAATCTGGGCCACTAAAGGCCTTGACGGTGAAACCGGTAAATTGCTTGACCAAGTGGTGAAGGAAGAATTAGGCGATTGCGAATGTGCAGTACTTTCCGGCCCAACCTTCGCAGCAGAAATTGCCGTTGGCCTGCCAACCGCCATTGTTGTAGCAGCCAATAATGAAGATTATGCCAATAAGGTCATCGAGTATTTTCACAGCTCAAGCTTCCGTCTTTATCGCAATGACGATATGACCGGCGTTCAAATTGGCGGCTCGGTTAAAAACGTTTTAGCCATTGCCACCGGTATTTGTGACGGTCTGAATTACGGTGCCAATGCTCGAACTGCGTTAATTACTCGCGGCTTGGCAGAAATGACTCGGCTCGGCATGGCATTAGGTGCTCACCGGGATACCTTCGATGGCCTAGCCGGTATCGGCGATTTAATGCTGACTTGTACCGACAACCAATCACGCAACCGTCGTTTTGGTTTAGCACTGGGGCAAGGCGTGCCTGCTGATATTGCTGAAGCACAAATTGGTCAGGTAGTTGAAGGGGCAAAGAACGCCGCTGAAGTGAAGTTAATCGCTGATCAGTTAGGTGTCGAAATGCCCATCACTGAGCAGGTGTTTCAAGTATTACACCAAGGTGCCGATCCTAAAGACTGTGTTGCCAAATTGCTGGCTCGCTCACCAAAAGTCGAATAAACCGATCTAAGCTGGTTTAGACATAAGACATAAAAAACAACGCTGCTTGTCAATAACAAAGCGTATCTAGTTGCATTGCGCTTTGGCTTGATGGCAACCTAGTCAATCTTACTGAGCAACTTTCTAGATTGAATTATCAATTGGCGATGAATCAGGCCAAGGTAATCTCTTCTCGCCTAGATTCGGGAATTATCGGTGACTTTTCAATCAGAACCATCACAAGCAGATCGATCACTAGTAGAACTAAGCAACCTGAGCGGCCGAGCTACTTCACAAGTATCTCGTTATTCTGGTTTTTCTTGGTTGGGTAAGTTAGCTCATCTACCCGAGCAATTCAGACAATCCTTACTGACCATTATCTGCTGCCTATTTCTAGTAGTTTCTGCTGCCAGTTATTCTCAATCGACTTACGCTGCAACCAATCAATCCAGCCAAAACAGTTCAAGTGATGGTAAAAAACAACAATTAGAGCAACTGAAGCGGCAAATCAATCAGCTGAAAAAAAAGCTAAAAGAAACTCGCCAGCAATATCGCGGTGAACAACGATCGCTTCAACAAAACGAAATCCAAATTGCCAAATTAAGCCGTCAATTGGATAAGTTGAACCTCCAACTTAAAGACTCAGATAAGCAAATCAAACAATTGCGCAGCCAGCGCAACCAAATGCAGGGCAAGGTTAGCCAGCAAAAACAGCAGTTAGCGCAACAGTTAGAATCGGCTTGGCAAAACGGCAGCCAGGAACAACTCAAATTAATGCTGAATCAGCAAGACCCGCAAAAAGTTGGTCGAATGCTGGTGTGGTATGACTATTTCAATAAAGCCCGAGTAAAAGCGATTGCCGATTTACAGCAATCACAGAAAAAGCTCAAGCAAACAGAAACTTTATTGGCCGAAAAACAACTGAACTTACGTCAACTGCGCCAGCAACAGTCCAGTGATAAACAACAACTCGACCAGCAAGCCAAGCAAAGAAAAACACTACTGGCCAAGCTGAACAAGCAGCTGAAGAGTCAGAAATCTCACTTGTCACAAAAGCAGACTGACCAGAAAGCATTGCAAAAACTGATCGATACATTACAAATCAGTTGGCATGAATTAAACCAACAAATTAATAAAAAACCTTTTAGAAAACTAAAAGGAAAAATGAAATGGCCAGTTAGTGGTAATCGTCTGAATAACTACAATAGCTGGCGTGAAAAGGGTCAGCTACGCTGGAAAGGCATTCGTATTGCCGCCAATGCTGGGCGCAATGTCCGAGCAATATCCCATGGCAGAGTAGTTTTTGCTGATTGGTTGCGTGGCTTTGGCTTACTACTGATTCTTGATCACGGCGACGGCTACATGACCCTTTACGGCTACAATCAGTCGTTAAATAAAGAAGTCGGCGATTGGGTTAATGCTAGAGATGTTCTGGCTACCGTTGGCCAAAGTGGCGGGCAAAAACGCAACGCACTCTATTTTGAAATGCGTAAAAATGGCAAACCGTTTAACCCGGTAGGTTGGGTGAGATAGGTCGTTTTGTTCACAATAAAAATTTAGTAACTAGAAAAAAATACTGAAGTAATTTCACATAAAAATGTAATGATTTTGGTGCCAAACACTTCTCAAAAAAAGAAATAACAAGCATTCGTAATCTCTTGAAAATCGATGATATTTTTTACTAAGCAATTTTTTTATCCTCCATGTCACTAACAGTGAAGAATTGAATCCATAGAATAAACATCCCCGGAGCAAGCCCTCTCGCCTTAAGGCTCGCCTCTTGCGGAGCGGGGTATTTCAATTACAGGTTTAATTTACTACGCCGCAAGCGGCGGGGAATTAGACCCAAAGAGATTAAATAATATCACCCCCCATATCGAGTTGTTTTTTTGATGATTGGTGGAGAAACAGATGATGCTCCACCTTGTTGCTTCACCAACACTCTCGGTGATAATGACAATACACTCCGACAACTAATTGAACCCGTTTTGATTCTATATTTAATTTTTAAAATACTATCTATTAGAATAGCTGCTCGATCCAAACCTGAATTAAGAAATGAAAACACGCCTATCAAAGGATTAAAAACAAGAAGTCTATTTTTTGAAAGATCTTGAAAAATAGCAAAGCAAACACTGATCGTATTATCTTTACTATTTATTCTCATTACGAAACCTTTTTCGTGAGCAGGAAGTGCGACATTATCTAGAAGACTGGAAATAATGCTCTCACTCATACAATCTATCAGATCAGCACACTTAGGTGGGCTATCTGCGTCAAATTTATTGGCTTCGATATCTTTGATTAAATCCTTATTATTCGAGCCAAGGCTTTCTCTAATTAGATATTTTTTTTCTGTCATTAGAATTGCCATCCATTGGTTTATATAAAACAGCTGTTCTTTTTTATCTTGTTTGGTAAAATACTCTTTAAGTTCCATGCAATTATAATGTTCATTGTCTAAAATATTTGCCAACCAGATCATACAGAGCCCTATTTTTTTATAAAATAATCCACCTATTTCATAAGTCGCTGCATTGAACTCTTCTACTTTACTAATGCCATTCAAATTAAGAGTTTGGTAAGCATCACGCATATCCTTATCTATAGAATCCATTTCACTTTTCTCGCATTATCAAAAAAATGTTCGTTGAGAGTATGGCATCACCTATTGAAGAGAAGCCACTCACCACGTGATTTTCTGTGAACTCAGCTTCAAATTTCTCTGCTTGTTCTGAAAGCCTGCAGCAACTACATCACTGCCCGCTTGCAAGTGAAATTCATATTTCAACCAGTAACAATAATGGACAAGTCGTATTGATAATTCAGGATAATGGCCCGGGAATTCCAGTATCAGAATGGGGCAATATTCTAAAGCCGTTTACTCAATTAAATCGATCTCGTTCTGCAGCGGGGAATGACTTGGGACTGGCACTAGTCAAAGCAATTTGCGACCAGCATTCAGCAAAAATTACTTTGGGTGATGCCAAGCCTGGATTGATTGTCGGCATTAGTTTTCCAAACAATCGCTAACTCATCACGTCAAATACTGCATTGAGAGATAGTTCTTTAAACCATTCCTTTTACAGGTTTTCTTTCTGGTAGCAAGAAGCTGATTTCGCTCGCCCCAGATATAGCCCTTTCTCACTTGTCACAAACTGGTAGAATCCCCAACCTGAGTTTGTCTCTACTGCACAGAAATCCGCTGCAACCAGTGGTTTGGATCAAATAACCACCGGGCATTTCGTGATCTGCGTAGTATGTGATCAGTAGCAGGAATGTTCCTTTGCGCATAAACTCATTTTCGAATTTTCTTAAAAGATATTAACCAGGCACCACAACACTTATGAACTTCAACAAGATCCTGAAAAAGCTCAATGTCGCTTTCCGACTTAATCCACCTGCTATTGCCCAGCACATCGGCCGCGGCGGTATGCAAGTGTCATCTAGTTGGGTGCGTGCAGCATTGGGCGCCAAGGACAAGCCGGGCGCAAAGAAGATCAACATCGATCATTTGCGAGCGCTGCTGACCAGCTTGGCGCTGGATGGTGAAGACCATCAGCATATTCTGTCGATCCCCAGTGATGAGTGTGAACAATATCTGGATCAGTTAATCGAACAAAAACGAAATGAAAGAAATTCAGGTGGGGAGCTTTCGGCTGAAGCAACGCCAGCCACTGGTGAATAAAGTCTTCTTTCTATAAGAAGCCACCAGTAATCGAGGAATATTCCTCTTCAGGCTTGGCCTGAAAAACAAAGCTCCTTAGAATCAGCAACGCAAGAATAATCGGTAGCAAGAATAAGATGAGCGCAGATCCAACAACACATTTTGGTTATAAGACCGTCGCAACTGATGAAAAAGCTAGCAAAGTAGCTGAAGTCTTTCATTCGGTTGCTGCAAAATATGATGTGATGAACGACCTGATGTCGTTGGGTGTTCATCGTATTTGGAAAAAAATGACGATTGAATCTGCCGCAGTTCGCAGTGGCCAGCGTGTGCTGGACCTTGCGGGCGGTACCGGTGATTTAGCCGCTGCTTTTTCTCGTAAAGTGGGCGAAACCGGTCAGGTCGTTTTATCCGACATCAACGATTCAATGCTCAAAGTAGGTCGCAGCAAGCTGGCGGATATGGGCATTTTGGGCAATGTTGAATATGTTCAGGCTAACGCCGAATCACTGCCATTTCCCGATAACTACTTTGACTGCATCACAATTGCTTTTGGCCTGCGTAATGTCACTGACAAGCAAAAAGCACTGGAATCGATGGCTCGCGTACTTAAGCCGGGCGGACGCTTGCTGGTATTGGAATTCTCCAAGCCGGTGCATAAAAGCCTCTCCACACTTTACGATGTTTACTCATTCACTTTATTGCCGTTAATGGGCAAATTGATTGTGAATGACAGTGAGAGCTATAAGTATCTTGCCGAGTCAATCCGCATGCACCCTGACCAGGAAACACTCAAGGGCATGATGGAAACGGCCGGGCTGGATAACTGCAATTACACCAATATGACCGGTGGCATTGTTGCCCTGCATAAGGGTTTTAAATTCTAGAACAAACTAAAAATAAGCCAGGGCGGGAGCAAAAAGCTCCCGCAGCTTTCTTGCTGAGGCGAATATGACGTTTAAACCAGCACAACTGCCATTGCTGCAGTCACTACTGGATCAAACACTTGCTCGTGCTAATCAGCCAGATGCCTTGTTAGCACCTTTGGCTGGTCAATCGCTCGACCTTCTGATTAGCGCACCATCGGTTGCGCTGCGGCTTCACTTCGGCCATTCGACAATTAAACTAGCAATTCCTGACGAGCAACTGGTGGTTAATGCCACGTTAAGTGGCTCAGCACAGGCATTCGTGCGGGCATCACTCAGCGACGATCCAGCCAAGGCATTTTCGAATGGCGATCTAGAACTGACTGGTGATTCACGATTGGTTAGCCGCTTTAGCAAATTGCCTAAACAACTGAATATCGACTGGGAAGACTGGATTGCTCAGTTCACTGGCGATATTGCTGCTCGTTGGCTATTTTCTGGCAGCAGTAAATTGTTTGGCTGGCTCGGCCACAGCAAGCAAAGTTTAACCAGCAGCTTGGTAGAATATTTGCAAGAAGAAAGCCGTGATCTTCCTGCGGGCAATGAAATGCGTGATTTCTTTGCCCGAGTCGATGAAATCCGCGATGATGTGGAGCGCTCAGCGGCCAGAATGCAGTTGCTGCAACAGCAGGTCGCTCGCCTTAAAAATAATCAATCATCTATCGAACCCCATCAAACGCCCGGGAGTAATGGCGAGTGAAGCCCATTTACCAGCTGCTGAGACTATTTGCCATCAGCCGCACGTTAATTCGCCATCGTATTCATGAAATTCTTTTGGCTAATAGCAGCTTCAAACATTTTTTATGGCTGTTTTGGCTTTTACCTTGGCACTGGTTTCGTCATCCTAAGCAATCTCGTGGCAAACATATTCGTTTGGCACTGGAAGAATTAGGGCCGATCTTTATTAAATTTGGCCAGATATTATCGACTCGGCGTGATTTATTGCCGATCGATGTCGCCGAAGAATTGGCTCGTCTTCAAGACCAAGTGCCGCCATTTGATAAAGCACACTCTCGGCAGATTATCGAAAAAGCCATTGGCAAACCGATGGCCGAAGTGTTTAGTGACTTTATTGCCGAACCGCTCGGTTCTGCTTCGGTTGCTCAAGTACATGCGGCAACCTTGCACAACGGTGATGAAGTCGTCATAAAAGTGCTGCGTCCAGACATTCTGCCGGTGATCGAGCACGACTTGCAGCTGATGTATGCCTTTGCTTGGCTGGTCGAACGTTTCATTCCTGATGGCAAGCGTTTACGGCCACTGGAAGTGATTCGCGATTACGATAAAACGATTCACGATGAATTGGATTTACAGCGCGAAGCTGCCAATGCTTCACAAATGCGCCGCAATACCATCGATACCGGTTTGATTTATGTTCCCAAAGTTTATTGGGATTACTGCCATACCAATGTGATGGTAATGGAGCGAGTTTACGGCGTGGTGCCGGACAATATCGACAAGCTGCGTGACTTGGGCGTCGATATGAAAATCCTGTCTGAAAAAGCAGTTCAGGTGTTTTTTGGCCAGGTATTTCGCGACTGTTTCTTCCATGCCGATATGCACCCGGGCAATATTTTTGTTGATATTACCCACCCGGAAGATCCTACTTGGATCGCGATTGATTGCGGCATAGTCGGCACGCTGAATCAGCATGACCAGCGCTATTTAGCCGATAACTTTTTAGCCTTCTTCGATCGAGATTATCACCGGGTTGCCGAGCTACATGTTGAGTCTGGCTGGGTACCTCGCGATACTTCAGTGGAAGATTTTGAATCGGCCATTCGCACTGTTTGCGAACCGATTTTTGAACGGCCACTTAGCGAAATTTCTTTCGGTCACTTCTTGCTGCGACTGTTTCAAACTGCTCGCCGTTTCAATATGGAAGTGCAACCTCAATTGGTACTGCTGCAAAAAACCCTACTTAACGTGGAAGGCCTCGGCCGTCAGCTTTATCCAGAACTTGATTTATGGGCCACCGCCAAACCGTTTTTAAAGGATTGGATGAAAACCCAGGTTGGGCCAAAAGCCCTATGGAATGACGTTAAGAAAAACGCACCCTATTGGCTAGAAACCTTGCCAGAATTACCTCGTCTGATTCATGAAGGCTTGCAACAACAGCGAGATGGTCGAGAGCAGTCCCAGCAGCAAGCACAAATGCTGGCGCAAATTGCCCACAGCCAACGACAACAAGCTCGCAGCATTTGGTTTACTGCATTGGGCGCTTTGTTATTGGTGTTAGCGGGCATGCAAGTAGAAGATTTTAATCAGCTTTCATTGGCGACTGTATCCTCAAGCAGTTTGTTTTTATCTGGCTTAGGTAGCTTATCTCTGCTGCTGGCTTGGCCAAGAAAATTGGCAATAAAACAATAAATCACAAGCCTTTGTAAATATGATATTTTGCCCGCTCGATCGGCTTGCTAGAAAAGGTGTACAGGCAAATGCAAATTGAAAATGACCACTGGCTAGATCAGTTGAAGTGGAATGCTGATGGTTTGGTCGCAGCGATTGCCGTTGACCATAAAACCAACGAAATTCTGATGCAGGCTTGGGTTAATCGTCAGGCATTGCAACTTAGCGCAGAAGAAGGCCGAGCAGTTTATTGGTCACGTTCGCGTAATAAATTATGGCGTAAAGGTGAGTCTTCTGGTCACGTGCAAAAATTGCATGAAATCCGTCTCGACTGTGATGGTGATTCATTGCTCTATCGAGTTGAGCAGCTTGGAGATATTGCCTGTCACACTGGAAGACGTAGCTGTTTTTACAAACGGCTTGACCCCACCGGGTGGACAGATGCAGATCCGGTGCTAACTCCCCCCGAAGAGATATATCGAAACTAACCCTATTCGTGTTTTATGGGTGGTCTGAATCAGGCCCTCGGCTAAACTTCAGGAGCAATCATGAGCGACACATTAACCCGGCTGACCGAAATTTTGGCACAGCGCAGGCAGGCAGATCCCGAGTCATCTTACGTGGCTAGTCTGCACCACAAGGGTTTGAATAAAATCCTTGAAAAGGTTGGTGAAGAAGCTTTTGAAACCGTGATTGCGGCCAAAGATGGTGACACTGATCAAGTCATTTACGAGACAGCTGATCTGTGGTTTCATTCGATGGTCATGCTCAGTCACCTGGGGCTTGAGCCTCAACAGATTCTTAACGAACTAGATCGCCGCTTCGGTTTATCTGGACACGATGAGAAGGCTGCACGTAGCCAGGAGAAGTAATTTCGATGGAAGATTGTATTTTTTGCAAGATCATCAAGGGAGAAATCCCTTCAAGCAAAGTTTACGAAGACGACCAGATGCTGGCATTCAAAGACATTGCACCGAAAGCAGAAACTCATTTGCTGGTGATCCCCAAGAAACATCTAAAGAACTTTAACGAGTTGGCTGATGAGGAAGAAACCTTATTAACCGCTCATATGATGCAGAAAATTCCTTATATCGCTCGCTCCGCAGGACTGAGCGATTACCGCCTAGTAACCAATAATGGTGCCGGTGCCGGTCAAGTTGTTTTCCATCTTCATTTCCACATTCTTGGTGGCAGTTCGCTTCCGGGATTTTGAACCTAAAAGGGTAAGTTATGGGCATTAGTGTCTGGCAATTAGTCATCATTCTAATCATCGTGGTTCTGTTATTCGGTACCAAACGTTTACGTTCATTGGGCGGTGATTTAGGCGGCGCAATGAAAAGCTTCCGTACTGCTGTAAAAGATGAAGACGCCGAAAAAGCGCCTGCACCTTTGGAAGATACACGCGGTGAAGTTATCGATGGTGAGAAAGTCACTACCGAGAAAACCGAATCTCAAAATAAGAGCTAATCAACTATGTTTGATATCGGCTTTTGGGAGCTGGCACTACTGGGGATTATTTGTCTGCTTGTGGTGGGTCCTGAGCGGTTGCCTGCGTTTGCCCGGGCAGTTGGCAATGTGATCGGCAAGGTCAAACGTACGACTGGCGCGCTAAAAAGTGAGCTAGATCGTGAGCTGCGCAATGCCGAAGTCATGGCTAAAAGTAATGGTGTTGATGACATTCGCCAAATGATGGCTGATACCCAAAAAGATCTCGAAGAAGCAACTCGTCCGGTAAAACATTTTACCGACCAGGTTTCTGAACAATTTAGAGATCTGGATTCTGTACCAGAACAGCAGCATTCCGATCTGCAGAAAGCCGGTGCTGAACTGCGCAAGCAGTCTCAATCTGTAGAAACTCCGGATCACCTACCGGCCGCAGACAAAACAGACTCACGCCGTAATGACTGATAAACCAAAAGTCGACCACACCACTATGCCTTTGTTTAGCCATTTGGTTGAACTAAGAAGTCGCCTGCTTAAAGCGGTTATTGCGATTGTGCTGGTGTTTTCTTGCATGTTCTATTTCTCGCAAGACCTCTATTCCATGTTGGCGGAGCCTTTAACCCGTCACTTGCCTGAAGGCTCTAGTATGATTGCAACTCAGGTTGCATCGCCGTTTCTAGCGCCTTTCAAATTAACCCTAGTATTGTCGATCTTTATCGCCATTCCTTATCTGCTTTATCAGATGTGGTCTTTTGTGGCGCCGGGGTTATATGAGCATGAAAAGAAACTGGCATTTCCATTAGTAGTGCTATCCAGTTTTCTGTTTTATCTCGGCATCGCTTTTGCTTATTTCGTGGTTTTTCCACTGATATTTGGCTTTTTTACCGGCGTGGTGCCTGAAGGTGTAGAGGTGATGACCGATATCACCAGCTACCTAGATTTCGTACTCAAGCTGTTTTTTGCTTTTGGTATGGCGTTTGAAATTCCGATCGCAGCTATTTTGCTGATCTGGACTGGCGCTATGACCCCTAAACAGCTGGCTGAAAAACGTCCTTATGTGATTGTTGGCTCATTTGTTATCGGCATGCTGTTAACACCACCTGATATTATTTCCCAATCATTACTAGCGATTCCTATGTGGCTGTTATTTGAAATGGGATTAATCTTCGCTCGTGTGGTTAAACCAAAGTCTCGTTCAGCGGTCGATGCCGAAAAAGCAGCAGAACAAGAAGCTTTAACTGCTGATGGCAAGCCTCAAATCGGCCAGGATATTTCCCCCGATAAATAACAACTTATTACCTTGGGCCAGTCCGATGACTTTCTATCGGACTGGCTCACAGCTTGCGCTCTTGACGCTAGCTTTCCCTTTCTGAATAAGCTTTTCTTAACAGGCGCTGCTGCAAATGTGTCTGACTCAATTAGGAAATGCTTTATGAACAAGCCGCCATCAACCAATTCTGTAGATAAAATGTCTAGCCAGAAAATTCCCGGTCACTCTTTTCAGTCAGATAATCCTTACCAAGCACCAACCGCGCCATTAGATACCGTTGAAAGCAGCGGCATTCGTTATGCGGGTTTCTGGCGACGTTTTGTTGCAGCAGCCATTGATGGCTTATTAATGCTGCTGCTGCTAGCACCGCTTTCAATTACTATTGTTGGCCGACAAGAAGCTGAAATTGCTGCAATCAGTTTTAGTTTCAGCAGTATTTTGGTGGAATATTTACTGCCAATGGTCATCACCCTTTTGTTTTGGTTTTTCTATTCAGCTACTCCTGGAAAAATGCTGCTGGGCTTAAAAATCATCGATGCTCAACATGGCGGCAAAGCCAAACCATTTCAGCTGCTAATGCGCTATATCGGATATTTTCCATCGATGGTGGTGTTATTTATGGGCTTTATCTGGATTGCTATCGATGAGAAAAAACAAGGCTGGCACGACAAGGTTGCAGAAACGCTAGTGGTTAGAAAATAAGCTTTTACCAGCGATTCCCTTCTCTCTTATCCGCTTTGACAAAGGCAGTTCGCGCACACAATTAGAGCGTGTGGTATCACAACTTTAGCGGCTGTTAACGCAAACTGTGAGCTGCATCTAGTAGATCACTGGACGTAAACTGATAGTTTATTTATCAATTACTTATAATTAGTTATGCAGTAGATGTAGCAAATGGTCCAGTGTAGCCTGTTGAAAAAGTTGGCCAAAATACTTAGCCAAGCACGCCAAGAGCCAATTGAGCTCAGCTCCGGCATCATCAACCAAGGTGCAGGCTCTCAAACTCGGCAATTAATCGGTCATACCGGCAAGGGTCAGCTACGATTTTTGTTAAAAACCACCTGCATCGAAAAACAACCGATGTTGGTTGCTGAAGCGAATAATCTTCGCCAATTAAAACAAACCTCAACTATTCGAGTACCGGAAGTTATCTGGTGTGGCGAAGCCTCCAATGAAGCTGTTTTATTAGTGGAATGGCTTGATTTTCAATCGGCAGGTAACTGGCAGCAACTGGCAAAAAAAATCACTGAACTGCATCGATACCCGGTCGCAAATGATACATCTCAACAGCCAGCCTATGGTTGGGCTGATGATAATTATCTGGGTGAAAACCTACAGAAAAATGGTTTTAAAACTCGCTGGTGTGATTTTTTTGCTGAACAAAGAATCGGCGTTCAATTAGAGCAAGCTGCTAGAAATAATTTTGTATTAGGTTCGGTCAATTTACTCATCGATCAAGTTCGAAAAAAATTATCTGATCATCAACCAGATATTTCATTGGTTCATGGTGATTTCTGGAGTGGTAATGTCGGTTTTTGTCATAAATCTCCGGTGATTTATGACCCAGCTTGCTACTACGGTGACCGTGAAACAGACTTTGCAATGGCTAGTTTATTTGGTGGTTTTTCACCACAATTTTTCTCCTGCTGTCAGCAAGACTGGCCATTACCTGCCGGCTGGGAAAACCGCCGAGTAATCTACAACCTTTATCACCTGTTAAATCACCTCAATCTATTTGGTAGTCACTGGGAAGCAGATGTTCACAAAGCCTTGCAGCAATTACTGGCAACTACAGAAAGCGCCTGATACTTTATAAAAAAGATTTCGATCAGGCCAAAATAATGATCAAAAATAAACCGCTGTTGCTGCCTAGGATAACTGCTCTGCTATTCAGCAGTATCTGCCTTGCATTTGCTCCAGTTCAGGCTGAGCTAGTTACTCAGGCAGAACTCCGCCTGGCACATGAAACCGTTCCATTAAAAGATAACCTCGATCTGCAAATCGATCGTATTGGCTTTGAAATATATGGCGAACGGATTAAAGGTATTCAACTGGGTTTATCAGGCGGATGGCTGGATAGTTCGATTGATAACTTGCCCACCGTGGCAACTACCGAATTATCTGGCAAATATCTTGGTCTGAGATTAAACAATGTGCCAGCCAAAGCAGGTTGGGCAGCTCAATGGTCTGCTGATTATCTGTTTTATCAACTAGATAAAAAAATTGATCAACGAGAGATTGAATTGGATTGGAGCCAGATAAACCTGAATTTGGGTTATGGGTTTGCCGGTGAAGATTTTCGAATTGCTGCAGGTATTGAGGCGTTGGTGATTGATGGTGATCTGCAAGATAACAACGGGTTAAACCAAGGTATTCAACAAGATAAACCGATTGGCGGCTGGTTAGAGTTTGGTTTAAGAGCCGATCAACATGGCGATCTTTTGATCAAAATTTCAGCACCTCATCAGCAAATGATTCAACTTAGCTTCCGTAATAGCTTTTAAATCAACAAAAGCTAAACACCTAAATGAATAAGGTCTTCAGCGATAAATCGCCGAAGACCTTGCCGCAGGCTGATTTGCGGGTAATTCAGCTTACCTTGCGCTTACCGAAAGCGATAGGTTTCTTCATAAACTTCTTTGACACCGCGGCAAGAAAATTCCGCCGCCCAATCAGTTTTTTCTGTAACTGGGTTTCCAGTTTCAGCGCCGTATGATCATCGCTACTCCAGCTGGTGTGATATAGCTGCTTGGTACATGCCAGTGCATCGGGTGATGATTTGAGCAACTGCTCTGCTAACTGTTGGGCTCTGGCGAATGGGTCTGCAGTAACTTCAGTTAATAAATTCAGTTGCTTAGCTTTATCAGCCGGGATTAATTCAAAATTCATGGTAATCAATTTTGCCTGATCAATCGGCATTAATTCCCGCAAATAGATTGAAGCACCCATATCAGGAATCATTCCCCAGCGGCCTTCCAGCACAGAGAGCTGAGCATCTTCACTGGCAATACGGAAGTCACAACCCAAGGCAATCTGCAAACCACCGCCAAGGCATTTACCTTGAATCACACAAATCACCGGCACCGGTAGCTCCCGCCAACACCAACTTGCCTCTTGCACTAAATTGGTGAGTTGTTTGGCTGATTTCTTTAGATATTTACGAATGATAAACGGGTTCTTGGCAACACTGTCGATATCTAACCCAGCACAGAAGTGCTTACCTTCAGCATCCAAAATCACCACTTGAACGGTGCGATCTTTTTTGATCTGTTTTGCAGCGTTGATCAATGCCTGGAATGTTTGGTCATCTAGCCCATTGTACTTTTCAGGGCGACACAAGGTCACTCGAGCAACTCGGTTTTCAATTTGCAGCCTGACTCTGTCGGTCATGATTGTTGTTCCTGCAGCTAAGCGATTGCAAGATTATAACCAGATTATTTTATGTAGAAATGGCTCATTATCTACATTTTCACTGTCAATATTGCAGATTGATTGCTTAACTCATTCACATGATTGATCTTTATAAAACCAGTTGATGAAAATTATCTACTTTGATATCGATGAAACATTGATTACTGCTGATAACAGACTTAAATATTTATCTCAATTCCAAATGTTAAAAACTACTCCATGCCGCAGTTTATTTAATAAGCGACAATTTCATTTTTTACATTACCAACTTCATAGAGCTTTCTTTGAAGAATTTAATGATAAAAATCCACCAAATGCGATGTTGTGCCTAGCCACCAATGCAACATATCCTAAAGATGATATGCTTCATTTCTTTGCCCAGTGTTTCCCAGCAGCGGCGCATTTTTTCTATACAAAGATGATGTATCTATATTTATATAGTTTTTCTTCTGATGAAGATTCTGCTTTTACTATTATGAATCATTGCTTTCACGATACAACTTTTCCTCGTGAACAGCTGTTGCTTCCATTTGATAGCATTACTAAAACAGCTCGTATTTTGCAGCATTCACAAATCGCTCGAGCAGAATGTAAAGAAGAAGAAGTAGAGCTCTATTTAATTGACGATAATGTAAATACATTAAAAGCTGCTTATGATAAAAAAATAGTGTGCCTTAAATCTTCAATTGAGAATTATGAAGAAAATTTGATTGAGATAGGAAATCGTATCGGGTTAGATGTTAAAGAAAGAATATTAAAAAATAGTCTTGAGTCAACCGATAGCGCTAACCCTTCATAACCGCGCCACAAAATACCGTAGAATTTGCTGGCCAGCCAGCCCATTTTGATGATTGAGTAAAATCTCCTAATAAGTAAGCCATTGATGACATACTCCAAGGCATAATGAGTGGTTTCATTTCTGCAACATATCGAGTAGAAACAATATTTTTTTGTTTGTTAATTTTTTCAAAACTATATTCATTTTCCAGATCTGAACCAAAGCAAGCGTCAATCAACCGCAATACATCGGTAGCGGTTGATGCATCTAGGCCATTTTTACCAATGAGTGCAATATCGAAGGTAAACATAAATTTACCGCCCGGCTTTAATGATGCATAGATTGCAGCAATAATCTGCGGCAGCTGGCCAATAAAACGATGGCAACCAATACAACTAGCTAGATCATAGGTTTCTGCTGATAACTGAGGTAAAAACAAGTCTGTCGGTTGGCAGGTTATCCAGTCTTTCGCCAACGTAACTAATGAGAATGCTTGCGGTAATGGCAGTTGGTCTACTAGATATTGATCCACTAGGCAGGTCAACTTAGATGCGGTCATTCCCTGGAAATACCACGGGAAAAAGCTCAGGTCTGAGCCAAAATCTAATGCTTGGGGGAATCCATTTTCAAAGTCCCAGTCTTGTATATGCTGCTGCGCCTGTTGCAACACAAAGGGCAGCTCCCACTGTTTATTCCATTGCTGCAAATGGTCATATTTATAGCGAAATGGCAGTTTTTCTAATGCTTGAATCTGTTCTTCAAGAAACATTTCAGCATGAATGGTCAGCTCACCAAAATCGTCATGGAATACTAAGTTCTTATAGTTTTGCCATAGGGGAATGCCAGAAGGAAGTTGCGGAAACATTGCCATATCAAATATCAGTAATGATCAGTTAACAGATTATATGCCAGTAAACAGGTCATGATTAAAGATCTTATTTCGATTGAAAATCTTCACTGACTCCTCGATCACATTTCACACAATTTAAACAATAACCTAGCATCGATTGACGACCCATTTGGCTAGTCACCCACAACCGGTTTTGCCATGGTGGATCATGCCTGACATGTTGATAGTGACCACAGATCAACTCAGCAACCCAATGGTTCTCATCATCTTTATGGTATCCCGTAATAGATTGCTGCATTGTCTTTTACTCAGCCTACTTACTGCTTTCAATCCAAAATAATGGCATAAAAAAAGCGCCTATCGGCGCTTTTTAAAAAACATCACACTAGCCAACATGGCGAATTTTAAAATGTCGCCCTTTGATTTTACCACTGCGTAATTTGGCTAACGCACCACTGACAGACCGCTCGGCAACGGCAACATAAGCATAAAACGGGAAGATCTGAATCTTACCAACATACTTGCCTTCAATGCCGCTATCACCGGTTAATGCACCCAGAATATCACCCGGACGCACTTTGTCTTTCTTGCCACCTTCAATACGAATTGTCGCCATGCCGGGGCGGTAGGGTTCCATACCAGATTTCACCGCAGGCAATGCTTCAGCTTTAATTGGTTGGCCTAAGTAATCTTCCAACGAAATTAATTTACGAATTTCATTTTCACAATAAATAGAGCATGCAATACCTTGGCTGCCCGCTCGGCCCGTTCGACCAATCCGGTGAACATGTATTTCAGGGTCATAGGCCATCTGGTAATTAATTACCGCGTCCAGCGAGTCGATATCTAAGCCTCGTGCTGCAACATCGGTAGCAACCAATACCGAAATACTCTTGTTGGCAAAACGTGCCAGCGTTTGATCACGATCTCGCTGCTCTAGATCGCCATGTAACGATAGAACGCTAAAACCATCGTCATGCAGCGCATCAGCAACCATTTGAGTTTCTACTTTGGTATTGCAAAAAATCACTGCCGATTCTGGCTGACGGCTTAACAACACGCTGCGCACTGCATCAATGCGATCTTCGTGGTGATCAACCCGGTAAAAATGTTGGGTGATGGTTTTATCATCGTGAGTAGAAGCCACTTCAACACGAACTGGCTCGCTCATAATGTCCTTAGCAATCTTTTCGATTTGCTTAGGAAAGGTCGCACTAAACAGCAAAGTTTGGCGCTGCTTTGGCATATAACCAAAAATTACATCTAGCGACTCCTGAAAACCCATATCGAGCATTCGATCCGCTTCATCTAGAACCAAGGTATCTAACTCGCTCAGATCAAGCCGCTCTTTACGCAAATGCTCTTCAATACGGCCCGGCGTACCAACAATAATGTGAGCACCGTGTTCCAAAGAACCGATCTGCGGTCCAAAAGGTGTGCCGCCACATAGGGTCAGAATTTTAATGTTATGAATGCTTCTGGCTAAGCGACGCAATTCCTTAGCAACCTGGTCTGCCAACTCTCGGGTTGGACACAACACCAGCGTTTGCACTCGAAAACGCTTCACATTGAGCTTGTTTAATAGCCCCAAACCAAAGGCGGCCGTTTTACCTGAACCGGTTTTACCCTGACCAATCACATCCTTGCCATCAAGAATCGCTGGCAGGCTTTGTGCTTGAATTGGCGTCATCTGGTGATAACCCAAAGAATCAAGATTTTGCAGTAAATCTGCATGCAAATTCAGGGTTGAAAAGTCTGTCTCGCTCAAGAGGGCCGTCCTGTTGGTAAGGTGAAAACGCGCTAAAAATTGCTGAGCCTTGTCGAAATCGGCAAGCATCTAACATAATCAAGCGGCGCATCTTAACAGATTGGCCAAGATTTTCCGTGCAAATATCAAACTGTTGTCTATACCCAAGCCACTTCAAAGATGCAAGATTCAGCTGGAATCAGAAACGTTTTAGGCAAGGCATTGATCGAAGTTAATGGCTATTCCCTTTTCAAAATCAATAACGAAGCATAAAACGTTTCTAAACCAGCCCTTTGGGGATCTCTGAGTCAAACATGCTCATCGTTGCCTCTCTTTTTAAGGGAACAACCATGAATAAAAAGATGCGCCTCAATCATGATTCGCTCAAAGATCCTGAACGCACACTTTGAAGTGGCTTGGGTATAACTACCAGGTAGATCAGTTGTTCTCTTGATCGCCCCAGCCAAGATCTGGTGTACCATGGCTTTTCATTATTGTTCGCCCAGCCCCGCGGAATATTTTATGAGTAAGATTGCTGTTTTTGTTGATGTGCAAAATATTTACTACACCACCCGTCAGGCTTGGGGGCTTCCCTTCAACTATCGCAAGTTCTGGCAGCATCTTAGCCATCAGGGCGATATCGTAATGGCCAATGCCTATGCCATTGCCCGCGCTGACGACGGCCAACATAAGTTCCAGAGCGCACTGCGCCATATCGGTTTTGATGTGAAATTAAAGCCCTATATTCAGCGTAGCGACGGTAGTGCCAAAGGCGATTGGGATGTCGGAATTACCATCGATATTATGCAAGCAGCACCGAATGTTGACCGGGTAATTTTGCTATCGGGTGATGGGGATTTTGATATGCTAATTAACAAAATTCGAAAAGATTATAAAGTGATTACTGAGGTCTATGGCGTGGAAGCATTGACGGCCAATTCTTTAATTCGATCCGCTAATGTTTTCCACCCAATTGAGCCAGAGCTATTGCTGCAATAGTTGCGTATTTGCACTTTTTATCGTCTTCTGATTGATTATTTATTGCTGCACTCAAGCAATGGTGCAGCAGTAAATTGTTTGTAAAAATAGTATCTTTAAACATAAAAGAAATAATCACAGAAATTCACATTGCTACCAATACTCAAGATATCACTGTTATTTACTCTGCTGAATACCCCGGCACTTGATTGAGCAATTGTTTACTGCGAACAAAAAGTCCATTACCTCGGCCAATCTCTCGATCTTGGCCGTCATAAACTACTGCTTCGACAATCCATTGGCTTCGGTTCATATTGACCACCTTACCTACTGAACGCATTTTGCCATTAGAAATTGGCCGAGTGATGTAAGTGGTAAATGACGTTGTCAGCACAAACAGTTCCGGTTCGAGTGAATTGGCAGCAAAAAAGGCTGCATCATCAAGCATCTTGAAATACACCGAACCATGCACCGCACCTGCAGAGTGAAACAGCTTAGGATCGACTTCAATTTCAATCACCGCTTGCGCTTCAGATACGGTAATCTTCGGTAAATAGATTTGATTGACTGGTGCCGACAGATACATGCTTTCCAATGATTGATAGTGCTCGGTTTGCTTAGATAAGCGCTTCTGGGGAACTTCAGACATAATGTGATATCTCAATTTTTGTTGTTATTTTGCCTGCGCAGATCATAAACAGTTTTATTTCCAATCAGAAGCCTCCGAAGAATGCCCTACTGGATAAATCGATGAAAAACCTTTTAAACCACCCTCTGTTTCAACAGCTACAAAATACACCACTACCCGTTCAACGAGTGCAAACGGATTGGCTAGAGCAGGCTTCGATTCAACTAGATATGCTCCGGCTAGATTTACTACACCCACAAGTAAGCGGCAATAAATGGTTCAAGCAAAAGCACCATCTGATTCAAGCAGCTGAACAAGGTTGTAACTGCCTGCTAAGTTTCGGTGGCGCTTGGTCGAATCATATTCATGCTTTGGCAGCTGTTGGCAACTTACTAAAAATTCCAACCATCGGTGTGATTCGTGGCGAGCGGAGCAAAACCCCTTCACCAACGCTAATTGATGCAGAACGCTGGGGCATGCAACTGCATTTTATTAACCGCAAAGATTATCGCCAAAAACATCAACCTGATTTTGTGCAAAAGCTACTGACTGAGCTTGGGCTATCTACTGATAGTTGCTATGTTATTCCTGAAGGTGGCTCTGGGGCATTAGGCATTAAAGGTTGTGAAATGATTCTGCAATCCGGCGCTATCAACCCAAAAGATTACCAACAAATCTGGCTGGCCTCTGGCACCGGTGCAACCAGTGCTGGTGTAATTCGTTCAACTCAAGGGCACAGTCAGATTCATTCAGTTGCGGTATTAAAAGATGCCAACTGGATGACAGATGAAATTGGTCAGTACCTGAAACTCCAACAAAATAATTGGCAGGTTGAAACCGATTTCCATTGTAAAGGCTATGGCAAAACTACGCCTGAATTACTAGCGTTTATCGATGATTTTTACCAGCAAACCGGCATATTGTTAGATCAGGTATATACTGGGAAAATGATGTTTGGGTTGTATCAACAGGTATGCGCTGGCAATGTCAAAATTCACAGAAAAATACTAACAATTCATAGTGGTGGGTTACAAGGAAGCAGAGCGCTTAGATAGCTGTTTAAATATTCAAGGATGATTATGGTTTTTGTTTGCATGGATTTAGATGAGACACTTTTCTCTTCTGAGAATAATATTCGTCAATTTCGCATTTTAAATTTGATATCTTCTGATCAGTATTATCATCTCGACCACGTTGCTTTGTCAATAAACGGTGAAAATATTATATCAAGACAGAGGAAAGAAATAGCAGCAATCAAAGTAAAATTTTTTTACCCTAAAAAACATTTAAATTTTCTCAGCAAAGCATCTCAAGCAACAGGTAGTGGGTTTTGTTTGTTTTTCATTACCAATGGGCTCTATTCAAAAAAAAGCTTTAATGAAATGATTAAACTCGCATGTTCTATTCATAAAATAGCACCTCCTTCAGAATTATTTAATGTTTATAACCGTATCGATCTCTTTGGCCGATCTAGCCATGAACTAGATCCACATAGAATAGCTCAAGCAAAGCTTCAGTCAATGATAAAAGAATTCTCAATTCAGTATGGTATTTATAAAAACAGTCACGAGGAACATTCTTTTTTCTTCGTTGACGACCGCGATGCTACTAGAAAACTCATAGCAGACAGCCTCGATGCAATAACTATTGATCCAAAAGATCGTAATTATTGTGAGAGCATCGAGATGTTAACTGGTCTTGCTGAGGATGCAATATCAAAGAAAGTATTTTTGCATGCTAAATCAATTCAAAGTGATAATTTAATTTAATCTTCATTAATACAACCCTATAGTCTGATAAAACGTCAGTTGAAATTTCTCATTCTGTCTGAGCTATTGAATTGTTGGATTTCATCGAAAGATTCACCAGAAAACTATCATTCTAATTAATCAAGTTTATACTGAAAATTTGCTCTATGCTTTATACTAACGCCTCGTAACATAAGATGTTTTTCGGACTGTCGGCCTTTAGCAATTCACAAACGAGGATTGCAAGGAGTACGCTAAATAGCTTAACTGGAACCAAATATGATATTTATCTGCATGGATCTGGATGAAACTGTTTTTTCATCTCATAAAGCAATTGAAGTACTTACAGCAAATAGCCTCATATCTTCAACACAAAGACTCTTTCTAGACACAACACAGTATCAAACCCACGTAAACATCTTAGTAGATAAAAATAAATTAACTTATGAAGGCGATAAAGTTTGCTTTTTTTATTGCAAAAAACATATGGAGCTTTTTAGCAAAGCATCTCAAGCAACTGGCAGTGGATTCTGTTTGTTTTTCATTACTAATGGATTATATTCTGAAAAAAGTGTAAATGAAATAATTAAATCCGCTTGCTTAATTAATAACATAACACCGCCAACAGAAAATTTTAGAGTTTATAACAGAATTGATCTTTTTGGCCGATATGAGCATGAACCTGATCATAAAAAAGTTTCAGATAAAAAAAACCTACTAATGGTTCGACATCGAGTAAAATTACGTCACAAGTACTCAAATCAATCTGAAAAAAATACCTTTTATTTCATTGATGATAATTTATCTAACCGTGAAATTATTCATATTCGCCAAAAAGCAGAAGTGATAGATCCCACCGATAGATATTACAGCAAAGAAATTGATAAATTAATTAGTCTTGCCGATCAAGAAATAGCAAAAACAGCAGCTGCGCTTGCCAGAGCATTTGAAGATCCCGATGTAGTGTAAGTGTAAGCCTTATCAATACAACCCCACCGGCTGATAAAACGTCAATTCAAATTGCTCATCCTGAGCTAAAAAATGATTCCTATGATAATGAACCACTGCCGGGGTAGTTTTGGCTCGAAAACCAGATTGTGGCAGCCATTGCTGTTGCACCTTACTAATCCACGGTAATAGCTCGCCATATTTGCCGGAAAAATAAAATGCCGCATGCAGCCCACCGGGAATTACCATCTGATTTACCACACCACGGCGTAATAGTGGCTGGTCAATCGCTAAACAAGCCACATAACGACATTGCGCCAATGGCACCAGTAACGGGTTGGAATGATGCAGCCCCCACTGCTGGCGAAAACTACGTTGCTCGGTCGCCGCCCAGGCTTGTAAGGTTTGCCAAGCTAGTCGAATACTTCTGCCATACCCCTGATGGCGCACATAAGCCACCCGCTGCGGCGGTAGCTCAATTAACTCTGGTACCGGCAACTGTAACTGCTGAATTTTCTGCCAACCCGCAGCAATTTCTGGGTCTTCCAGATAAGGTTTTTTTGTCGAAGTTGAAACGGTTTTTCGCCACTGGCCGGGCGATACCGAAAAATTGTTTTTAAATAGCCTGCTGAAAGATGACAAAGATTGATAACCGCAGGTTTCTGCTATTTCCGAAATCGGGCGATACGGATCAAACATCAGCTGATTGGCTGCGTGCTCCATGCGGGTCCGCCGAACATATTGATTGAGATTTTCTCCAGTCACTTGCAGAAAAACCCGGTGAAAATGCTGTTCAGAATAGGCAGCGATTTTAGCCAGTTTTTTAGCACCTAGGTCTGCCGCAATATCTTGGTGCAACTGAAACAAAACATCGTTAATTCTGGTGGTCTGGGTTTGGCTAGCTGGCTTGGCTGGCAAGCACTCGACTTTAATGGATTCTGCAGCTGTTGGCAGATCATGTTTCAAGGGCTTAGCAATTAATGAATCAGGCATAGATCAATTAAATCAAAAAAAGCATATTTGGATCGATAATAGCGCATAAATGGACAAACATAACTATTTGCTATTCGATAAGATGTTTGGATAGCCATTATTTATTTAATCATTAACGCCTGTGCTGTTTATAACGCTTAGGTGTTTATACCCAAAGTAATTGGAGATGCTGGCAGGCAAGCGAAAGCAGCCAACGATAAAGCAGCTTCAAGTGCGGCAGGAACAGGAGCCAGTCGATGCAACCAGCCGATCATCTGCAAAACATGTCGCCTTCCTATATCCGGGAAATCCTGAAAGCGGCCACTGCAGAAAATGTCATCTCATTGGCTGGAGGGTTACCTGCTGCAGAACACTTTCCAATGGCACTGCTGCAACAGCCCCTGCAACAGATCTCACAATCTCCGGAATTGTTTCAATATGGTGCAACGGCTGGCTACCAACCTTTACTGGATTTTTGCGCGGAGCATTACCAGCTAGAAACAGGCAATAGTGGGTTGATTACCACCGGCTCTCAACAAGGTCTAGATCTCATTGCCCGGGCATTTCTTAATCCTGGCGATGGCGTAGCAATGGAAGCACCCTGTTACTTAGGCGCATTACAGGTTTTTGAATTAGCTAAAGCGGAGCTGTTTACCGTAGAACAGTCGGATTCAGGGCCAGACTTAGTCGCATTAGAGCAACTGTTTGCTAAGGGTAATATCAAGATTTTTTATGCGGTACCTGATTTCCACAATCCAACCGGTCGGGTTTGGCCGCTTGCGGCGCGCCAAGCAGTGGCTAAACTATGCCAGCGTTACAAGGTAGGTTTAATTGAAGATGCGCCCTACCGGGAACTTCGTTATCACGGCGATGCCTTACCGATGGTTTCTAGCTTTTGCCCCGAACAAGCTTGGATATTGCGCTCTTTTTCAAAAATTGCACTGCCCGGTATTCGGCTAGCGTTTATTAGCGGGCCACAAAACTGGATTGATCCATTAATCAAAATAAAGCAGGCATCTGATTTACACAGCCCGATTCCGTTACAAGCGCTATTGCTTGGATTATTGAAATCATCAGAATTTAATAACCATTTATTAAAATTAAGAGAACAATACGCTGAACGTTATCAGGCACTATCTGGCGCATTAGATAAATATCTAGGTGATAAAATCAGCTTTCAGCAGGTAGAAGGCGGCATGTTCTTATGGTTAGAATTAAATCAAAAAAATGACCAACCAATCAATACTATGAAATTAGCCGAACGCGCATTAGAAAATAATGTTGCAGTAGTGCCAGGAGAAGTATTTTATCCTGTAGGACAATTATCCCGCCCAGCATTAAGGCTCAACTTTAGCCATGCCAGCCCACAACAATTAGAGATTGCTATCCAACGATTAGTTAAAGCTTTTGATCGTCAATAACTATAATCACTTGTTGTGAGCTGATCTTTGACTTTTATTCAGTGCTTCAATATTAATTGAAGCACTGTTTTAATCTAGCTCTATCATTATTACTTCTTCATCAGAAATTGCGTAGACTCGTTGTTTATCAATCGGATCTAATGCAATTGAAATAATAGCATTATTAGTTAATTGATATTCGTTATAAATATACATGCCAGGGCTATATGAATTAGGCGAACAAGCTGCACCATATAAACAAGAAGCATTGGTTAATTTAAGGTCGAAAAGCTTGCCCGATTTAGTTGAAACCAACAGTCTGGTAGGGTCATCTAATTTTTGTTTAGTGTCGGTTGATTGCTCACCTGGTAACAAAAATATAGGATTATCTCCAATCTGATTTACATCGTGAACTATACGATATTGATTTTCTGCTTGGTCTTGATTTCTAATTATATAATCGTCATCACTGGGATCACATGTAGGCTGTGAATTTTGTACTTCGCTATTTGCAGTCGGATCTGTGATAGATGAATTTAAAATATCTTCAAAAAATATATCGAACAATCCTTGTCTTAAATCTCTATCGCCTACAGGTCTAGGATTATAAAAACTATATAAACAAATCGCCGTATCACCATTTAATTGCGTCGTCGTATTGCTGTTAAAAACACCAAATACTCGATCTAAGTCATTTTTAGGTTCAGTGATTGCTGTGATGTAATTATATCTAAAATCAACGTTTCCGTAACCATTTTCACCAGGCAATACTTCTAACCCGCAGTATAATTTAGCGGTATAATAGCTTTGGAAAAAATGAGCGTCTGCATTGTCTGAAGGGCCAGTATCATTAATGCAATGCCTCGATACTCGAGATTCTATTACCTCATCATTACCTATCAGATTTCTTTGAGTATAAAAATTATATACATAGTCATCGTGGAAGAAACTTTGCTTTGCACTAGATGGATGTCTAATCCAGCCTCTTCCTGAACTAGAAACCGCCCGAGGTTGCAATAAATAATTAGATAACGTCTGGCCATCTTGATCAGAATTAATGGTTGATTTAAATAAAAATGGTGAAATATCACGAGAGGTGCCTCGACTTTCAGTCAAGTTTGAATAAATACCATATTGAGTACCCGAAGTTAAAATTTCATCATACAAACCTGGATTAGTTGCAGATGGCGTTAATTTAAGTGCTAGAGATCCTAAAGGTAATGATTCATTTTGAGACAACGTAACGTGCTGTTCATTGTTAAAGCCAATTTGGCTAAAATCATAATTAGAAAACTGCTCTATCGGAATAATATGGCATTGAATGGCACCTAATTCATTGGCCTGTGGTGTGCTTTCAGGAATGCCTCTTCGCAAACCAGAACCACAGTAATAAAGGCTACTTTGTTCTACATCATATGTGAATTGAACTGGATAGTTCTCGCAAGAATTATCTCCCGTCAAGATACTCTGGCATTTAGATTGATAATCAGAATCAGCTGGGATCGAACGATTGACTGGATTTGATAAATTATTATTAAGCGCAATCAGACTATTATCAGCTGTAATGACCACGTGGTGGTTAGGATCTGATGTAACGACCACTCCTCTTATTGTATCTACATTATTGTTTTTATATACTTTATTTGCTGCAAATCGTTTAACTAAAACTTGATTACTAAACCGATCTGTTTCTGATTCTTCTTGAACTCGAATAAAAAAACTATCTGGAGCATTTTCTGGAACCATTATTGTTGCAGGTGGTACTACAAGCGGTTGTTGCACAATTAAATTAGACTTAGACAAACCACTACTATCTTCAAATAAAGATCGATGCAACATTACGGTATTGCTGCGATTGTCCATATTTATTGTTTGCGATGGAACTACCCCACCCGTAGAAACTTCTGGAGCCAACCAACTTAAACTCTGTTCACCCAAAGCGTTAACAACTGCTATTTCTATAATGTAAGGCCGATCACTATTCAGTCCTTCAAAGGTATAATTTCTTCTGGTCGCAGGCAATGTCACTTCTCGAGTTACAACAGTAACTGCTGGGTTGCCAGCGGGTTCTATTCCAGTGAAACCTCTACCCAAGTCACTGCGCCATGCATGTAAATAATAACCATTAGCACCCTCTACTTCTGGCCAATCAACTTGAATTGCAGTGCTAGAGATTTCAGTAATACGAACTACCGCAGGTGCCCAATTAACCGAAATCATTTGGTTAGCGAGTCCTTCGCTATTATTTGACCAACTATTTTTTATTTGAGCTGAATTTAATGTAACCGATGAAGGTTCGAGCGATGTTGGAACATTGCTTATATTATTGCCATTACTACTGCTGTCACAAGAAATGACAAACCATCCCATTAAAAAAATTGCGATAAAACGCATATAACTTCACCTATGCTGAGTTGTAATCATTCAATGATAACGCCATTATAGTATTACTAGTATATTTTTTAACCTATCAATCAATATCGCTCAACATGTCTTTTGTACTAATCATCGGATTATGATCAATCTAACGAATAGAAACAGCGCACTAGCATCATATATAATCTAGCTAAAGTCCTAACCTACGTTGCTACTCACGGGGCAAAAATCCAGTTATTTGAACTGCGAAGAATGCAGCCATCAATCAAGGCTACAAAAACCGATAAACTCACAAAAGGAAGGGAAGTGCTCAAGCTGTAAGTCTCGGTATCAAGTCCAAGAGCTGCCTCAGTTTCAAAAGCAATCCAGTCGATTCGCTCTATCATCACCTGCCTAGTGAAAGGGCAAAGTACCTACTGTTATTCTATTTTTGAATTTGACTTAAGTTAATCAGTTGTTTGTCGAGAAATTCACATGCAAACATGGCTCTCCATGTTTGCCTGCTCTTTCAACTGTCATATTCAACGACTAGTCTCTCACCAAACTCAACACCGTAACTTGTTATGCAACGCTGTGAAGTCTGCTTTCAAAGTATTCATTTACCCAAAACCTATGTTTTTCTGGCACCTCGCTGCCCGGTTTGTCGCTGTAAATATCATTTGTCCACAGATGGAAGCTGGCAACTGGCAACCCGCACCTGCAACACCAATCTGCTATCACGTATCAAGCTGTTATTTCGAGATGTTTTTCGATCTGCCGGTCATCCAGCATCCACTAGGATAAAGCAGGACTGATAGCCCTATACTTCATCGCACCCGCTTCAATCGAATGCCGTAAACCTAGCTATTTATTGCAAATGATTTCAACGCTACAATAGCAAAAACACAAATTTGCTATCTATGAACTGCCCCCATTGCGATCAGCCCATATCACCCAGTAGTAAAGAGAAATTTCTCTCCAGAGTTCACTGCCCATTGTGTGGTGGTTCCAGTATTTTTCGACCCTCGAATATAAAGATAAATCCGCGATACTACTGGCTACTTGGCCTATGCATTACCTTGACCATACTTGGAAATTATCTTGTTGGTTTTCTGCAACCACAGCTATCAGATGCCTGGTACAACACGGCTAGATTTTTAACAACGACCATACCGCTATTTTTGATGGTATTCGCTTTTTCAAATACAGAGAACTCGGGCCCATGGCTGGAAAAATTATCCAAACAACAAATCAACCAGATTAATGTCGACCTGAAAGTAATTGCAGGGATTTTCATTCTGCTTATTTTTCTGGCTGGTGCTGTGTGGTGGCTGGATCAATATCAACAAGGAATCTAGCTAATTGTCAGTCTGGCGTAATGTTACAACACCGAAAGTGGTAGTTCGCTCAGGCTCAGTACAACCTTGCAGCACAACAATGAATATCAATTGCTTGGCATCGTAGGTTGTCATTGAGGTCACGAAATGCAACATGACCATCATGCAATAACTGCCTTATTCAGTTGCTGACATGGCGTTTTTTACAAGATCAAAAATCAACGATAAAGGACTTTATAAGATGGAAAATAATCATAAGTATATTGTCCAGCTTTGCGGTATCTGCGAGCATGAGATTCAGATCAAAAGTCCTATTCATCCATATAAAACGGTGATCTGTAAAAATTGCAATGCGCACTATTTGCCAGAAGAGATGCCAACCAAAAAAAACAGTAGTGTTAAAAGAAAGGTTTATTTATATGCCGAGTTGATTATTCTGGCTACTGCAATGTATTTAACATTAGAAGTATTTCCAGACACTAAAGAAAATCACTGGCGATTATTTTCATTCTTCACGCTATATATCATAATATTTTCTGTTTTCCAAAGGTTTGTATTTGGCAAAGATCCACTCCCTGAATATAAATTCAAATTGGTTGCCACTCCAAAAGAAATACCAGAATCCTGGCAGAAAAAAGAACGTTGGGCGGTTCTGGGGAGTCTGTTGTTTACTGCATCACTACTGGGAGTACTTTTTCTGTTTATAACCTGATTTTTTTATAACCTGATTTTTTTATAGTCTGATTTGTTTATAATCGCGCTATGACATTTCAGCTACGTCCTTATCAGCGCGAATCTGTGCAGTCGGTTATCCGCCACTTTCGCCAAACCTCTGATCCTGCCTTGATTGTATTGCCCACCGGTGCCGGTAAAAGTCTGGTGATCAGTGAGCTGGCAAGAATCGCCCGTGGCCGGGTGCTGGTGCTAGCCCATGTAAAAGAGCTGGTGGAGCAGAACCATGCCAAATACCAGAGCTATCAACTGGAAGCTTCGATTTTCTCAGCCGGTCTTGGCAAAAAACAAGCAGAGCATCAGGTGGTGTTCGGCTCGGTACAGTCTGTAGTGCGTAACCTTGAGCGGTTTAATGATGATCGCTTCACCCTGCTGATTATCGATGAGTGCCATCGAGTGTCGATGGAGAAAAACTCCAGTTATCACAAAGTGATTAACCACCTACAAGCACAAAACCCAAACCTGAAAGTACTCGGTCTAACTGCAACGCCTTACCGACTAGGCATGGGCTGGCTGTATAAGCTGTACGACAAGGGAAATGGCAAAGGCATTATTCGTAGCGATCAACCGCGTTTTTTTCAAAAATGTATTTATGAGTTACCGCTGCAATACATGATCAGCAATGGCTATTTAACTGAGCCAGTGATGCTGGATGCTGCGGTCGCTTATTATGATTTCAGTAGCTTGAAAACCGATAGTTTTGGTCGCTTTAGTGAAACTGACTTAAATCGGATTTTAAAAAGCTCCGAGCGAGCCACCGCCAGAATTATTCAGCAGGTAATCAAAGAAGCTGAAAATCGCAAAGGTGTGATGATTTTTGCTGCTACGGTTGCCCACGCGCAGGAGATTCTGAGTTATTTACACGACCAGCTATCGAGACAACAATCGGCTTTGATTATTGGCGATACCGATGGCCAACAGCGTGACCAAATCATTGGACAATTCAAACAGCAACACATTAAATTTCTAGTGAATGTCTCGGTACTTACGACTGGTTTTGATGCACCACATGTCGATTTAATTGCTATTTTACGCCCGACTGAATCCATCAGTTTATACCAGCAAATTGCAGGCCGTGGGCTACGACTGGCTGAAGATAAAAAAGACTGCTTGATTATTGATTATGCCGGTAATAATTTCAGTTTGTTTAGCCCGGAAATTGGCCAACCGAAACCCGATAGCAAAGCCGTTCCGGTAACCGTGCCCTGCCCAGCCTGTGGCCATGACAACAGCTTTTGGGGGCTTGTGGATAATGATGGCGACCTGATCGAGCACTATGGCAGGCGTTGTCAGGGCTATCGACAAGATGAAGACCAAAAGCCACAACAATGTGATTTCCGTTATCGCTTTAAAGAATGCCCTAACTGCAATGCCGAGAACGATATCGCGGCTCGAATCTGCCATCAATGCCAACAAATTCTGGTCGATCCAGATACAAAACTGCGTGATGCATTAAACCTAAAAAACGCGCTGGTGATTCGCTGTGCCACTATGCAATTAGCCGCCACTAAAGATAGTAAAGGCGACCGGTTAAAAGTTAGTTATTTCGATGAAGATGGCCTAGAAATTAACGAATACTTTCGGTTTGACAGTAAAGCGCAGCAAGGCGCTTTTTATCACCATTTTGGCAAGCATCATCAGATAAACCGCGGTGAAATGTTTAAAGCCAATAGCGTGGATGATGTGATAAACCAGCAAAAAAAATTCCGGAAACCAGATTTTGTCATCGCCAATAAAGAAAAACACTATTACAAGATCCGAGAAAAGATCTTTGATTACAGCGGTAACTACCGAAAGGCCGAAGATTGGAGTGAGTAAGCCTTTATACCCTCACTTCTCAAAATGATGACTCAACTCACATAGCATGAAGTTGAAACCAGTATGATAACTCGATCTTGAGCCAAATTTGGTTTGATACCTTTTATGTGTTGTCAAGTTTCGCTATATAATCTAATATCGGATCAATATTGTCATGTCACCCGATTTTGTTATTCGGGTTGAGAGCTTAAAATGATCAGGAAATTCGCTGTCCGTAACTTCTGCAGCTTCCGGGAAGGCATGGAAGTTAACTTCGAGCTAGATGGAAAAGTACCAGCAGATGTTCGCCAAGAGTGGGGCTATACAACGGTCTTGGGCATCAAAGGTGCTAATGGCTCTGGAAAAACAAATATACTTAAGGCATTGAACTGCCTTAATAATTTCTGCCTTAACTCAGCCGATGTTGCAGCCGACAAAAGCATTCAAATAGATACCTTTTATCGAAGCAAAGAGCCTACTGATTTCTCTATTGAGTTTGAAATAAACCAGCTGAGATACTTCTATGAGCTATCTCTTCAAAATGGCCTAGTAGTCACTGAAAACCTGCATAGAAAAAAAATGGGTGGAAAAAAGACACTGGTACTTACCAGAGAAGAGAAAAAGATAACAACGGCAATTAAAGATTTGTCTGAGTTAAAGCAAATAAAATTGCGTAGTGATGCTTCGATCATATGCCAAGCAAAGAAGTTCGAATTCCAAAATAATATGATTGACATTGAAAATTGCTATAAGTTCTTTAAATTGATGTTTATGAATGTCAATAATGCTGGATACTTTGATTTCGCCAGAGATATTAGCCGAACTTCAAAACTCTATCATGAAGGAAGTAAATTATTTATATTTATAAAACGAATCATTAAGCTTGCAGATAGCAGTATCCGAGATATTGAAATTAGAACCCGAACAGATGATAGAGATGAATTAATCTACTATCCGGTATTTATTCATAAGATAGATGGAAAAGATTTAGCATTAAGATTCAACGAAGAATCTAGTGGTACTCAAACCTTATACAAAAAAATGGCAATCTATTGGGCCACTTTAGAAGGAGGTGCTCTGCTAGCCATTGACGAATTTGACATCCATTTGCATGCCATGGTGTTGCCATCTATTGTCGACTTGTTCCTGAGCCCAGAAACTAATCCCAAGGGAGCACAATTCCTTTTCACCGCCCACAATACCGAAATTATTGATTATCTAGGTAAATACCGTACTTTATTGGTGAACAAGGAAGATAGTGAGAGCTACGGCTACCGACTGGATGAACTGCCCGCCAACCTAGTGCGCAATAATCGCCCCATTTCACCTATTTACCTAGCGGGTAAAATAGGTGGCATTCCCACCAACATCCCTGAAAGCTACAAAGTAACCGAAAAAGTAGCAGAGAAAGAGGGTCAGTACCGTGGGGAAGAATGATAATAAATTCGGTAATAAAAGAAAAACCAATTTTATTGGCAGTCGACCATCGGATGATATTGAAAGTTCTGATTTATCCAAACGCTGTAAATTCAATTTTTCCTATTTTGATGATTCTCAGCCTTGCGGCCAGTCATTTTCTGATTGGGAAAGTTCGACTGGTATGACTTCTCTGGCATCTCTTCTGACAAAAGTGAAAGAATATACCCGACAACCACTGATCTACTGGCAAAACCAGAGAGTAGGTGGCGGCGGATTAAAAGTATTTGAGATATACAAAGGCTTTCCAAAAAAATCTGCTTTTTCAGCACCACCGTCGATCCCACATGATGTTCACTGGGCGAGATTCCGGCTCGGCAATAAAATTCGTTTGGCAGGGTTTGTAATGCCTGGCACGATGGATGGCCAGGAAATTAATGGTTTTCGTCTAGATAAAAATACTTTTTACGTAGTATTCCTCGATAAAGATCATATGTTTTATCAAACGGAAAAAGATTGATCTTTTAACTCTAAGGCAATCAATCGCTCGAACGCTGTTAACCAGCAAGAGCCAAAATTTATTACTGGCTGTTATTGTTACCAACACCTTGCAAGGTTTTTTTCTATCTGCTGATAGAAACCGTCTGGGTTTATATTGTACCGATTAAACGCCACCTGCTGAGTGCTTTTTCTTAATGCACAAACACATGCCGATTGATTTTCTACAAAGCTACCCGCCGCTAACATACCAAATTGGCCGATCATGCACTGCTGCATCATTTGATATTCCAAGTGAAGTGGATAACGCTGGGTGGTTTGGCTTGCAGTAATATATTGACTTGCACCGAAGCCTATCACTACTAACAATAAAGTCGCCATAAGAGGCGACACAGTCAGCTTTTCTGTCGGCGATTGCTCAGATGAAGGCGAAGGCGCTTTTGGCGATAGATTGGAAGACGAAGTGCTATTAGATGATGAGTCTGGCATATTGCTTCTCCTACTAACAACCTATTATTAGTCATTCAAAATGAATACACTGCAACCTCGGCAATTCACTTTGAATTTTTTTATTATCATAGACTGTTAGCAGAAAAAAATCAGTTAAAACATTACTCTTTGAGTGCTATTTTCTTAGCATCATTATCAGTAATAATCTCTGAATTTTCAGCCCGCTCAATAGCAGGTTCAATATTTAATTGCTGGCGCATTTCTGCTACATCTAACGACTCAATCAATCGCGGAATATTAGAATAAAAAGTACTATGGAAGTTATGATCGCCATTGACCAACTCATCTATCGCTTGTTGTTTGCTCCAGTTTTGAAACACTACTCGGTAAGCCGCAATCACAGCACCAGTTCTATCTGCACCATGCCAGCAATGAACCAGCATTGGACCTTTGCGCTGCTTAATTAACTGCAAGGCATCAATCATATCCATTTCAGTTAATTCACCGGCATCCATTGGAATTTGGTGTAGCTTTACCGAGCGACCTTTAGCTTCATCCTTATCGGTATGGTATTGGCGAAGATTAAGCACTTCTTTAACGCCCATTTTTTCAAGCTTTTTAAAGTCTTTTTTATCGGGTTGTTCTGAACGGTATAACCCGCTATCTACCTGATAAAAGTTACCAAGCTCTGCTTCCTGAACTTGCTTTGACCATTGCTCAGGGCGAGGGTTATCTGCCGAAAACACCGGGTTACTTAGTAGTAAACAGCAGGTGACTAAAGCGGAAGCAGACCATGAAAAACGGATTTTAAATTGCATGTTTGTGTGCTCTCTTGCTTTTGCCTGCAATATATCCAAGCCAGCAGATTAATTTATTCACATTGGATGAGGTTGTCAGATGCCAGCGCCATATCAATTGCCGCTTTGGCGTGAATCTCTGTTGTGTCATAGAGCTTGGCCGAAGTGTGCTGTGGTTGCACCAGTAGTGCGATCTCTGTGCAACCGAGGATTACCGCCTCAGCACCTTGGACCAGTAACTTATCAATAATCTGTAGGTACTTGTCGCGAGATGCATCACAAATTGCACCTAAACAAAGCTCCTGATAAATAATCTGATGTACGGTTTCCCGGTCTGCTTGTTCCGGCACAACCACATCTATTGAAAAGTTATCAGTCAAACGACCTTTATAAAAATCCTGCTCCATGGTGAAGTTAGTACCTAATAAACCGACTTTTTTAACACCATCTTTTTGTAGTTGTTCAGCCGTTGCATCAGCAATATGTAGTAGTGGAATTGAAACCGCGCTTGCAATTTCTGGCGCTACTTTGTGCATAGTGTTGGTACAAATTAAAATAAAATCAGCACCGCCCGCTTCTACTGATTTAGCTGCTGAGGCTAATATCTCTGCTGTTTTATTCCACTGACCTTTGTGCTGAAGTTTTTCAATTTCATCAAAGTCGACACTATACAAACAAATTTTTGCTGAATGTAGCCCGCCCAATCGTTGCTTGATTCCCTGATTCAGCGCCTGATAATAACTGGTTGTTGATTCCCAACTCATTCCGCCAATCAAACCAATCGTCTTCAAAATCACTCTCCTTTAAAACCTATTAATATTAAATTTTACCAATAAAATTTATACCAAAAATAAAAGCATTATCAAATAGCTATAGCTTTGGACAAAGAGAAATTTTGAATCAAACATGGCAAACAATAAAGATCAAAAAAACATAACACCATAACACTCAAAGATTTTAACCAATGGTTTTAAAAATAAAACTAGCGGTATTAAAACCGCCAGCTGAAATCAATTGATGGGCCATTACTCGCTAAGGTCCAATTTTGTACCGATACATTTTTTACTTGGTAATTGCCTGACTGATAACGTAATTGAGCACTGAATAAATCATCTGGTGCCGACCAAATTTTTATTTCTGAAACTAATGTGCCGGTAGCAAAGGTAATCCAACCGTCGCTTTCCCGGTTATCATCCAAAGCAATCGCTGCACCAGCCAGCGCGTTAACTGCTACAGAAACCAAATGATTGCTCCAGCTTTTTTCGTGAATTTCTCGCTCTGCAGCAAGCGCAAACCAGTTTTCTGCCTGGGCGAGTTTAGCATCGAGCTGTTGGCTAGTTTGCTGTGGCATTGCCGATAATTGATGAGAATATTTATGGGTTTGTATCGGGTTTAGCAGCATGTCTCCGGCACCCAGCAAACTGGTTATTGCGCCGACGGTTTGATCATATTCATCATCTTTTTCATCTTTCTCGGCACTGCTGGCACCTAACGCTTGTAGAACCGCACTACCCCAGAGAAAACCCAACCAGCCATTTTGCCAGTAACGACTATGTTGGCTGGATTGGTCGAATTGTTGCTGGATAAATTGAATTTTTTGCTCGGTAAGTTGCTGGTCTGCCTGAGCCGGTGCTGTGATTAGCAAGCTCAATCCTGCTGCGGCAAGTGCAGATAAGGTTTGATTCCTCAAGTACATCGGTAATCCCTTACGCTTATTTTTTCTTAATATGACAAATTTCAATGTCTAATTAAAGCCTTATCGGCAGATTCAACTGCTATTGCCAACCACTTTACTGGGGATAATAGCCACACCTGCCAGTTGAGTGAGCAGTCAAAGAACTCATTATCAACATTGGAGTTATTCAACCAGGCAACATGAGTCATTTTCTTGAATGTAAATTGTTGCAAGGATAGAGATTAACCTCATATCAAGTTCATCAGCACGATTTCTATCGTGACCAACAACACGTTTTACTAGTTAAAATGAGCCGCTATCGACCATTCAGCTCGCTGAACTTGGCACTTTGCATAGACAGCAGCAACAATTTAGAAAAAATGAGTCAAACTGAATATCTACCTTTGGCTTTAATTGCACAGCTGGCCGAACTTGAGATAGTTTTCAGCTAGACGTTTTTTTTGGAGATACCCATGCAAGGATTTCGGCAGCTGATATCCGCCGCTCTAATAAGTTTACTGGTCGGTGCACCAGCACTTGCTCAACACGACACATCTGAAGTAACGCCACAGCAACCAGATACCGCGACGACTAGCCATCAGCTTCCAACCATTCCTCTCAACCAGATTCGTGCTTTTAGCGAAGCCTTTGAGCAGATTCGTAAAGAATATGTTGATGAAATTGATGAAGAAACTCTATTAGAAAGAGCAATTGCTGGCATGTTGAATAGCCTCGATCCTCATTCGACCTATCTTAAACAAACTGATTTTGAAGAGCTGCGCGAAAGCACTCAAGGTGAGTTTGGCGGCCTAGGAATTGAGATCACCGCTGACTCAGGCTTTGTAAAAGTCATCTCACCGATGGATGACACTCCAGCAGATAAAGCGGGTGTGATGGCGGGAGATTTGATCATTCAGCTGAACGATACTTCGCTGCAAGGACTATCGCTTAACGAAGCGGTTGAGATTATGCGTGGTAAAGCTGGCGAGCCAATTTTACTAACAATAATGCGTGAAGGCGAAGCTCAGCCACTAAAAATTACCGTGGTTCGCGACATCATTAAAATTCGCTCGGTTAAATACGAACTCTATCCAGATGATATTGGTTATGTTCGCATTTCCCAGTTCCAAGAAAACACCGGCGATGATCTAAATAATGCAATTGACCGGCTGGCCAAAAAAAATGACGCGGCTTTGAAAGGTTTGATTCTTGACCTTAGAAATAACCCAGGCGGCGTATTATCGGCAGCGATTGATGTATCAGATACTTTTTTAGAAAAAGGTTTAATTGTTTATACCCAAGGCCGACAAGAAGATGACACTCGCAGACAATCTGCAAAACCTGGTGATCGATTAAACGGCGCACCGGTCATTGTATTAATTAATGGCGGTTCAGCTTCTGCTTCAGAAATTGTCGCCGGCGCACTGCAAGACCATCATCGTGCAATTATTCTTGGCTCAACTAGTTTTGGTAAAGGCTCGGTTCAATCGGTATTACCATTAAGCAACGGTGAAGCAATCAAACTCACCACGGCTCGCTATTTCACACCAAATGGCCGGTCTATTCAGGCCCAAGGCATTGAACCAGATATTGAAGCCGCACCGATTAAAGTCAGCAAGATTGCCACCAGCAGCCGCTGGCGCGAAAAAGATCTAAAAGGTCACCTAGAAAATCAAAACGGTGATGACGAAAAAGATCAAGCTAAAAAACCGAGCAAACTTGCCGATGCGATCAATAAAGATTTCCCGCTTCATCAAGCGCTAAACCTGTTACGTGGTATGATGATTATTCGTTAATTATCTTTGTTGCCGAAGCTGCTTTATGAAAAGCAGCTTCGGCAATTTTATACCGCAATCACTTTATATGACTCCTATTCTAATTCTATTACTGCGCCTTTTTTCACTACTGGCTGTTTATATTTTATCGCTGAGCCAGCTTTCTGCTCAACCACTTAGCAGCACTTATCCTGAGCATTCTAAAACACCATTGCTTGCGATTGTGGTTGATGATCTTGGCAATAAATCTGCTGACCTAGAGTTTGCCAAACAGCACTGGCCGCTGACCTTATCGGTGCTTCCTTTCACTCCATATGGCAAACAGCTGGCAACTTTGGCGCACAACAATAACAAGCAAGTGATGCTGCACATGCCAATGCAATCAATCTCGCCACTACCGTTACATCCGGGGACTTTAACACTGGATATGACACATCATGAGTTTGATCAGGTCATGATTAAAAGTCTGGCATCGATACCCTTTATCGAAGGGATTAATAATCATCAGGGAAGCTTATTAACTCGCCACTCTGGCCATATGAAATGGCTTATGACTCTATTGAAAAAACAACAGTTATTCTTTCTCGACAGCCGAACCCACGCAGCAACAGTTGCCGAAGAATTAGCCAGAGATTCAGGGTTATTAACCGGTAGAAGGCATGTTTTTCTAGATAATTCACTAGACAGTGAATCGCTCAATCGACAATTTAATCACGCAATAAAATTAGCCAAAAAAAAGCAGTTTGCAGTGGCTATTTGTCATCCGCACAAAGAGACTTTGCAGTTTTTGAAACAGAATTTATTTCAGCTACAAGAGCAAGGAATCAAATTGGTGCGATTATCTGATTTATTGCTAGAGAAGAATCATGTAGTTGCTAAAGCGTTCTAAACCTTCTTTTTCCTCTTAAGGCTCTTAATATCTTCAATGCTGAAGTTACACAGCAAGGGCCATCCGACAATAAAATGTCAAATGGCCTTGCAGAAAACGGAAGTTTAGTTTGATTGTATTCTACAACCTTAAATTCTATTTTTTTATTCCGCAATCGGGTTTTCTAAAAGCTCAATGAAAGGCTGATGATTTAACAACGGCTCCAAAGCTTTGTCGGTTCTTGCTTCACCACGATAACTTTCATTTAAACTCAATGCACTTCTGAAGTAATTAGTCGCATCTTCCAATGCGTCCAGTGCAGTATAAGCACAAGCAAGCTGATAAAAAGCGTGGCTATTTTCCGGGTCAATCACCAATGCCTGCTGGCACAAATTAATCGCCCACTTAGGCTCGTCTTGCTCCAATGCAGCATCGGCCTTATAAGTCAGTGCTTCACCGTCGGATGGGTTTAACGCTAAGATTTGGTCATAAATTGGAATCTTGTTGACAAATAAAGGCTCTTGACTGGCACGTAACCAAAGCGAATGAAGCTCTTGAGTTTTTTCAATTTCTTCACGGTTTTCATCAATATCACGTGCTGTTAAACGCAGATCTTTTTCGATTTCTTTGAGGCGTTTTTCGTATTGAGAAACTAACTCAGTCACCTTCTCACTCGCCATATTATGCGCTTTTTCTTTGATATCTCGCATCGAATTCCAACCGACAATTACTAGCAGGGAGGAAACAATTGCGATTAAATAGAAAAAGTAAGTCATGGCATCAGTAACATAAGAAAGCGCTCGATCACCCGCCTTCAGCTCACGTTGTGCTAATCGAGTTTCAAACTCAATTTTGCTAGCCGCCAGCTCGGTACGCAGAGCTTTCAATTCATCCAGCACATAACGTTCAATGAATGGCTTATATAAAGGTTTTTCAAACTCAACCTGCTGACTGGAAATCTGGCTTGCTGACTGATCTGCCGTAGCAGCATTCGCTGGTACCAACCAGAGAAAAGATGAAAAAAGTAAAACAACACTTGCAACAAGTCGCATAGCCGAGCCTTTCCAAATAAATCGATTAATCGAATATTTCACAGTAAAAAAAATTCACTTAAATAAATTAACGCATTTCTAAAAACAGCTTGCCTGTAACCGGGCGACAATTACGCCAGATGTAAAAAGCCTGTGCCGCTTGCTCAATTAGCATTCCCAAACCATCTGCAGCAATCACAGCACCATGGGACTTAGCCCAAATCTGAAATGCGGTATCACTGGTTGAGTACATCATGTCGTAACAGGCTGCACCATTTGCCAGCAAATCATCAGGCAACGGAGGAAGCTCACCTTGCAAGCTTGCAGCGGTACCGTTAATTACCAGATCAAACTGCTGGCCTGCCAATTGTGGATAACCACAAGCCGTAATATTGCCATCTTCAGCAAAAATTTTTGCCAGCTGATTGGCTTTTTCAACAGTCCGATTAGCCACCAACAAACTGGCTGGGCTTTGTGCCAGAATAGGCCCAATAACACCGCGAACTGCGCCGCCAGCGCCCAACAACAGAATTTTTTTACCGGCTAGATTCAATCTAAGGTTAGCGATTAAATCTTGCACCAAACCAACACCATCGGTGTTATCACCCTGAAGCTGACCATTTTCTAATCGAGTTAGCGTATTCACAGCACCGGCTTTACGCGCAGCGTCCGATAATTGATCAGCCAACTGCCAAGCTTGTTCTTTAAAAGGAACCGTAATATTGCAACCACGGCCACCTTGGTTAAAAAATTCAGCTAGTGCTTGGGAAAAACCATCAACCGGAGTCAGCGTTTTGTCATACACCAGCGCTTGATTGGTTTGCGCAGCAAAATGCCGATGAATCATCGGTGATTTGCTATGTTCAATCGGATTACCGAAAACCGTATAACGATCGCTCATGATATCCACAGCCTCTTTTTATATCTGTTATGCAGATGCTTCTGCTAACCAATCACGATGTGGCAGATAATTTTCATATAAATCAGCTTCTGGCGTGCCCGGTATTGGCTGATAGTCATAGCTCCATTTAACTGTCGGCGGCATCGACATTAAGATCGATTCGGTGCGACCACCTGATTGCAAACCAAACAAAGTGCCTCGGTCATAAACTAAATTAAATTCAACATATCGACCACGACGATGCTGCTGAAAATCAACTTCTCGCTGGCTATAGGAAATATTTTTTCGTTTGAATAAAATTGGCCGATAAGCCTGAACAAAGTTATCGCCAATAGAGCGTGTCAGCGCAAAACTTTTTTCAAAGCCCAGTTCATTAAAGTCATCAAAAAATAAGCCGCCAACACCACGAGCTTCTTGACGATGCTTTAAATAAAAATAATCATCACACCATTTTTTAAATCGTGGATAAAGGTCTTCTCCGAAAGGATCACAAGCATCTTTTGCCTGCTGGTGCCATTCAACGCAATCATCGTTAAACCCGTAATAAGGCGTTAAATCAAAGCCACCGCCAAACCACCAAACCGGATCTTCGCCTTCTTTTTCAGCAATAAAAAACCGTACATTGGCATGGGAAGTCGGTGCATAGGGGTTTTTCGGATGAATCACTAAAGATACACCCATCGCTTGAAAGCTTCGCCCAGCAAGTTCTGGTCGATGTGCTGAAGCCGATGGCGGAAGCGAGTCACCAAATACATGGGAGAAATTAACACCGCCTTTTTCAATCACATCACCGCAAATAACTCGAGTCCGACCACCACCGCCAGCTTCTCGTTGCCAGCTGTCTTCGTCAAATTTAGTACTGCCGTCTTCGTCTTGTAATTGACGGCAAATATTATCCTGAAGTTGTAACAGGTATTGTTTTACAGCCTCGATATCGACAGCAGACATGCTTTTCCTCGATTTTTATATTTAAATTGTGATCGACTTATAACCGACTCGATCAAGGCGGTTATTGGTAAAATAGCTTTCAATACTCGAGCTAGTAAGCTCTAGCGGTACTGCTATGCATTTTTATATTTTTACCAGAAAATAGTGTTCTATTTATCAACCTTTACGAAAAACCTTGCCGCTTATTGCATCGCGAATCTCGCTTGGTTTGTTATTTTTTCCCAGTTCACCAATAACAATATTGGCCAATTGATTGCCAAAATATTTTCTGACTTTTAACCGATTTTTTGCCGGTGGTAAACCAGCAGGGTTAGCACTGGTTGAAACCAATGGCCCGCCAAAGCGTTCACACAAAGCTGCAGCCACCGGGTGATCTGTCACTCTGACAGCCAGCGTATTGAATTTTCCAGTCAACCAATGGGGTACATTAGGTTTTACTGGCATTACCCAAGTCACTGGCATGGGGCCGCTTTGCCGAATTTGCTGCAATTGCAGCTCTGATAATTTAGCAACGTCGATTAATGGAGCAACCTGTTCAAAGGAAGCAGCGATTAAAATCAGCCCTTTTTCCACTGGCCGGGATTTAAGCTGCAATAATTTTTCGACTGCCTGCTCATCAAACGGGTTACAACCCAATCCAAAAACAGATTCTGTCGGATAGGCAATTAACTCACCGCGATACAACGCAGCAACTGCTCGTTCAATACTAAATTTATGGTGACTGGCGACCCACTCAAGTGCGGATCTACTCGGCATTTTCATTTCACTAACTTCCGCCTAGTTATGCCTCGCCAGCTTCACTGGCACTTAAATCTACCGCTTGACGATACTTACAGATTTTTCTGGCACAGACTAATTCTTTACCACGGCTTTTGTGGTCTTTTAGCAGCATCACTGGCCAGCTACATTCCGGGCAACTCTGATCAACCGGATGATCCCAAACGCTATATTTGCACTCAGGAAATTCACTACACGACCAGAAAATTTTTCCATGGCGTGAGCTACGTTCAACCAAAGCACCTTTTTTGCACTTGGGGCAGGCAATACCGGTTTCTTTGGGTTTATGCACAGAATCTATGTGCTTACATTGTGGGTAATTAGCGCAGCCAATGAATTTTCCATAACGACCAGATTTAACCTGCAATTCACCGCCACATTCTGGACAATTACTGCTGGTATCTATCTGCTGATGAAATAATTCAGGATCACCGCCTTGGGGGTAAATCAGAAAACTGCACTCGGGATAACCGGTACAGCCGAGAAAATGTCCGCCAGCACCCGATCGCCAATGCAATGGCTTGGCACACTCAGGGCAGACTTCAGGAATATCCTTCACAACGGTTTACTCCACAGCAACCACGTCAAAACAATTAAAACAGCTTCGCTTATTTGGCGATTACTGCATTAATAATTCGCGGCCTTCAAACACCATGTCTTCCATCCACGCTAATGCGGCTTCCTGCCCTGGAATTGAACATAACACTAATAAAGCGGCCCATTTAACATGCTCAACATCCAAAGAGCCGTCAAACGCCATTAAACGATCCATTACCATTTCACGAATCGCTGGGTCCAGCACACCTTCTTGCTCGAGAAACACCAGCATGCCACGGGATTCTGTATCCAGTCGCTGCTGTTCATAACCATTAAAAATACGCACGCTATTTAACGCAACCGAAGAACCCAGCATGGCTTGTTGGCCGTAGCTGTCTAGCCCATCAATCCAATCAAGGGCATGTCGAATGTCTTTTCCTGGAAATCCGGCCTGTTCTAATTCTTGAATTAACTGGTCATGTACCGGGTGCCATCCAGATTCACTTTCCATAAAGTGATCAAACAAATACATTAAGACGTCGAGCATAGAGTTCCTTCAGAAATAACTTGCGGGAGCGCGATAAAAGCCGCCGGGTGTTGCAATAATTAATCCCCTCAGCTCAAGGGTGAGAAGGATGGAGGAAACCACGCCCGCCGTCAATCCGCATAGCTCAATGATCTGATCGATTGCCGACACCTGGTCTGTCAGGCATTTCAAGACTTTGGCTTCTTCTTCAGCCAGTACTTGTTGCTGGGAATCTTCATTGGAAATTGGTTGGTTTTCAGCGGCACTCATCTGCTGCCATTCCAAGGTTTCTAAAACATCCCTACTATTTAAAACCAGCATCGCGCCTTGTTGAATTAATCGGTTATTACCGGCATAGGCTGGATTCCATGCTGGCCCAGGAAGTGCCATCACTTCACGCCCCTGATTCAATGCATGGGCCGCAGTTATCAAAGAGCCGCTTTTTTCTGCAGCTTCAGCCACTAGAACACCTAGCGATAAACCAGAAATAATTCGATTTCGTTTAGGAAAGTTAGCCGGAAAAGGTTTGGTGCCAGGGATAAATTCAGAAACTAATACACCATCATTTTGCAAAATTTGTTCTGCTAGCGCTTGGTGGCGCGCCGGGTAAATCACATCAACACCGGTTCCCATCACCGCAATCGTGGGCTTTCTCGCCTGCACTGCTCCCGAATGTGCAGCAGCATCAACACCCAGCGCTAGGCCACTGGTAATAACCAATCCGTGCAGGGCAATTTCTTCGGCTATTTGGGTGGTGAGATCTCGGGTCGCCTTACTGGCTTTTCGACTGCCAACTACTGCAAGCTGCGGCTGATTAAGTAGCTCACTATTACCTCGGGCAAACAGCAAAGGCGGCAAATCGGTTAAAGCACCCAGCGCACGCGGGTAACCATCTTGATCATGAAGTAATAGGGAAAGCTTCGATTGCTGGATTTTTTCCAGTACCGGATCGGCAGAACTCAGTTGAGTTTTGAGCAACAGCCGTACCAGTTTTTCCGAACACTGCTCAGCACGTAATTGAGCGCTGTCAGCTTGGACTGCGGTAAGTGCATCACCAAAGGTTTTTATTAGTGCCAGATAAGTTAACGGGCCAATCCCAGCGCATTGTATTAACGCCAGTCTGGCCCGTACCTCATCAGCAGAACATCCATGTTCGCCGATCATTGGTTATCTCTTTTCGTTACTTATGGCTTAGCAAAACGGTCATTCACGTGCATTGGACGTTCTGCTTTCATTACCAGCGCAAGGCTCACCCGATCGAAAGTACGGAATACCATAGCAACACCGGCTTCTTCATCAGGTAACTTAGTTTTTTCACGAGTTAGTGGATCTTTCACCGTGTCACCAACCTGGTGTAGAGCGAATACATGGCCCGCTTCCATACCGTCATTTTCACCCTTGCTCAGAACAATCACATTGTGCTGACCAATCAACTTATTGCCGCCGTAAACTGAAAGGATTCGACCGTTCAAATCTGCATTAGCTGTATGGGGCTGATAGTAAGGACGGATATGCTGTGCCAATGCTGGAACGATAATATCGCCCGGCTTAGCTTCGATCTTCGAGGCATTAATTCGCACAGTAACTAAGTCACCACCACGAACTACCGTTGCTTGAGCAACGTAAACCATTTCACGACCAAGCACTTCACCCGTCTCAGGGTCTTTATATTCAACACCTGGACGGTAAATTGAATAGCCCCGATTATCGGTATCAACCAAACCTTTTACATAACCCTTCTGTGAAGTCGACATGTAAAAGTTCTTTTCGCGGCCAGCGACCAAATGTGCGGCATTGGCAATTTCTTTATCGCTCATCACCACTGCGCCCACTAGGTAAGGCTGAATATCTTCTAGTGGAATGCTTGGAATAGCGCTATCGATTGGGCGAACTCGAATTTGTGGTTTGAGTTTAACGACCTTACGACCTTGGCTATCAACAGATACTTCTTTGCCGCCACTTGTTGGAGGATCAACCAAAAGTCGAGGCTGGCCATCCTTGTAAACCAGTTGAACATTATCCCCAGGGTAAATCAGATGCGGATTCTCAATCTGTGGATTTGCTTGCCAAATTTCTGGCCACAACCACGGATCTTGTAGAAATAATGCTGAAATATCCCAGAGGGTGTCTCCTTTAACTACGGTATAGCTGTCCGGATGATCTGGTTTCAGTGCGACGGACTGAGCCAGGGCACTGGCACTTATCATTAGTCCCATCGCCCACGCTAGACACTGCCTCTTCATAGTGATTCCCTTTTTGTGTTGTTGTATCGGCCTTTCCATTACGCTCGTCCTTGAAGTAAAACCTGTAAAACGGATGACAGGTAAGTCCGTCACGAACTCTGGATTAGGCCAGATGGTCAAATATCCAGTAACATATATAGCAGGCTCTGTCAGACGATAATCGCTCATTTCCCTCAAGATGGCGAGAAAAGTGTGATATCAGACAGGGTGTTATTCATTCACCAAGGCTCAGCTAAATAGATCAATGGCTAAATTAAACATTCTGCATTACCCGGATGCAAGGCTGCGAACTGTAGCAAAACCGGTAAAAACGGTAAATGATGAAATCCGCCAGCTGGTGGATGACATGTTTGAAACCATGTATGACGCTCCAGGCATTGGTCTGGCGGCATCTCAGGTTGATCAACACATTCGTCTGATGGTAATTGATATCAGCGAAGATAAATCTGAGCCGTTGGTATTTATTAACCCAGAAATTCTCGAAACACGTGGCATAGAGGAAATGGACGAAGGTTGTTTGTCTGTTCCTGGCTATTACGAAACGGTTCAACGAGCCGATTGGGTAAAAGTGCGCGCCTTAGATCGTAATGGTGAAGAATTCACCATCGAGACTGGCGATATGTTGGCAGTTTGCATCCAGCATGAGATTGATCACTTGGATGGCAAGCTATTCGTTGACTATCTGTCTCGCCTGAAACAGAGTCGCATTCGTAAAAAACTGGAAAAATTAGCTAAGTCTTAATTTGCCAGTTTTGAAAGTTTCTCAAACACCGGAGCCTTTCTCCGGTGTTTGTCATTTCTGCACCTTTCGCTTCTCTATACAGTTGCAACCTTGCACCCTGAATACCCAGTTTGAGTAGGAACTCCATGACCCAACCGTTAAGCATTGTTTTTGCCGGAACACCAGATTTTGCTGCCATCAGCCTAAAAGCCATGCTTGATGCAGGCCACAAGGTGATTGCCGTCTATTGCCAACCAGACCGACCTTCAGGTCGTGGAAAAAAACTGGCGCATGGCCCGGTAAAAAAATTAGCACTGGAGCATGAGATTCCGGTTTATCAGCCAAAAAGCCTGCGCAATGAAGAAGCGCAAGCTGAGCTGGCAGCACTCAATGCCGATTTAATGGTGGTTGCTGCATATGGTTTGATTCTGCCTCAAGTAGTTTTAGATACGCCAAAACATGGTTGTATCAATGTTCACGGCTCCTTGTTGCCTCGCTGGCGCGGTGCTGCGCCAATCCATCGGGCAATTTTGGCGGGCGATAAAGTAACTGGCATCACCACCATGCAAATGTCATTGGGGCTGGATACCGGCGATATGCTCGATGTATTGCAAACTGAAATCAGCCCGCAAGACACCGGCGCCAGCTTGCACGATCGAATGGCAGTAATGGGTGGCGAATGTTTATTAGTTACCTTAGAAAAGCTGAAAAACGGCCAGATGCAGCCACAAGTGCAAGACGATTCACTGGCTAACTACGCCAACAAACTCACCAAAGAAGAAGCGCAGCTGGATTGGAATCAATCCGCCGCTGAGCTTGAGCGCACGGTGCGCGCCTTCAATAGCTGGCCAGTTGCTTTCACTAAGTTGAATGATTTAACGGTGCGAGTTTGGCAGGCTTCAGTAGTAGAAACGATTGCTTCAGAACAACCCGGAACGATTATTTCTGCCGATAAATCTGGCCTAACCATCGCTTGTGCTAAAAATGCACTGCGGCTGGAAGTGCTGCAATTACCGGGCAAAAAAGCCCTGTCGGTTGATGACATTCTGCGAGGCCGAGCCGATACCTTCACGGTCGGTACTCAATTCGCTGAAGTGATTAACCCAGGAGCAAACAGCTAATGGCTGATAAAAAAACTGCACCTGAACTAACCAATGCTCGAGCGATTGCCGCTCAATTAATTCAGCAAGTGATTGGCAATGGTCGCTCACTCAGCCAATTGCTCGATCAGCATACTAATGCCCAAGACTCAGGATTAATTCGTGAGTTGTGTTACGGCGTATTACGCCACCACCGCTATTTAAACGCCTTAGTTAAACCGCTCATCAGCCAACCTTTCAAAGGCAAAGAACGCATTGTTCAGCAATTAATTCTGGTCGGTGTTTATCAGCTAGAATTTACCCGCGTACCAGAACACGCTGCGGTTTCAGCAACCGTCGATGCCTGCCACAACATGAAAAAACAGTGGGCTAGTAAGGTAGTTAATGGCGTATTGCGAAGCTACATGCGCCAAGCCGATGAGCTGAAAAAACAGGTGCCAAAAAAGAACCTGTCGATTATGCACTCCTTCCCAGACTGGCTGACCGCAAGCTTGAAAAAGGGCTGGAAAACCCAGCTGGCAGGCATTATGGCGGCATCGAACCTGCAAGCGCCGATGACCTTGCGAGTCAATCAGCAGCATAATTCTCGTGACCAATATTTAGCCAAACTGGTTGAAGCTGAAATCCCAGCAATTGCCCATCCTTTTTCGCCAGTGGGTATCACGCTGGAAAAACCGGTTCAGGTTTCGGTACTGCCCGGCTTTACTGATGGTCATGTTTCGGTACAAGACGGCTCTGCTCAAATGGCCGCGCCTTTGTTGGCACCACAAGCCAGTATGAAAGTCCTCGATGCCTGCGCCGCACCCGGTGGAAAAACCGCCCACTTGTTAGAGCAACAACCAGAGCTGGATTTGATTGCACTAGATAGCGATGCCAAGCGACTGGAGCGGGTTAAAGATAATTTCCAACGGCTGAAGCTGAACGGAAAAATTGTCGCCAGCGATGCCAGCGATTTGGATAACTGGTGGGACGGCCAACCATTTGACCGAATTCTGTTAGATGCGCCTTGTTCTGGCACCGGTGTGATTCGTCGTCATCCCGATATTAAATGGCTGCGACGCGCCGAAGATATTCAGCAGTTGACCGAAATTCAGCAACTTTTGCTGCAAAAATTATGGTCTTGCTTAAAACCCGGCGGAAAAATGCTTTACGCTACCTGCTCGATTTTACCCGCAGAAAACAGCCAACAAATCGAAAAATTTCTAGAAAATACCAGCGATGCTAAAGAGTTACCGATTGAAGCCGCATGGGGACAAAGCTGTCAGCATGGTCGACAATTGCTACCGGGAGACCAATATCTTGATGGCTTCTATTACGCACTGCTGGAAAAAGCGCAATAATAACCAGAGTATTTACCAACGAAGCTGCATTAGGCTTCGGAAATTAATATGAAAATCATAATTCTCGGTGCAGGCCAGGTCGGCGGAACTCTTGCAGAAAACCTGGCGAGTGAAGCCAACGACATTACAGTTGTCGATACCAATCGTAAATTACTGCAAAGCCTGCAAGATCGACTCGATCTTCGCACCATTTGTGGCTATGCCTCGCATCCCACTACCTTGCGTAAAGCCGGTGCTGAAGATGCTGACATGCTGATTGCAGTCACCAACTCTGACGAAACCAATATGGTTGCCTGCCAGGTGGCTTACACCTTGTATCGCACGCCAACTAAAATTGCCCGGGTTCGCTCACAGCAATATATGACCCGTAAGGAATTGTTCGATGAACGCGGACTGGCGATTGACTATGTCATCAGCCCAGAGCAGTTGGTGACCAACTATATCCGTCGTTTGATTGAATATCCGGGTGCACTTCAGGTGCTCGATTTTGCTGGCGGCAAGGTTCAGCTGGTAGGCGTAAAAGCCTATTACGGCGGACCATTAGTTGGTCAGGAAATCAAGGCGATTCGTCAACATATGCCTTCAATTGATACCCGCGTTGCTGCAATTTTCCGCCGCGACCGGCCGATTGTGCCCCATGGCGATACCATCATCGAAGCCGATGACGAAGTGTTCTTCATTGCCGCGCGTAATCACATCATGATGGTGATGTCTGAGCTGCGCCGACTGGAACATCCTTACCGGCGGATTATGATTGCCGGTGGCGGTAATATCGGCCATCGACTGGCACACACTTTGGAAGATCGTTACAACGTCAAGCTGCTGGAACGCTCACCGGAACGTGCCGAAGCTTTAGCATCTGACCTGCACAAAACCATTACCTTAATTGGTGATGCGGCCGATGAAGAATTGCTACAGCAAGAAAACATCGAAGATATCGATATTTTCTGCGCGGTCACCAACGATGACGAAGCCAATATCATGTCATCGATGTTGGCCAAGCGAATGGGCGCACGTAAGGTAATGGCGCTGATTAACCGCACCGCTTACGTCGATCTGGTTCAGGGTGGCGAAATCGATATCGCGATCTCACCGCAACAAGCGACGATTTCGGCACTACTAACCCATGTTCGTCGTGGTGATGTGGTTAACGTTTATTCGTTGCGCCGCGGTGCTGCCGAGGCGATTGAAGCAATTGCCCATGGTGATAAACGCTCATCTCGCGTGGTCGGCCGTCGAATTGATGAAATCAATTTGCCTGCTGACACCACCATTGGTGCTCTGGTGCGCGGCAGTAAGGTATTTATCGCCCATGATGACCTAGTCATCGAACAGGACGACCATGTCATTTTGTTCCTGCTGGACAAAAAACATGTGCATGAAGTCGAACGGCTGTTCCAAGTCGCAGTGACTTTCTTCTAACAAAAAAAACATGCTACAGATTGAATTGCTTTAGCTGCCGCAGTGGCGGGCAATTCAATCGGCACAGGGAGACAGCCAGTCCATGCAATTGGCGACCATAATTCGAATTCTCGGCGTATTGCTGATGTTGTTCAGCTTTACCATGCTGGCGCCCTTTGCGGTGTCTTTGTGGTACGGCGATTCGGCGATGACCGCATTCGGCGCCGCTTACCTGCTGATCTTGATTAGTGGTTTTATCCTATGGCTTCCTTTCAGGGGGCATCGACGAGAACTCAGGGTTCGCGATGGCTTTTTGATTGTAGTGCTGTTCTGGACGGTTCTCGGTGCTTCTGGTGCCGTGCCTTTGATGCTGGCAGATAATCCCGGCATGAGCCTTACCGATGCGATGTTTGAGTCTATTTCAGGCCTAACTACCACCGGTGCAACTGTGATTACCGGCATTGATAGCCTACCTAAGTCGATCTTGTTCTACCGCCAGCAGCTGCAGTGGATGGGTGGCATGGGTATCATCGTTTTAGCCGTGGCAATTCTGCCCATGCTCGGTATCGGTGGTATGCAGTTATATCGAGCTGAAACACCCGGCCCGATGAAAGACTCCAAACTCACCGCACGGATTAGTGAAACCGCTAAAACCCTCTGGTATATCTATGTCTGGCTAACGGTAGCCTGCGCACTGGCTTATTGGCTGGCGGGCATGGATCTGTTTGATGCGATTTGCCATAGCTTTTCGACCATCGCGATTGGTGGCTTTTCAACCCACGATGCCAGCATGGGCTATTTCGATAGCGCATTAATCGACTACATCGCGATCTTCTTTATGGTGGTAGCTGGGGTCAACTTCTCATTGCACTTCGTTACCTTTCGCAGTGTTTCACTCGGTCATTACTGGCGAGATCCAGAACTCAAAACCTATTTGATGATTCTTGGCGCAACCTCGGCACTCGTCATTGGTGCACTGTCATTTACCAATGTTTATGACGGTGAAATGGATACCTTCCGCCATGCATTATTCCAAACCGTTTCTATGGCGACCACTACTGGCTTTGCTACTCAGAATTTCTCGGCCTGGCCAATTTACCTGCCAGCGTTATTAATCTTTGTTTCGTTTGTCGGCGGCTGTGCTGGTTCTACCGGCGGCGGCATGAAGGTGATTCGGATATTACTGCTGTTCAAACAGGGCATGCGGGAAATTCGCCGACTGATTCATCCTAATGGGGTTTTCCTAATCAAGATTGGTGGCAGCCCATTACCAGACCGAATTTTAGAAGCGGTATGGGGCTTTTTCGCCGCCTATGTACTGCTGTTTGCCATTATGATGGTCATGCTGATGGCGACCGGTTTAGACCAAGTCACTTCGTTTTCTGCAGTAGCCGCCGCATTGAACAATCTCGGCCCGGGTCTGGGAAGTGTTGCAGCCCATTACGGTGAGATAAACGACTTCAGTAAATGGATTCTTAGTTTCGCCATGCTAATGGGACGTTTGGAAATATTTACGCTGCTAGTGCTATTCACGCCAACTTTTTGGAAGAGCTAGGCAACGACAATTGGACTAGATTAATAAAATTAAACATTAGCCATATAAAAATAATCTATGAAACCAAGTGTGATTAATATGCTGTAAGTTTGTATGCATCTCAAGCTTACAGCCAATCCAGTAAACTTTTTATCTATTTTAAATCTCAATGACATAATAAATTAGCACTGCTATGTAGGCATGGATTCTAACTTTTTCATATTTTAAGATTAGTAACATTCACTGTTAAACATCAATAACACTAAATAATCCACGTAACCTCACAAAACTCTAAATTTATAAACACCGAAAGCAAACCTTCATTCATTACTCATTTCTTTGATCTAATATGAAACCTAGCTATTCTTTCTTGACAAGAACAATATTGTTTAGATTGTCTTGAACTATAACAAATTCACTGTTTTTTGAATATATAAAATTATGTGCTAAGGGACTACATCATGGATCAAGGTGACAAAAAAAATCTATGCAACAGGCTGAATATTCTTGACAGCAGTAATGATTATAAACTTCCTGCAAGGATTCCATTTCAAGTAAACCCTCTCCATCATTCATTGGTTGTAAGGGGTGGCTCAGAAAATTATGCACATGTCAGAACTGTTTTTCGATTTTTTCAACAATGGATTGCAGGTACTTGGATTACCTACATGCTCGGATTTGGTGTGGTTTTGTATTCAGTATTCTATGCTCTCGATTTAGAGACAAGTCAACCAAATCCCCGGCCAGCAGTAATTTCCGTACTCCTCATGATGCTAACATTAGCAGGTTTTTTTCACTTTGGAGGTGGTGCAGCAGCAGGCAAACTTACACGTGCGAAACTTGCTCATGTACCGCGAGGCGGAGCGCTAGAAAGAAAAATATATAAAGACGTATTGAGAGGCTTTGCAATGCAAGGTAATTGCCCTAAGGCAGTTACTGAAAGCATAATGCAAATGTCTGAAGATATGGATATTCGATTAGATCAGCGTTTTTTAACTGGCAGACTAAAATTACCTACATTATATGAAAGTGGTAATGTTCGAGATTTAATGCTTTCAGCTTCAGAAAATGATATTGCATTTGTTGGATTTACCGCTTGGTATACTTTATGGGATTTTCTTAAAGTTGCAGAGAGTCTAACCAGTGAATCAGCCGCAGGTAGTGCTCCAGCAAATACTACATCATCTATTAATTTGGGCGGAGATCCAACAACTCAAGCAATGACAACAGGTATTCCTTCAGCAGATCAAGCATTTCCTTCACCAGCAGAGACTATTTCTTCTAGAGGAACTCGAATTATGGTTGCCGGTGCGGCATCTGCTGGAACATTTGTCTTGGGTAATTTTACACATAAAGTAGTCGAGCACAGAATTAGACATAAAATTGCAATCAACAAATTACGATCAGTTAAATCACAATTACTCACACAAATAATGCAAAGTAAAGATATAATTTCACAGAATCCAAATAGTGAAGATTCCGTACGTATTCTTGATACTTTTGTGCAGGAACTAATGAAAATCGATATGGTACTTGCAGCATACGAAAACGCAGTAACAATAAATCAGGAAAGTGCTCTACTTGATTTAAAAAAATATTTTGCAGCATTTACATCTCTTGAGAATGCTATCGACGTCGCAGGAAGAATGTGCAGCATGGTGCCTGTTGCAGCATATCTTGCATTTGCAAGATCCAGTTATGGATCAGAACACGGTACAAAACAAGCAGCCTACCTTGGTGAGATCATTTTAATTATGTTGGGTTGGTGGTGGAGAAGGGCAATATCTTCTGTCATAACAGCACCATTAAGGGCTATGGACATTATGCTTCACAGAGTATTTTCAAAACAAAAAGCAGGTGTACTAGCAACTGCTGATGATGGTGATGGTGAAGCAGCTCTGGACGGTATAAAGTACCAAAAATCTACACTAGAAAATATACCAGAAGATTACAAAGGCTTAATACATTCTCTTGAACGTGCACAAACGCCTAAAGCGTTTTTAAATTTAGTTAGTACATTTGCCTTACAAAATAAAGGCAACCAAGTTGAACAAAAAGTTTTTCATAGTATGATTGAGAGTTTAGATTCCGCAAAAAGAGATCTTCAAACCAGCTATTCGGAAGAGGATATGGAAGCAACTTTAACAGAAATAAAAAATAAATTAAAGCCAGCATAAAAACAAAGATAAAATAAGAAACCATTGGCGTTAATCGATTCAAGTAGTACCAAAAGTAAATTTATGGCTCAATTTGTTAATTCTTTAGGTAGAGACGGACAATTTTTTTCATAAGATTACCTGTTGGAATAGGTCTACTTATTCGTAAAAGTGCTGAATAAGTCGTCAGCACTTAGAATTTTTAAGATAAATTTCACTTGCGTGGTAGAAAAAATTAGAGAGCGGCCGCTACAGTTTCTTAACTATATTCAAGAGATTGTCGAACTCGCTTCACTGGCTTGTCCCGCACTTAGTAGTACCCAAAGCTATACCACAATCACTGCGGATATAGTTCGTAAGCAATTAATTTCTCAATTTAAATGCAAATCACTCTCTTGTTAAATAACAATTTTAAGAAAGAAAACAAACTAATTGGATTATCACTCTGAAACTTTTAAATGGTCACTAATAGTTGCATGTGTTTTTGCACTATTTAACTGATGTGGCATATGTAGAATCAGCTGCGTTAACCAAATTAAATTTGGTGATTTTAACTTTAAAATTAAAAAATAAATTAGCCACTAAAGATAGTGGCTAATTTGTATTTATTATTGCGAAGTAATTGTTAATGGAATCTGTAAGTCCAGTACATCCATTAAATCTTCAGGAATTAACACTTGAGCTGCATCACTAGTGATTTCATTAAAGTGATTACTAATGAAGTTTGTTGCTACTTCTGAACAAGTATCATTAGGAGATAACTTAAAATTATCTGCTGAATTAATAACTCGCCAAGTTCCATGAACGGCAACAGCGTCAGAGTAACAATTATCATGAACAAGAATCAACGGTATGTTAGCAAAAATATCTAGGTTATCAACAAAGTAATGCCAGTAATTAATAGCACTATTATGAAGCCGGTTATTAATAAAATAAGCAGGTCCAAAAACATTTGACGGTGCGCGTCCAGAATTCACTCTCAATGCAAAATTAGTAAAGTTAATATTATTTCCAGCAAAGATTGTATCTCTAGCATCCCAAAACCTTATTTCATTTCTCGAGTTATCATCAAGACCAGAAAAATAGTTTTGTGTTGCTACCAAACGTTGATATTTTGCGTGAACAAAGATCCATGATTTATTAATGCTGTACTGTTCATCGTCTGGATTATACAGTCTCTTACTTGCAGAGCTTGTTACGTAATTTTTATTAAAATTAAAGCTTGTTCCTCTTATTGAAAACCATCCTTTTCGATAACTGCTTTGAAACTCATCTAAAACACTACCATCACGATTAGTTAATTTTTTAGCTTCTCTTAATCGTATATTCGCAGAACTATCAAGAAATCCTTGAACAGACGAAGTATTTTCAGCAGTGAGATCCCCTAAAAAATTATTAGTAACATTGGTAGTTTTAAGTTTGTATCCATGAAAAACATCTCCAGGGTAATCATTTCCCCGTAAGTATATATTACGATTTACTTCATATCTTCCATGAGTTATAGACATCTGAGCATGTAGAGATTTTGTGTTATAAAAAATATTATTAGAAATATCTATATTATCTTTTATTCCATAAAACAATACCCTAACATTTTCAAAAGATAGGTTTTGTATGACTTCACTATTGTATCTATCAAAATAATGAACATTACCAAGAAATGGAGTGGTTTCAGAATAGCTACCATCTAATATACTCAATCCATTTTCATCACCAATTATACTATTTCCATTTTGTAAAATTAAGTTATTATCCATTCTGTAACGCCCAGGCGGTAAGTAAAGCGGCCTATCCATTGCAGCTAATTCGGTTAACACTGTTTGAATCGCTCCACCTTGATCTTCTTCTGGAAATGGTAAAATCCCTTTGTCTGCGGCACACACAGGCGTTCGGTCAGCTACAATTACAGGCATTTGATGACAATAGAAATCATTCGCTAACCTGAAATCAATGCTGTCTTCATAAAAACGATACTTGCTACAACTATTAACATTACAAGCAGTTAATCTTAAAGAACTAATACCATTGTTTATTTTTTCACTTGGAATTATGAACTCAAGTCCAGAAGAAATGTTTCCATATAAGTGATCTCCTTGATGAAATTCAACCGAAATATGGTAATTGATTGCTGAAGAAACGTCTTTCCAGCGAACTGTCACGTCTTGGTTTTGATCAGTTGTAAAATAAATAGGCGCATCACGAGGAATAATTGGAGCATTTAACACTGGAGCAAAGCTATGAAAATTTCTAACTTCAAAGTAAGTTGAAGCGTCAGAGTTATTCCAAAATCCATCTTCTGAAACGTCAGATTTATCGCCCATACCTACAAAAACTTGCTGATCAGGCGCTTGGCAAACCGTATAATTACGATATTCAAAGGTACGGTTCTCACCGCGGTAGAGCTCCCAATTCTGAGACATATCAGTACAAGCAAGTGCACTGTGGATTAGAAGGTCACCCTGTGTTCGTCCTTCGCCGTTAACAGAAGTTGCTACAACTCGCTGGCCAGAGGCTGCGCTTGTTTGTTCCCAGAAATGACTAATTAACGTACTGTGGCACGGTAAATCATATTGCAATATTTCAGCTGATCCAGAATCTTCCGGATGACCAGAAGTGAATTGATTACCATGAGTTTCGCAGCTACCATCCACATCACGAACACCATGCGCAGCATGAATATTGGCAGGATTATTCTCATGCTGGATAAAAATACGATCTGTATCTAAAGCTACATAGTCAGAGGGCAAAGTATAGCGAGCGATATTCTGATTACGCTGGCTATTAGCACCGCAATAATCTTGTGAATTATCCCAGCGCCCATTTCGTGTACCACTACAAACATATTGAACATCGCCCTGCACAGCCCATCCCTTATCAGAATCACTTATATCATTAGTCACATATTCACTTCCTCCAGTGCGACCAGATAAGCTTTGACTTGAAAGAATACTTAAGAGTGGAACAGAATTTGCGATATCATTTTGAACTTGTGCTTTTGTTCTTTGAGACAAATCACCTCGAGCACACGTGCCAGAATAATGTGAAGAGTGATTATATGCACCATCAGAAGAGCTTGCATGAACTTCACACATTGAATTACTAGTATCTCGGTATCTTTTAAGCGTCAGAGTTATACCATCACTTCTTTGCAAATTAACTTCTGTGCCAATAATTGAAGTCCAAGAATTGTTTATTGGCTCTTGATCTTGTGCAATACTCTGCTGACTTATTAATGTCAGCATTAAAAATACAGAAAAACTCACAAGCTTATTCATTTAAAACTCCTATTAAATACCCATTTATTTTTGAAGCAATACTAAAATCTATATCTTCTTTAAATTCTGGCCTACATCAGTAATAATTATATTTTTCACTAACTTACACTTTCCCAGACTATATGTGACAACTCACTGTTAAAATCAATATACTCAGCATCTTAAGCTAGCAATTGAGGTGTGAATTATAAAATCATTCTAAAAAATATTTAATCTTCTTTAATAGATACTATATAGTTGTTTGATTTTTTATCTTGGGACAATAAGGTCACATATAATTAATTATTCAATAAAAAATCATTTTGGCAGGGGTTTCTACACTAGCGTGCAATTTACATAAAACACATTAATAGTTTAAGACGCAATGAATTTAATTATCTATCATCACAATAGCGTATCCGTTTCTATTTTCAAATAGATTGTTTTTATAAAGAGAACTACTAGACATAATCGACTCTCTAATTTTACTAGTAGACCAATAAATTTTATCAGACTTGTTTTTACTTGGGTAAACTAGGTATTCAATTTCAGGTTTAATTTTGCACTACAAACTGAAAGATATCGACCTCAAAGAGGTTAAACTAAAATCCAAATATTCAGTAATCAACGCCTTCTTTAACTACAAGTTAACCGATAGAGTAAAACCCTGAACTGTTGTTCAAACTATTGCTTTTAAAGAATATTTTTATTAAAAATCCATATTTTATTTTTAATATTGAAACTAGGTATGAAATCATGCTTTAGGAAGATTGGCGGAAATTTGCCGAATAACTATCACATTCGATAGACGTCAACCTCCATTGGCTTTTTGATCGACATCCCAAAGAAATATGTAGCTTTCTATGTTTAAGTTACTGTTGCTTGCTAAACCTCAGCTAATGAACAATGAACGGTTGTAATTTCACGATAACAGGATAAAAAATATATCAATCGTACTTATGATGCTGATATTTGACTGATAATCGGTCACAATTAAGCCACAATAGGTATATCAATATTACAGGTTTCAATAAATAATGCTTTTAAATAAAAGCCAACGAATATATTCAATGACCAATCATCCCTTTTCTCAAGCCTGTCTTAATAACGCTCCGTTCATATTGGATGTATTGAAGAAATACCTATCAGAACCTACAAGTGAAAATCATACTATTCAAATGCTTGAAATAGGCTCGGGTACTGGCCAACATGCTTCATATTTTTCTAGTGAGTTTCCATGGTTGAAGTGGCAAACCAGCGACCTACCCGAAAACCATGATGGTATCCGTAACTGGATTGAATATAGCCAGCAGAACAATATCTACCAACCGATCGTTCTTGATGTGCAAGATATTTGGAACCTCGGCAGTTATGATTTTTTTTATAGCTCAAACACCGCTCATATCATGAGTTGGCGAGAAGTGGAGTGCTTTTTCGAGAAAGCTCGAGTGCATTTAAAAGCTGGTGGTTTGTTCTTTTTATATGGCCCATTTAAATACAATGGTGCATTCACTAGTGAAAGTAATGCGGCCTTTGATAAAAAAATTAAATCTGATGTATCACATCGAGGAATACGAGATTTCGAAAGCATTCGTCAGCTTGCAGAGAAATCTCAGCTGCCTTTAATCGAAGACTGTGAAATGCCGGCTAATAATCGTTTATTAGTATTTGAAAAATAATTTATACGCTCATTAATTTGGGCGTATTTTATTTAAATACTCGATTAATCTCCACCATCACCATCTCCACCGCCATCACTTCCTCCATCAAAAAAATCAAATTCAAAACCACCATCGCCCCCACCGACTCCAGATCTTGAATGATGATTCTGGCCAATAAGAAACAACACAGCACCAACGCCCATCAACCCCATAATTAATGGGTCGAACTGATTGTGATAACCATATGCCGCAGAAGCGCCAAACATAACCAGGCCAGCTCCTAAAAAATTGATGCCAGACATTTTGGAGAGAAAGCCGCCGACAAATAGCAAAACACTACCAACAATTAGCTGGTTCTGCTCAAGCAGATAGCCACTGAAACATAAAATAACCAGCCCTAGTAATTGCAGCACCACAAGATTCCTTTTGTTATTTTTTAGCTATCAAACCATAGTGATCGCTTTTTCTCCAGCACAAAAAAACGGCCTCTAATGCAGAAGCACCAGAAGCCGCGATTGGAACCGCTCTTAAAACTATTTCACTTCGATAGGTTCAAAAATGACTGTGTCAGTAAAATCATACTCGGCTTTATTGCCAGCTTTATCCAACAGGGTCATGGAAATCACACCCCACTTACCAGGTGCAGAACCCACCGGCAGTGTTTGGGTAGTAGTGTATTCCTTCCAAGCAGTTGGATCACCGTTGAAAAACAAAGTATCCATGTTGTCGTGATAAGCGTAATAAAGATACTCATCACCTTGAGGATTTCTTAGCTTGTAAGAAACCGTCCCCAAACCAGATTTATCATCTTTAGCCCAATAAGTAATAGTTACCTTGGTCTCACCATTTGGCTGATCAGGGTTGGTCGGTGTTGCAACAACCTTAATGCAACGACTGTCATCAGGAGCATTACAATTACTGATGTTCAATTCAGGCGCTTCAGTATCCACATTGGCACCGATTGGCAAGCTCTTTTCAGGTGAAGCCTCCAACTCGGAATTTCCCTTGGCAAACCGCTCACTTTGCCGATTTAACGCCCGATCTTGCATAACGATCTGTGCCACAGAGTATTTTCCAGAGCGATAATATTCAGTTGTCACTAACTGCACTGAACAGCGACCATCAATTTCGCCATTTACCTGCTGGGTAAATTCACCATATTCATCTGCCGAATAAACGCTGTAATCCTGGTTAGCAAAGCGAGAAAAACAAGCAAAGTCTTCTCGCATTCCTACATCTTCATCAACATCCCACTGTGCAGTAATGGTACGAATTTCACGGCAATCTGCTTGGCCGATGCAACCTTCTGGATATGTGCCCACCCGCTTTCCCAGAGAGATTTTTGCAGCAATTGGGTCACTTAACTCCAACATCATTGATTCATCAATATATTGAGGTGCAACAGTATCTTCACCTGGATTGTTGATAAACATTTGCCAGCCATAATCAGTACTGCGCTGGTAACGCTCATTACCTAATGGATCGGTAATGGTAATTTGTTCCGGTGCCCACCAGCCATTCTTGGCTGTTTCTGGCAGGGTAAAGCTAGCCTGCAAGTGATCAGAAATGCGGCCACCTACTGGACGGAAATAAACATCTTTATAGGTATCGCCCTGAGAGAAGATTCGAGTGAATGCCGAAGACGCGCCTTCTAAACACTTGTCCAGCTGACAAGTAGATTTAGTGGTATGTAGGCGTAAATCGATAGTTACTCGTTTGCTTTGACCCGCTTCGCCGTTAACGGTCACTTCTATCTGTTTGATTTTCCCCGGGTAAATATAATCCGGGTGCAAGTTCAAAACTTCAAAAGTCAAATCATCGCGAATGCTTTGTAAATAGAAAATACCGCCCATAATTCGATTACGGATAAATTCATATTTTTGTGGTGCACGTGAACGCAGTTTATCTGGGTTATTTAAGAAGTAAGAAATACTTTCAGCCATATCCTCATTAGGATTTTTCAGCTGTGCATAACCAGAAACAAAATTAGTGGTTTTTACTGCAGACCAACCATCACTTGCATCAACCGAGATGTTTTCAAGGTCTGGGTTATATTCCGTGCCATGGCTATGGCGAGGACCACTCTCTACTACTTCGCTGCTGTAAGGTGGTAAAGAAAGGTAGTCGTCAACACTTTCATCACTATCAACCCGATACCATTGGGATAACTGCAACCATTCTTTTTTCATCTCACTGGAAAAAACATAGTGCCATAAGAAGTGCGCCTTCTCATGCAATACCAATCCAGGGCAAACGCATGATCAGGTATTTAAAAACAACAGCTTCTCAAGGTAGCTTTCATTCATGCAAGCTACCAGCCGTTTTCTTTTCATGCTGAGCCTTGGTGTCTTATCGTGCTTCAATAAATTCATTGATACTTGCCGCATAATCGTCATATTTTCTGCACTATAGTCTTTTCTAGCACGTTGTTCGTCTTCTCTGAAACACATGTCCAGCGTCCAGTGCATGATTTCCACCTGCCAATGCTGCCGGGCTGCTGAAAGAACCTCTTCTGCTGATAACTGATTGTTACTGCAAATATAATAATGTGTTTCGAAAGATGTTTTTTCATCGATTGTTCGGCTTCTATCTATCCGGACAATGCTGTTTAGCGATGTCCATTCTGCTCGATTTGGTATTAAGTCAGAGGCATCTGCCACCCAGCAACGACGAATTTCATCCCGGTTTCGATTCTTTTCACTACTTTCAAAAAAATTAATCTCTGGGCGCCTGTAAGCTTTGGGTTTCTTTTTTTCAAAATAATCATGAATATACTCGTGTAATGTAGGCTGATTACCTTTTACTGCCAGCAAATAATCTGCGCCCGATTCAATACACGCTTGAGTGATATCTTTTTGGCAATTTAGCGCATCTGCAGTAATGATACTGCCTTGTGCGTCGATCAATTTCAGTAGGTCGGGTAATGCAGTAATTTCATTAGTTTTTTCATCTACCACTAATTGCCCCAGCACGAGCTGATTTGCGCAACACCAGGCATTCATCATGTGCATTGCGCTCTTGCTATTTCTTTTGTCTTGGCTTCTTCGGGCTGTTTTCCCATCGAGTGCAATGACAGACAATGTTTCTTTATCTACATCTTTGTGTTGTTCAATAAATCCTTGAACCCACTCAATAAAGCATTGCGTGAACTGCTCAGGCCGTATTCTTGAGAATACTCTTCCAAGGGTGTCGTGACTGGGAACGCCATCACTCATATCAACAAACTGACCAAGCCATGCTTGTTTATTTTCAGCAAATGTTTCAATGGTCTCCCAGTCATCTGCACCGCATAGCATGCCGCATAGACTGATCAAAAGAATTTTATCTAGGGAATGAGTGACCTTACCTTTTTGGCGAGGATCTTCGATATCTGAAAAGTAATCAAGAACAGTAGGTGACATGGCTAAACACTAAGATTAAAAATGCCTGTATTCTAACATTTTTTTATGCGTTTGCCCTGAATACCAATCGCTGCATATGTTCAAGGTTATTACCCTTGAAAGCTTTTTCCATGAATTCGATATAACCTGCACTCGGCCAGGCAACTGCAGGTGCATCGGGATATAATGGATGATCATGGCCATTAGCACGACGCAATAATTGCTTTAAACCACGGCTAGAATCGTTTTTATCACGAATAATATGCAAACCAGTCGGCATTTCTTCCAGCTGGTTAATCACAACCATAATTTCTTCAGGTGTGAATGATTGCCATGCTGAAGGCTGGCGGTCCTGAACACCAGTCACTGGGGTGTTGGAATAGAAGCTTCCCATACGGTGGTTGCTGCCATTACCGCGCTGGTCGATAGTGACGCCAAAGCGCTCCTCTAAAATATAATTGGCTGCAATCAGGTTGGTGCCACCAGTAGTTAAATAATTAACCACGGCATGGTGCAAATTTTTAGAATAAAAACGACCACGCTGACCATCAACATTTGCAATTTGTGGCTCTGCATAACTAAATGCATCAACACTAATGTTTATCTGTTTGCCATCAATCGCAATGTTTTTATTGATCGGATCTTTATCTAAAGTCCAACGAGTTTCTTGTACATTATTGTCATTTGGTTTACACGGAAGCGCCTGAACTAATTCATTAAATGAACAATGCTTTTGCGGTAACTGTCGCATGGTTTCCAGCAAGCGATAGGCATGGGCTTGAGTCCATGGCAAGTCACCTGCATCATCAAGTACCACTCGATAATCACGATAGAGCATTTGTGCAGCAGCAATATTAGGGATTTCTTTTTCCAGCCCTTCTATTTCAACAGTAATGGGATGGTTGACTGCTGAGGCGTATTCTAAGCCACTGACACTTTGACCGTCGTCTTGCCAAACATAATGGAATTTCCCATCTAGCTCTGGCGTTGGTTGGCTGTCGACTACTAAATTGGATGCTTGGTTACTTGGCTGTTCAAAAGCAGTAGATTGCTGGCGATAACCCCTTGCCTGAACTTTGAGGCTGTAATTTACACCGGGCGTTAAATCAGCAAATACATACCCGCCATCCGCAGCAATTCTTTGTGTGTGTAATTCTCCACCACCTGATGCAGTAATAACTACATTTTCTGCTGCGACCAAACCACTAACCTGCCCTTGAATATTATTAGCAGTTGGATCTGGTGTAACGACTGGAGGCGTTGGGTCTGGTGTAACGACTGGAGGAGTTGGAGTGGTCGTTCCAGTAGTCGTATCTGTACTTGAATCACTACTGGAACTGCCGCCACCGCCGCAACCAGCTAAAATAATAGATAGCACCGCAGCGCTGACCAGATGTAACTTTTTCATCCCGATTCTCTCTCAAGTATTACTGTTACTTAATGCTGGAAAACAAATAACCAACAAGACCATTCGGCCTTAAGAACTACCAAAAATATTGAATATTTTGCGTTTATGGCAGTGTTAATTTTTAGCAAATACAACATGCCCTGCTTCAGCAGCAAATTCCAGCCAAGCTTGCTAATATGTGAGAGAGATCAAACTATTATTTACAATCCAAGAAGGTGAAGAAAAATTTTATACTTTATTTTAATGACTAATTTAAATGAATGTTTGTCACGTTTTTTAAGAAGGGGCGTAATCTATTTAGTCAGCAGCAGTTTGATAAAACAGCAGCAACAGTTTGCTGCTGTTTTTTATAAATTAGAGCAGGAAGCTGGGAAGAGAAAGTGAACGTCTTAATGCAACTAGGCGCATACCCAAAACAACCGCCATACAGATGATTGCTGAAATGCCTACTGGAATTTGTACATAAAGCAGTAGTTGGTAAATACCGGCACCGGCAATAATCGCTGTCGCATAAATATCTCGATAAAAAATCATCGGCGACTGTCCAGCAAGCACATCACGAATCAGACCACCGCCAGCACCTGTCAGTACGCCCATCACCACTGCAACTATCGGCGCACATTCAAAAGATAACGCTTTATCAACACCAATCACGGTGAAAGCTGCCAAACCGAGGGCATCGGCCAACAGAAGCCATTGCTGCTTGGATTCTATTCGTGTGCGCATTGCCAGGGTGATAATCGCTGCGGCAACTGCAATCCATAAATAGATTGGCTGCTGCATCCAAAAAATATCGGTACCTAACTGCAAGTCACGCACAGTACCACCGCCCATAGCGGTAACGATGGCTAAAACGAATGCACCAAAGACATCCATACCCTTACGGCAAGCAACCAGAGCGCCTGAAATGGCGAATACAACCGTACCAAAAAGATCAAGAAACAGCATGGCATTAACAGCAGACATAAAAATCGGTCGCGAAGTATAACTACAATGCTAAGCCATTGCTATAGATGAATTTTTATAAACTTTTGGTGAATCAATTCAACTTTGTTGTTGTTTGCAGTTACTGGCCTGCAATGACTCAGCGATTACTGCCAGCGCTTTTCTGTCTGGCTTCATGCCGGTCATTTGCTCAGGCCACGGCAGAAATACATCGGGCAACATAAAATTAGCCAGTTGTGGTTTTAGCTGAATGATTAAATCGGCTTGGCTAAGTTGCTTTTCCTGATCAGCCCATTGAATAAAAGCGACTGGTCGCTGGCCCCACTGCTGATGGCTAACCCCGACTACCACCGCCTGAACTACTCCAGATAGCGATAACAAACATTGCTCAATTTTCTGAGGTTGAATATTTTCACCACCAGAAATCAACATTTGATCTTTGCGGCCCAGTACTTTTAACCAGCCATTTTCTAACTGGCCCAAATCATTGGTATGGAACCAACCTTGCTCATCACAGGCTGGGTCAAGCTGACCTTTGCTCCAATAACCAGCAAATAAGGTATCGCCCTTGAGCAATATTTCACCATCATCGGCCAAGCGCATTTGCCGACCTGGCAGTAGTTGTCCCGACAAACCTGCTTTCGCTCGACCACTACAAACCTGAGAAGCCATTTCGGTTAAACCATAGCTAGTAAAGGCTTCAATTTGCGGATAATTCTTTAGCTGGTCAAGCAAATCGTCAGACACAGGCCCACCGCCTAATAGCACGCGCATTTGCCGTTCTGGTAATTTGGGCTGCTGTTGTAGCAAACGAAAAAGCTGAGTATTGACCAGAGATAAATAATTAATCGGGTAGCGCGCTAATAACTCAGGCAATGGAGTTTTAAAGCTATCCAACACGATGGTCGCACTTGCCACAATACACCGCGCTACCAGCGCATAACCGCCAATATGAAACAGTGGTAAAGAGGCCAGCCAGTGGTCTTGTTGTTTCAATGGCAGCACTTTTCGGCTCCCCATCGCACTAGCCAAATGATGCCCAATTGAATGCAGCACTGCTTTGGGAGATCCAGAACTGCCCGAAGTGAGAATTAAACTGGCTGGTGCATCAATCGATACCTGAGGAGCAACCTCATTCTCGCTTTCAATCTCAGCCCGCACCTCAAAATCGATATTAACCTTATCACCAGAAAAACTATCTAATCTGCTAGTTTCTGCGCTCCAAAGTTGCTTAACACCCATTTTTTGGCACAAGTCGATAATTTTTTGATCAGGAAATGCAGGATTTATTGGAAAGAAAATTCGACCACAATGCAACGATGCCAATGACAGCAACAGCATTTTTAAAGAATTTTCTGAAACTACCGCGATCGGTGTTTCAGGTAAGACTTGCTGCTCCACTTGCAATGCAATACCACAGACATTCTGATACAGCTGTAACCAGCTAATGGCATAACCATCAGCCAGTATGGCCGTTTCATCTGGACGGCTTAATGCATGTTGATAAAGCGGGCAACCGGTCCAGTCTGTCATCAAAACCTTCTTTCTAAAACAGTTAAAGTGAGACTTTAGCATCCAGAATCAAGCGATAAAAATAGCTCTGATTCTTGAAATCATGTTCATCTTCTACATGTCGATATAAATATAAATCTTGTAACTGCTGGCCAACCCATAGCGCTTCGGACTCTGTAATAGCGCAATGGCGCACTAAAGCCGTTACCGCCTGATCTCCAGTAAAGCAACGCATGAACGATAAACCACGCCAATGGCGATCTTGAAGTTGGAAGATTTCTTCGATTTCTTTAGCTAGCAGAGTAAAGTCCAACTTTGCTGTTGCATGCGATACCGATTGATATCGGTAGAACCATCCGTTTTTATCAAATGGCTTTTCACGCGTTACGTGGTCAATCAGCCGACAGTGTAATAAAAGATTACCAACATCAACCGCTTGATCGACTGAAATTCTTAAATAACCCGCAAGCCAATTGGCTGCTTCACTGCCCAAAAAGCATTGTTGATAAAGCTTCAATCGGTAGCGACGATTAGCAACTGGTATCTGCGGGTTGCTCGCAGCCATTTTAGCCATCAGCTGCGCCGGTGAAATATTCATTTCATCGAGTAATGCCCAGGCTTGCTGTTCACTATCTCTAGGATCTTTGGTCGGGTCTTCGCTAACCAACATACCGCTGGCATAACTTTTTAATTGCACAGCGCTATATTGCAAATCAAATAGCTTGGCAACACAGTCCATCAGAGGTGTAACACTTGCAACATAACGCCTGCTAGACAAACGACCAATCAATTCTAATCCGCCAGCCTGCTTGACCCATTGAACCGTTTGAGCTTGCGGCAACATCATTTGGCTGTTGGTGGCAATCAAGCCGGCATGGGGAATTTGGCTTTTAATTTGCTTGCAAAAAGCCGTCCAACTTAGGTTTTCCTTAGCTAAACGAGCCAAATCAGCACAAATCAGCAGCGGTCTGTTTTTGGCGTTGCCAGAAGTGAGCATTTTCAGCTGTGAATCAATTGGATCGATAACCGATATTTTTCGAACCCGCAAGCTCATAGATTGCAGCGCGGTAGCGATTAACTTTTCCTGAATCGGATCAAGTTGCAGCAAAATAACAGTAGCGTCAGCAGCAGTAGACATTTATCCCTCGAACATCAAAATGCTCGAATTATCATTCGAGCTCACATGACTTAAATTGAGTACTTAGCCATAATCTACTTTTGGTGATATTTCTTTCAATATTTAAGATGGGTTGTCCGGCCACCGGGTGATCTTTATTGCTGTGAGGTAGTTCTAGAGTTTTTTAAAATGATTTTAGCGAGTTAAATGGTCTGACAAGTTGTTATAAAATACGGCTAAGAGCGTGTATACCCATCATATTCGAAGGTGCAGGGACGTTGATTATAAAGATGAGAGAAGAAAATAAACGTGATAAAGGTTCAGCTTCTAATTAAAAGCTGAATCCGCATAATTTGTTGGATAACTAAAGTCATCACTCCACAATTTTTTCAATCAGATAGCCAGCAACCATTTTTCAAAGGCATCGATCCTTCGACATAACGTACCTTGGATGTTGCTTCACCACGCATCGGCATCACCATGCTGCGACGGCCTTGTCGTAATTGCTGCTCTTGCTCCGATAGCTCTCGCTGACAACTCGATGGCTCAGATTTTACCGTAGAACTATCTTCAGCGGCTTTGGTTTTCTGCTCTGTCATAGTTAACTCCGAACGGCTACAAAAAAATGAAGAGATCGATAACAATTAAAACTTTATAACAAATCGAGCAATTCGGGCTCTAATAAAAAGCTATGTTGCTCGGTTGTTTCGGTTAGCTCGGCTAAATCAATCAATCGCTTTTTACTGCCTGGCCATGGCCGTAATAAATCACAGTCAAACCGGCGAAGTGTGTCTAGCCCAGCTAGCTCGTGTGGTACTAAATGCTGTGCCATTGCAGCAATTTGCCCCACCGCTAATGAAGATTCAAAGCTGCTGGAAAAAATAACCTGTAATTGTTGTTGTAACGCTTGTTCGGCTAATGAACAGCAGCGGCTAATACTTCCCACCAGCGTCGGTTTAATCACTAAAGTTCGCAAGCCTTGCAACATTTGCAGCTTAAAACCTGACTGTTGCACTGTCTCATCTAAAGCAAAATGCATTGCAGTTTTCTGATAAAACGCTTGTAACTGAGCATACATCCGCTCAGTGTCAGAAAAATTTTGTAATGGCTCTTCTATAAAACTAATCCGCTGAAGCGGCAGGTCTTTGGCAAACTGTAATGCTTGTTCAAAGGTCCACTGTTGGTTGGCATCCAACCTGACTTTTCCAGGAAAATACTGCAACAGCTGCAATAGTTTTTGCCGATCTTCCGATGGATCATTGCCAACTTTCAGCTTCACCTCACCCAGCTCAGTCCAATGCTGTAAAAGTTGCGGGTCAAACGGTTTATCAACCAATAGCTGGTCTTTCAATAACAAAGGGCAACACTGAATATCGGCCGGAGCGGTTAGCTCAGCTTGCAGCAATTCATTGACGGCCGCAGATAAACCAAAACTGGCAGATGGGGGAAGTTCGACTTGTTGAGGGTTTTCTAGCCACTGTGCCAAACGCTCGGGAATATCCTGAGCTCGCTCTTGGCTAAACCCCGGTAAGGGCGCGATCTCGCCCCAGCCTTCACTATGTTCGTCTTGCAAACGAACCAACCAACCATTTCGACGCTGTAATGTGCCACTTGCTAGTTTTAGCTCAGGAAACAGATCTAACTGATAGGGAAACAGCGTCAGAATAATCATAGTGACACTCGTTGGATGCGGTGGGTGTGCAACAATTTTATGGCCTAAAACTGCTACTGGCTATGAAAATTGCACATTGCCAGTTAAAAATTCTTCTATCAGCAGCCGAACTAACTTCGGCTGCCAACCTAGAAAAACTACAAATTATTCAGATTGTGTAGTGATTATTTTTTGATCAGATTCCGGCTGTGCTTCTTTCGCCATTATCTGAATCTGCTGAATTTCAACTCGGCGATTGATCTTGCGGCGATCGGTTCGATTGTTTGCTGCTATTGGCCCAAATTCACCGGCGGCATGCAACTTCAATCGCTCAGGATTAACACCATAATGATTGACCAACCTCTGATGAACCGTCTGTGCACGCCTTTCAGATAGCTGATTATTATGTGCTTCTTCACCTGTGTCGTCGGTATGGCCGACAATTTGAATTTGCGCCTGTGGATTTTTAACTAAATATTCTGCTATTTGCCGAATCGCTTGGTCTGAAGCAATCGTTAATTGGTCGCTATTAAATTTGAAAAAAACTAGCGGAATGCTGGTCTGCCCAGTCAATTCAACCGAAACATTTTCCGCTTGCGATGCAACATCTGCAGTTTGCGTGGTTTCAGCAACCGGACGCCCTTTAATTACATCAACCACGCTGCGCGGAATGCCGCCAATATCATTGGTATAAACAGCAACAAACCAATCTTGGCCACGGTCAATCGGCCCACGCGCTAGCAAGTAATGCTGGTTTAAATCATTACCATCAATTCGCGGTGATAAGAACAATGACCATCCCGCAGTATCACCGCAATCTTTGCCGCTACATTGGTACAAAATATCAAAGCCTTTTTGCTTTAATTGATCCAATGTTTTCTGGCTAATTTGCAATGCAGTGTCTGCTTCGGTGTAGTCCCAAACGGTACGTTGCAACTCACCCAACAGCTGAATTTCACTGGTCAGCGTATAGCCTTCTTCTTGATCTTCAGTAACTTGATCTTGATAAATAATCGGCCCAGCAATTGCCGGGTAACGAAGGTATTTTTTATATTCAGATTCAAACTGGCTGGCACCTTTAATCATCGAGCCATTAATGATGCTGCCATTAAATTCTGTCAGCGATGATATGACTAATTGTGATTGCTCTGATGATTGTGCATACGCCAAATTAATCCCGCTAACCGCCACCGCTCCTGTGAAGATCCATGCGGCAGCCCTGCTTGCCCAGTTCGTTATTGCTGGATTCATAAAACTATCCTTTTTTTATTTCTGTTTTATTTTTATTTTTACTGCAGGTTGTCGCAGTTGCTGCCGCCACGTGGATTATTTTCACAGCGTAATGGACTTTGCATTCGCACTACGCTGGTACTGGTTAAAGGTATCCAATAGTCATGTCGGCTAATAACCCGCCGATTACGACATGCGGTCCATTGCTCATGTTGATAGCCGCCATCTGCGCGAAAGGTTTTCATCGCCTGATAAATAATTGCATTAATAAAAGGCACTCGCAGTGGATAGCACCAAGTGCTTTCTATTTTTAATAAATTGGCATCTTGCAGGTTTATCGGTCGACCATTGATGCTTCGCTGTGCATCGCTATACACATTCAAATTATCATTGGGAATTTGCCAAATCGGTTGGCTTTCCCGAAACTTGCCACCGCTAGGACAGCCGACGCCACGGCAGGGTTCTAATGTTCTAACCCGCTGACGAAATGAATCAAACATTTGCTGGGTTGGCGACAACACATTAATTTTTACACCACCCGCACCAGAACCTCGAATGGTTTCGTTAAACCGAAACAATTGCTGGAAGGCAAAATACGACAGCATATTTGGATCTTCATTTGGTTTAACTCGATATTCAGCAGGCGCCAAAGTCTGCGCCAAAGCGTTACGCATTGGGTTTAAAAAACCATTTTCAGTAGCGCCAGCTCTGGCAGCCTGCACCGTGGCATGATTAAGGGTTGCCTTGGCTTTGTACATTTGAGCAACCTGAATTAAACCCATAATTAACAGCACTAGAACAGGCATTAAAATGGCTGTTTCAGTTAATGACTGCCCCCGCTGCTGTTTTTTATTCATTATTTTTGCTCAGGGTAATTATTTTATTTAACGACTTTTGATTATTTACTAACCAGTTTGCTGAGCAGTTTGCTCATCTGCTGATAACCAGGATCACTAGCATCCGACATGCCAACTCCTTCTTCCAAGGTCGATATAGCCTGACGAATTCTGGTCAGCGCCATATTATTCCAGCCTTTACTTTTTTCTGGTGAAAGCTGAATACACTTTTCAAAGGCTCTTATTGCCGCATCTAGCTGGCCAGTGCGCACATAAATATTACCGAGCCGAAACCAGGTTTCATACAAGGTCGGGTTTTTATCAACAATCTTTAAATAATAAGCTTCCGCGTCGACCAATCGCCCTTGCCGATATGCCTGATCCGCTTTGAGCAATATATCGGTATCTAGCGTTTTCTTAGCTGGCGCTGAACTACAACCGGCAATAAGTAAAGCCATTCCGATTGCCATCATTATTTTTTTATTCACGCGAATACTCCACTGCTTTTATTATTCGTTGGCTAGCTACTGCTTTAACCTTTCGAATATTGATCATGCAATATGCCGATACGATCTACCGTACCCGCCGCTACTTCAATCACCGAACGCGCTTTCAAACAAGTAGCAAAATGCCAGGGTTTGAAGTCTCGATCGATTCGCAGTATTTGTTGGTTTTTATCTAGCCAGATTAGATCTAGCGAAAACTTCATAAACAAGCTGTGTACCGAGTTACACGGGATAATCCACAGCCCTTTATTATCGGTTAGGCCAGTTTGCCCCAGTAGCCCTTTCATTCGGCTCCAAGGTTTATCTGCCAACTTTAAATCCAGTATTTGTAATAAATCTGGTGAGTTGTATTGGTCGATTTTACTGGCGGCCTGCATCAGAACGACTCCAACAACATCATGCCAATCGGGAAGAAAATGATGATAAAAGTCACCGGGAAAATAAACGCAACCAATGGAAAGATTAATTTAACCGGTGCTTGCATTGCTTGTTTTTCTGCAATCTGAAAACGCTCGGTCCGTCGCTGGTCGGCTTGAATTTTTAAAGTTTCACCCACACTAGCGCCTGACTTTTCAGCTTGAAGCACTGCGTTTACAAAAGTAGTTACTGGCCCCATATCTAATCGATTAGCCATGGCACGCAAGGCATCGGGCCGGGACATACCAGCACGCGTATCGCGCACTACTTTAGAAAACTCCGACTTTAAAGGCCCGTCAGGTCCTTTTTCTACCGCCTGAATAATCGCCCCTGAAAAATTCATACCGGCCTGAATCGCCATGGTCAAGAAATCCAGATAAGTCGGTAATGCCTTGATCATCTGTTTTTCTCGTTTATTTCTCAGATCATTAATTGACAGCATCGGCATAAAATAACCAAGTAATGCAGCCAGACCTAACAATAACGGGTCACTGATTTCCAGCATTGCCAAGCAAAGCCAGCACACTAGCATTACCAAGAGCGCTGAGGTCATTTGCAAGCCTACCAATTGTTCTGGCGACATCAAATAACGCATTCCGGCGCGATTGAGCTTTTTATTTAATCGTTCGATTAATTCAACCGGTAAAAAATCTCCCACGTAATGAGAGAAAAAACGAACCAAAGGCCAGATCAATCGCATTTTTCCGGACAGTGGATCGAGGTATTGCCGATCTTCTCGTTTAATTCCTGCCGCCGTTTGAGTGATCGCCACGACCAAAAGCACTATTGCTAGCGGCAATAACAGCATAAACATCAGCTTTAGAAATTCTGGGTTATATGATTCAGACATCGATAGTCACTATTTTTTTGATGAAGAAAAAACCCTGCAACTCCAGCACAACAATCACTGCACATGCTGCCCATCCCCAGGCAGTATCAAACAACTTGGCCATTGCTTGGGGTTCCATTTGAAACAAAATCACCCCCAAAGCGAATGGCAACAAAGCCATCACATATCCTTGCGCCTTTCCCATTGCCGTCAGCGCGTTAATTTTTCCTTCCAGTTCTAATTTACGGCGGATGGTCTCTGCTAACCGAGACAAGACTTCTGCCAAGCTGCCACCGACTTCACGGGAAATTTTCATCCCGGCAACCACCATTTTGAAATCATCCATTGGCATGCGTTCAGCCATGTTTTCCAATGCGTCTTCAAAATCGACACCCACACGAATTTCTTTTAATAGCAGCCCAAATTCCTGGCGAATTGGCCCTGTAGATTCAGCCACTAGCATTTCCATCGCCACCGGAGTACTGGTACCGGCTCGCATCATTGACGACATTGAATTCAATGCATCGGGTAATTCCAGCATAAATTTATCTTGCCGCTGTTTGCGCAAAAATTGATAAACTGCTCTAGGGAAAAATGCCATTAATGAACCACCGATAATCGCTGGCCCCCAATGTCCGGCGACTAACCAGATAACAAAAAAAGAAATAAACATCGCAACCAAGTTTAATAAATATAACCGGCTGGGATCGATAAAAATAAACAGCTCTGCCAACCCCACATTGGCAGTTTCATTCACCGAACTTTGATAGCGATCGATTAAATGTTGTGAGCCTTGGTAGCCTAGGTAGAGCAACAGCAATACCGAAACAAAAATACCACCGCCCATTAAAATTATCTGAGTCATAAGCGATGGCCTTTTTCAAATAACGAAAGGTCAGTTTCTAAACCACGGCGCTTCATATCTTCACAGAAATCTGGAATTAATCCGGTAGCTTCAAAATATCCACGCACCCTGCCATTTTCATCAAAACCATCTTGACGAAAACGGAAAATCTCACCCAATTGAACAATTTCACCTTCAATACCATTCACTTCACTAATGCTGGTCACCCGGCGGCTACCGCAAGAAAAACGAGTCTGTTGAACAATAATATTCACTGCCGATGCAATTTGCTCTCGAATGGCTTGCACTGGTAATTCCATACCAGACATCAACACCAGAACTTCCATTCGGGAAATACAATCACGGGGAGAATTTGAGTGAATCGTAGTTAAAGAACCATCGTGACCGGTGTTCATTGCCTGCAGCATGTCCAGTGCTTCACCGCCACGACACTCACCAACCACAATTCGGTCTGGGCGCATTCGCAAACAGTTTTTCACTAACTCTCGAATCGCTACCGCACCTTTACCTTCCTGGTTGGGCGGTCGAGCTTCTAGAGAAACCAAATTAGGCTGATAAAGCTGCAATTCCGCAGCATCTTCTACGGTAATGATTCGTTCATTGTCTGGAATGAAATTGGAAAGCACATTTAAAAGCGTGGTTTTACCAGAACCGGTACCACCAGAAATCACCAAATTTTGTTTATGTGTCACACAGGCTTGTAAAAAAGACACCATTGGCTGACTTAACGAACCAAAGCCAATCATGCGATCGGCAGTTAAGCGCTCTTTCATAAACTTTCGGATGGTAATACTCGGGCCTTTTAATGCCAGCGGAGGAATCACTGCATTAACACGAGAACCATCTTTTAAGCGACCATCAACCATCGGTGAGCTTTCATCAATACGACGACCTAAAGGCGCCACTATTCGCTCTATCGCAGAAATAACTGCTTTGTCATTGGTGAAGGTAATCGCTGATCGAATTAGCTGCCCGTCTTTTTCGAAAAAGATCTGGTCTTTGGAATTGACCATAATCTCGCTGATAGCATCGTCTTCTAATAAATCTTCCAGCGGCCCAAGACCAATCGCTTCATTTAAAACCTGACGCGATAATTCCTGTTTATTAAGGTGCGTTGGAAAATCATTAAATCCAGATAATATTTGTTGAATAGTATTGTTAGTAAATTTGCGTAACTCATCATCTCCCATTTCATTGAGATCGATACGCCGCAAATCCATAAATTCAATCAGTTTGTCGTGGGTTCGCTTTCGCCACTCGTTGAGTAGTTCAAGGTCAGGCAAAGCCTCTGATGTCGGCGTTTGCACTGATTTTTCTTTCTTGCCTTGGCCAGATGTCGACGATGATTGAGACGTCGCTGCCCTTGTGCTAGTCGAGATGTTCTGCTCACGGCTTTCCCCAAAAAGGTTACCCGCTAGATTGTTATTAACAGGTATTACAGGCGAAAGTTCGGCTGTAATTTTGGTTTGAATCAGATAATCGCTGATTTGAATAATATCTGATTCACCGACCGGGCCATAGTTTTTTATCTTTTCGCCATTAACTTGAGTGCCCGTTCTTGATTCAAGATCAAACACATAAATACCATCTTCCTTTAGGCAAATTTGTGCATGACTACGTCCGACCTTCCAACCATGTAAAACAATCAGGTTATTTTTATCTTTTCCCAGCGTGCAGTGATCACTTTCACAGTGTAAATCTGCAACGCTGGTCCCTCTTTTGGTGGTTACCCGAACTTCAAACATCAGACTACTCCATTAGCGCCTGATTCAGGCTGAATTTACCGTCAAAATCTTCAATCCATTTATTCGCTTCATTAAGTAATTGCTTATTTTTATCGCTGGATGAATTAACCAAATGAGGGGTGACGGTAATCAATAAATCTTTGGTGCGGCTGCGTTCATTTTTAGAGCGGAATAACGCACCAATCCATGGTAAATCACCAAGGAACGGAACTTTATCGGCACGGCTGGAAGTGGTGCCATAACTTAAACCGGAAATAACCAAAGTATCGCCACTGGTTAAATTAATGTCAGTCTCTGCAACATCTTTAATTAAACCGGGGGTTCCTTGAGTGACCACCGAGAAATCAATGCTGCTGACTTCAGCTTTAACCATGGTGCGAATTCGGTCACCAGATACTTGGGGCTTAATGTCCAAAATCACCCCATATTCTTTAAACTCAACCGCAAAACCGTTATCGGTTCGAATCTGATAAGGAAATTCACCACCAGAAGCAAAATGCGCTTTTTCACCACTTCTTGCCATTAACTTAGGCGAAGCAATCGAACGCGCTTTACCTGCTTCAGCCATTAAATCGAGTGTTGAACCTAAGCCGGTGGTAATGCCGAAATACTTATAGAACTTATAATCAAATCCAGTTATGGCACCTGAAATACCTTCTGCAATACCGTCATTATTTTCTGAATAATTCCTGAAAGTTCCGTTATTTACAAAAGATTTATGCAAACCAATTGCCGGGCCACTAGCGGTAGTATTCCAACGAATACCCAGCTTTTTAACATCATCAATACTGACTTCAAGAATGCGTACATCCATCCGCACCATTGGCTTGTCAATAAAGCCATCCAGTCGAGTTAAATCGACTGCATTGGGAAAAATCTGGATTAATGATTTAATTCTGGTTTCATCTGAAGGCGCGACATTACCAAAAAATGCGATGTTATCGCCTTGCCTAACAACGCTCAGTCCGGGCACCTGCTTAGATAGTTTTTGCGCATTGGCTAAGTCATTTTGAGTATTAGAACCCGACACAGCGACTCGAACTACTGACTCACGATCGCCCTTTTGCCAAATATGAACATCGGTGTTGCCGATTTCACTGGCAATTAACAATAACTGGCCATTTTCCAAGCTACGATAATTAACAATTTTTCCGCTACCCACTGCCACTCGAGTGATATTTTTAATATCCATGACTCGAACTTGGCCAACCACCATTTTCACAGTAGGCAAACGTTTAACCGAAGCCTGCACAGAAAAGGCACAGCTTAAGCAGACTATCAAAACCAAGGTTTTTATCACAGCGGCTTTAAAGCTTTTCAGCGCTAAAAATGATTGATTTAAAATCATGAATCATCACTCCCTTGAACCGATTTTGCATTCAGCGCCGTCTCTAAAGGAGAACTGTTGTTGCTACTGGAATTAGGCTCTTTATTTTCAGTATTGGTTTTTATTGTTTTTGCTCTAACCAGCGGCAAAGTATTATGTGTTTGCTGATGACGGCTAGAAATTAAGCCGGTACCGGGCGTAGCAGTATTATTTTGAAATTTTTGATATTGACGGCTGCTATCAACCAATTGCTGTTGCCACTCTCTACTCGGCATCGTTCTAATCGCTTGCCCTGAAGATTTCAAAACACCATTTTCTGCTTTACCGCCAACAAAACTTTCCACTACTGCAAAACTGCTATCAGCTCGCTGATCGGGGTAGCGCCCTTTTGCCTGATCTTCTGGATTACGCAACAAGAAGCGCAATTCTCCATTTTCATTGGCCAGAGAAACACGCGGGATATCACGCATATTCAAACCCAGTGTGATCGAACGATAATCACCCTGCTGTGAATTGCCTGATGTATCGGTCATTCCGGCATCTGCAATGGTTTGCTTACCGGTTGCTAAAACCAACACCTTATCTAGCAGATGATTGAAACTAGCAGACTGCTTCTTACTACCCGCGGTGACCAGCGCTAAATCTATATAATCTCCAGTCTGAATAAGACCTTCAATTGAACTCAAGTTATCGACTTCCAGCGTGATCGCTCTTTGGCCTTTTTCCAGTAACTCAGAAAAACTACCAACACCACTAACGCCGCGAATAAAATGGCGCATTAACGGCTTACCAAAAGACACTGGCTCGCTGAGCATTAAACCTCTGACGTAATCAAAATCAGCCGGGGTTAAAGCGCCATCAGGTACGAATTCAGTTGGAATTTTTCTAACTTGTAAAGTGTCAGAAGAAAGATGATCACCGGCCACTAGATCTCTGGAAGCAACCAGAACTTTCATTGGCCTTTTTTCAGCCTCCAACTCCGCCCGTAAGGAATTTTCCTTCTGGCGTAGATAAGAAGTACCACTCCAGGTTGCAACACCGGCCAGCAGAACTGCAACCAGTAGCATAGCCAGAGGCTTAAGCTTCTCCATGTAATAGCTCCTTGAATCCCTGTATTTGTTTTTGTTATTTTTTTCAGGTTATTTTGAGTAGCTTTCTGCTGGATGACATCAGCTGGGAAGCGATGAAGCATAAATATACGCTGAATGATTCGCCTTGAATGCAGCAACGATATAATCAAGCAGGCTCATATTGTCCAACATGGGTAATGGCGTAATAAAAGCGATAATCAAAACGCTGGTCGCCAGCACATATTCATACATTGCCTGCCCCGATTCTCTTGCAGGTTTTCTACTGCATGGGCTTTTCAGATTGTAACGCTGCTTTTGTTGCAGCTTTGTTATCACAGACTTAACCATTACTTTTTAACTCAGTTTTAAACGGTTATTGTTTTTATTTTCTAACCATCAGTCGTTTCAATTACTACAATCCTGGTTTTTCCTCTTTCCCGGATCATCGCCAAGTTGACGATCTTGTTCTTATTTCGATAAACCGCGCCTTCATTAATTAAACCCTGCCGTTGCCAGCCTTTTTGCTGGTAGTAGCTATCATAAAAACGCGCGACCGTTTTCAGCGGGTGAGCACTTTCCATAATCAAGGTTCTAGAAAAAACATCACCATCGGTAGATTCGATATCATTATGAACTTGAGTTTTGCTTGGCTTGGGGAAGTGTTTTCCTAATCGAGGTACGCCCTTGAGAGTAGGTAGATCGCTGATTGCCAGCATCCCTTCACTGCGCTTTTTACCTTTTCCCTTAACCTGCACTGTAATCAGGTAATCACCGTCAAGACGGCTAATAACCTGCCATTCTCCTAAATTACTTTCTACAAAACCCGGTGCATTTTGCACCGCTGGCTCTTGCCATTGATCTCGATAAAACTGCAATGTTTGCTCAACTGACTTAGGGAAGTTGGCTTTCCAAGCAGACATTCCAACCTTGTTTAATTCGATCCCATCAGTAACTACCGTGATAAATGTTCTTTTGGGCAGTGGAATATTTTCTAGATCAAACCCTGACGTAGCAGCAGATAAAGTGCTAGTAAAAGAGCTCATGAACAATAACGCAGCAAATAAAGCAGCAATGTATTTTTGAGATAGCTTCAGCAAAATTATTATATTTTTCATATTAACAAGCACCACTACCCGATTGACCGCCAATCCTTTCACAAGGCACCAGATTAGGATCTATTTTTCCTGGTTCAAACCATCCTAGTTCAGGAAAAATATTACCGGCAAAATCAAGAATACGCCGAGTAACATCTCCAGATAACAACGAACCAGGAACCACTAAAGGCCGACTCAAATGATTTAATGCATCATTTGGACCTGACGCATTCCAAGCACCCACCTGAATCGCGCTGGCCACATTGGAGCGAAAAGGATCAACCGGTAGATCATCCAATCGGTCCAATTTCATTAGTTGCATTCCGACTCGACTGCGGTGAACCCCTTCATTGTTCAAATCCAAAACATTGGCAACCGTGTTATATACACCGGTAAGCGCCGCAGTATTTCTACCCACCGAAGCCTGCATCGTCACCAAATTATCTAATGCGCCGCCAGAGTTTAAAGCCACGGGTTCAACTACTTGAGTTTTTACACCTGATGACTGAAATGAGCTGTACAACATCGGATCTAAATCAAAAGTCGAAGGTAGCGTTACTCGGCTGTCTTCGCGACTATTAAATCGGCGCTGATTCTGTGAAAACAAACGCACGGATATTTCTCGAGTGATTTGTTGATCACTTTTGTGATTGGTTGCTGCAGCATCACGCTTCCAAACCGTTCTTTCCCAACTGGAATATCTGGCAGCTTGCATGAGTTTATGCCGGCTCTCACCGACATTGGCCAGATAATTCATACCGATTAATAAAGGCACTAAAATCGCACCAGCGGTGACTAGAAACCCTGCTAGGCTTTGTCCTTTTTGGCTCGATAGACCTACTTTATTTGGCTTCATTGGGCAGTTTTTCATAAGGCGTATGCTCATAAACCTACTCCCAAAGAAATACCGGCAATCGCCTTATCTGCCGCAGTTAAAGCCGCCAGTTTTGGTTGCCAATAAGGGTTATATAAATTGCCATATTCGCGTCGGTCATCGGTAGCACTTCCCAAATTAATTAAATGACTTTTGGGTCGAGCATAATAAACTGTCGCTTTAGACCATGACGCTGAGCGACCGTATAACATATTACTTTCTGACTGTAGATCGAGGCCATCTGGCGTAGCGTCATTATTAACTGTGCCGGTAGTGCGAATTTTATCTTGTGGTTTAGTCGCTACCAATACAATACCCGGCCCAGTTTCTACATAGCCATCTTGCTTAATATCATTGAAATCAGCCAAGCCACCATAACCACGGTTTCCGCCTATTAGCGGCGCAGTTCGAAATTCAAGAACCGCTAAATTTGAAGCTCGGCTATTGCTTGTAAAATAGTCTTCCCGACGGTGCGTTCGAAGGTTTTTTCGTTCGCCGGCTTGCGCGGCACCCCAACCAATTGGGACTTCAGTGTCGTGCCAGCCAAAAAACCAAACACCAAAATAAGCTGATAACGTATCCATGCCGGACCAGGTATAATAAGGTGCTCGGCTATTCGGGCCATAAAATTCAGTGCCACCGGCTCGTTTCATTTCAAATCGTGCAGGGCCAATAGTGATTCTAGGAATTAAGTTATAAAGATATTTATCACTGAATTTGTCACGGGATTGCAAAGTGATATTTCGAAATGCATCGGCACGTACTTTATGGTCACGCCAATTGCGCCTGCCATCGCGTACTCGATCTGGAGAATATCGCTGGGTAAATAATAAATGTTGTTGGACATAGGTTGTCCAGGTTGCCAGATTAAGCCCGGCCCAATCAACATCTGGATCATTCTGATTCAAGACCCTACCTAAAGAATCATAAGCAACCGTAATATTTAAAAAGTGCATTAACTGTTGCGCGACCGATATAACTCTTATCCAACCATTCAATATTGGCACTAAAATATTAGCGCCCGTTTCAAAAACTTCTTTTATCGCATTAACACCTTGTTCCAGAGCTTGTACAGCGGTGCCTAAATAAGGTATCCAGCCGGTAACTGCCGATAAATTTCTAGCAGTGTTATCTAGAAATCGAATCCACGACAACATGCTAACAACTTGGGCTACTGCAACATGGTTCGCCACCATGGCACGGTTGGTATAAGACATAAAATTCAGATCACGCGCTTCAATCACCGCCACTGAATAAGCAGCATTATCGATGGTATTTTGCAGGCGGGTTTTTTCGTTACTAACTTGATAACTATTGAAAATATAAGCAGCAGACAATAGCACTGCAGTCATCATTAACAATGCATAAACCATTGCCTGACCAGATTGTTTTTTTACCATAGTAAAAATCCGTTTTAGTTGACAACTGTTACTGCTATTTCCTCAATGAGGAGTCGATTGGCTTTCCAACGTAAGTCGCTTCAAATAAGGGCTTAGAAAAAATATCGTTGGTAAAGAAGCCCGGGTTGGCACAAATATTAGTCAGTAAAACAATTTCTTGGCGCATTTGTATTCTGGCAATGTAATCGGCATTGAATACCCAAAGCACTAAAAACTTTTCTGCTTTGTAATAATTTTTATATTTTTTTAAATGCTCAATCGTTTTCTGAATTTCTCTGAGCGTATTTGTTTGGTAACTGGAAATACTACCTAAGCACATATCATCGATTTGAGGTAATCGCTTTAGCTTAGATATCAGATTTTTTTCCAGACTAACTTCTTTTTCTAGCCACTGAATAACATCTGTCGCTAGATCATTTTCAATATGGGTGAATTTACTATCAATAATTTCTGCTGCTTTTTGACTGCTAGAAGTAAAAATTTTGTTGATATCTAGCGTTGTCATTTCCTCAGGCTCACCTTCAACCTTCGGTATCGCTTGAATGTGACGTATAAAGGGTTCCAGTAACTGCTCAGCTTGAGTGCTTCTTATTGCAATATCGGCATCACTGGTTTCTTCAATGACTAATGCTTGAACAGGCATGCTGGCAGTCACCATAAATGATGTCAGCAATAATCCACCAGATAAGTTAGCCCTGATACGGCCAATCCATGACGAGTTTTTCATAATCATCAACTAAAAAAGCAGCCATTGAATTCAATGGCTGCTTTTTAAATTAGTTATTACCGGTAAAGTCGTTCAAATTACGTTGAGTCTGGCCATCAGTATCTGCTTGGCCTGCTGCTGTAGCTGCTGCTGCCTGAGCTGCAGTACCATCTTGACCACCCAGCTCCATCGCCATAGCGGCAGTTTGGCCACGAACCGTGTCACCAAATAAACGATAAACACCGATCGCTGCAACCGCGATCAAGGCAACAATAATGATGTATTCAGTCATACCCTGACCAAACTGACGACGAGCAGAAGTTCTGGTTAAAGCCATTGGAAACTCTCCCTGTGAGCACTTTTATATTTGATATTTTTAATCGTGCTTTTGTTTTATGAACCATTACCAGAACAATCTCGATCAATCTTACTTCCACCGTTAAAAAGCAGAAGCCCAACATCGCAACTGAACCGGGTCAACACTTGCATCGAACAAGTTACTTGCACTGCATGAGTGTTTTACAACTCCCTCATTACAAGGCTATGACCAAACCAAACGACTTAGTAAAAAGTGATAAGCTTTGGCCACATATAGCTATCTCTAGCTATTAATCTCTTGAATCAAAAAGCCTATTTGCAGAATAATGCCAGAAGCTAATCAGAAAGCTAGCGATGATTTTCAGCCATTGATGGTTTTTTTACCGAGCGGGTAACGCGATAACAGGGATAGGTTACAAAGTGTATTTCGAATGTGTTTTTATGAAGCAATATTTCGCTTGATCGAGTAAAACATATGGCGTTTACTGTTTTTCTCTCATTTATATAGCACCAAGCCTGATTGAAAAAAATTAGCAGAACCGATTATAGTAACCGACATGGCAGGCTTGCTGATAACAAAATTCAAAAGAGCCAAAAAACCAGCTCAAAATAATTACAAGGATCACACCATGAAAAAAATAAGCGGGCTCATAAAAATTATTACCACGGCATCATTAACACTTGCTGTCGTTAGCGTTGCAGCCGTAGCCAATGCCGATAGCTTTGGCCGCTATCTGGTCAACAGCAACTTCAAATATTTTAACTATGACCAAAGCTGTACCAATCTCAGCGAAGATCAGTTCTATGACATTTATGACAACTGTTTGGCCCAAATCGACCCAGATGGCAACGATGTATCGAATAGCCAAGCCAGCCAAATGCTGCAGCAACTTAAGCAGTGCATGTCTGCTAAAGGGTTAAGTGTTAAAAGTCAGCAGCGCTGCATTGCAATGAGTAAAGGCGACCAACAAAACGCTATTGCAGCAATATCTGGCGCACTCAAACAAGTCGCCAACAGTCGCGGCACCCAACAAATTACCTTGCCGTTACCGCCTAAAAGCCAGTTAATTAATCATATGTATCCAGAAGACCTCGGTGGCAAACTGGGCAATATGAAACTCACCTTGGCTTCAGCAGTTTTTCAAAGCGATGTCAGCATTCAGGAAATGGCCGCATATTACCGCGGTAAAGTCGGTGAATTTCTCGAATATCGACATAGCAATGGCGATATCAGTTTTATCAAAGGTGCCGGTAAAGAAGTGAAGCAACCCCAAGCATTATTCAAGGCACAAATGGAAAAGCCCAATATTAAGATTAGTAAAAAAGTGAATATGATGACCGGCAAGCCAGTAAAAGGCAGTCAGATTACTATTTTTTATCAGCGGTAAATTTTTATTAATTTTAATATGGCCAGCAAGCTACTTACTGGCCATATTTTTAAAAAAAAATAACTCATTAATAACACTTTACTTAGAATATTTTCAGAAGTCCTAACATCACCCATGATGCCTTCTTATTAGCAAAACCATCGTTTGTTTTTCAAAGTGCCTGCCGTTATGCTGCTGAGGCCCTTAATCATTGCGATTCATTATGAGCAAAACCGCCTTAATTGTTGGTGCCACTGGTGCAGTCGGCAGCCAACTACTTCCTCTGCTTTTGCAGTCTGACCATTACAGCCGTGTGATTTATCTAGGGCGGAGCCGTTTACAGGGCAGTCTGGCGGATAATGAAAAGCTAGAACAGCATATTTTACCGATTGCTGACTGGCAAAACTTCTCCAGCCAACAGACTATCGATCTGACCTTTTGCTGCTTGGGCACCACGCTAAAGCAGGCCGGCTCAAAACCGGCTTTTAAAGCGGTCGATCTGGATGCAGTGCAAGCGCTGGCGCAAATTGTCCGGCAAAAAAACCACTGCTCACATTTTTCAGTGATTAGCTCATCAGGTGCTGGAGGAAAACTGCCGGGGTTTTATTTACAAATTAAAACTGAAATGGAGCGACAATTAAGTCAGCGCGGATTTAAAACCTTGCAGATTTTCCGGCCGTCATTGCTCAACCGGCAAAAAAGCCAACAAGATGCCGATTTTCGATTGGGCGAATCATTGGCGCTAATGCTGTTTAAGTTAATCAATCCATTAATACCTAAGCAGCTAACCCCTGTGACGGCTTCATCTGTTGCTAAGGCGATGCTTGATGCTGCCGATAATGCCAGCGAAGGTGTGACGGTTATTCAACGAAATCAGATGGATTAACAAAACCCTGTGAACACGTTAAATCAGCCTCAAGCATCAACTGCAATTCGACTTAAACTCAAATGTCGGCGATTGCTGTGGCAAACGATCTGGTTATTAGCGGCGCCTTTATTACTGGTTGCCTGGTGGCAAGGAAAAAAATTAAAACAACACGCCCTTCGTTTTCCCGAAGCTAAAGGCAGCAGGAATGGTTTGATTGTTCAACCTGAAAAAAATACCCCGTCGTCATCAAACAAACAACCCGCGCTGTGTATTTGTATTATTGGCGAATCACCAGCCGCGGGTGTCGGCATCGACCAATTTCATCACAGCCTAGCGCCGAATATTGCACAGCAATTTGCCTTGAAAACATTTCGGCAAGTTCAGTGGCAGGCCCTTGCTAAAAATGGCAGTACGCTCCAGCAACTGATCGAACAGCAAGCCGGTTATTTTCAACCACAAGATATATCACTGGTGATTATGGGCGTTAATGACGCGACCGGGCTGACCAGTAGCCGACGCTGGAAACAACAGCTACGCCAACTCATCGAATTACTTCGTAACAGCCAAAGTCAGCAAATTGCTTTTTCTGCGACACCTGCCTTGGAGCAATTTCCAGGCATGCCAAAACCGCTTGGATGGATAATGGGTATTCGTAGTCGGATTATTAATTTGTCGTTAGGCGAAGTGTGTTTGGAGCAAAACTGCCATTGGATTACCGGTGATTTTCAGCTTGAAATTGGCATGATGGCGGTTGATGGTTTTCATCCTTCTAGATCTGGCGTTAAAGGCTGGGCGCATTCACTGGTAAGCGCATTCGATTAATTTCTTAGCGTTGTGGAACATAAAAAATAGCCCGCTTCAGAGTCACCTAACTTTATGTTACATGTAAGTTTGATAAGCCTTCGGCGCAATCAGACATTTTTGGAATGTACTGCCAGATGTCTGATTTCGTTAACACTCACCAAACCTACAGTGTCCAGAGCAATTTTAAGCTTAGAGCCCATTCCTGTTTACCCACCATCTCTTATTCTGCTTTCTCTTATTTTTTTCTATAGCCATGCTTACATTTATGCAATGGTCAGCTGCATCTATGGCTATCCGCTTTTTTCAGTCGCTATGAGATAATCCGCTGCTTTGCTACAGGCAATGTTTTTTATCTGCCTGGCAAAAATCAAACTCGTTGATTGATTGACCATTTTTTAGAGGTGCCGTTTGCCACAACAGATTCCCAGATATCAGCTGATTATTGTTCTCAGTGCCTTAGCAATGCTTGGGCCATTCACTATCGACCTGATTTTACCTGCCTTTCCGGCAATGGCTGCTGACCTTGCCGCCGACCCACAGCTGATTCAGTTAACCATGACCAGCTATTTTGCCGGCTTCTCCATCAGCCAATTATTTTTTGGCCCGATGTCAGATCGCTTTGGTCGTTTGCGGATCATCTTTTTTGGTTTGATGAGTTATGTCATCGCCAGCATTGCTTGTTATCAGGCTCAGTCTGCTGAATCGTTAATTTTCTTCCGCTGCTTACAAGCAGTGGGCGGCGGCGCAATCATGGTCACCATTAACGCGGTGGTTCGTGATTTATGCCAGCGCCAGGAAGCCGCACGCTTATTATCTATTTCGATGTTGGTAGTTTTAATTGCACCGCTAATTGCACCTTCAGTTGGCGGCTTTATGTTAACCCTTGGTAGCTGGCGTTGGTTATTTATTGCCCTAGTGGTACTGGCAATGATTAGCAGTTTAATTACTTTGCTCTGGTTGCCAGAAAGCCTGCCTAAAGCAAAACGTAAAACCCCAAATTTTAGCCAGTTGATGGATGGCTTTGGCCAAATCCTCAAACACCGAGCGGCGATGAGTTATACCTTCAGCGGCAGTTTGGCTTTTGCCGGTATGTTTGTATTTCTTTCTGCTTCACCGTTTGTTTATATCGAGCATTTTGGCGTGACTGAGTCAGAATATGGCTTGTTGTTTGCCTTAAATATTGGCGGCATGTTGTTGCTGACTTTACTCAATGGTCGCCTGTTAAAATATTTTGACCTTAGCCAATTATTACAGGCCGGTATTGTATTAATGGTCGGCTCTGGCATTGCCATGAGTATTTTAGCCGCCAACCACGCGGGGCTTACTGCATTAACTTTTCCATTGGTATTATTTATTGCCAGCATCGGGCTCATAAGTGCTAACAGTAATGCCGGTGGCATGGCTTATTTCTCGTCTGATAAAGCCGGTTCAGCTGCCGCGATTATGGGTTTGATGCGTGGATTAATGGGAACACTCGGTAGCGCAGTAATCGGCTGGATGAACACCGTGGAACCCTTGCCAATGGCACTGGTGATGCTGGTGTGTGCTTTAGGTGCTGCCGTCAGTGCACTTTATGGTCGCCAACAATTAATTGCCGATAGAGCTGCGGAAGTGGTTTAAATAAATAGAATTAAATGGTTGGCCTGTGCATTATCTTTGCCTTGCGATCATTGGTATTGATACACAACTTCGTAATGGTAACCTTGCAGAACATGAAGCCGCTGCCGCGATCTCACAACTTTTGTATAATCGCGGGAAAATGGACAGGGCTGTGAGTAGTGAGCAGTTTTTGCTTAATGGTTTTGGCAATGAAAACATTGGTAGCTATGAACAAGCGGATAATTTGACCAAGCGATTCCTGATGAACCACACCGCAGCCAGTATGTTGAACGATGAGTTTGCTGGGATAGATAAAGGCTATCAAGCTGGAGTTTTTAATGCTGAAAGGGTCATTGCCTGGAAGTCACTTCATGCTGCAAATAGCGCAAGTAAATTGATTGATGCAGGCTTTTCTGGCGATGATCAAGTGTTCTTGGGTGCGTTTTTTATCGATGCTCCTCGGTTACCTGAGCTTTCATCTTTGCAGCTAAGTCAGCCGACCATACCAAATATGGATATGCGAAGTACCTTGCGTCAAATGTCCATCGGAGGTAGTGGCACCGAGGCAATGACTAATGTGCAGTTGTATGGGCTTCAACATGGTGGAAATTTGCCACAAAATGATGATCAGCTAACAGAGTTTTCCAAGTATTCTCGCCCAGCTACAGCGCTTGAAGCGCTAGACACGGTAGATAGCATTCTGACTGGTGTTGCCGTAGCGTCAGGTGTAGGCACGGGTATTGCCGCTGGAAAAATATACTTGAAAAATAAGTAACCATTCAGCACAATTTAATATAAAAATCGCTTGACAGGTTTTTTTATATTTTCCCGAATTTAAGCACCTCTTTCAGAATACCACTTAAACGCCGCATTAAACTGCTATTAACACACCTGATTATCAATGTTTTTTGCTCAGAATAGCGCATCAGCATTCCGCTTCTAAAAAGTCGCCACAGTAAGCCTCAGAGACAAAAAAACCACCCTGAAAACCTGTGCGATAATAACCGCATGGACTCAATCGAAATTAATAAAACAATCGCTGAAACCGAGCGATTGTTAGCCAAAAGCAAACGCTTACCGCCCGAATTGGTGGCGATGGTTCGTATGCTGATGCTCGTCGTTAAGATATTGCTTGATAGCAAAGGGCTAAACAGCAAAAACTCCAGCATTCCGCCATCGGCAGATCCTAATCGAGAAAAGAAATCGCGCGCCAAAAGCAATAAAAACCCAGGCGGGCAGCCTGGCCATAAAGGCAGTAATTTATCACCGGTGAAAGACCCAGATGAAGTGCTGGATATTACGATTGATCGTAGCCAATTGCCGAAAGGAAAATACCGTGTTGTTGGCAGTGAAAGCCGCCAAGTAGTTGATGTTCGTATTACCCGATATGTCACCGAATATCGGGCGCAGATTCTACAAGACGAGCAGGGTAACCAGTTTGTTGCTGAGTTTCCGCAAGGGGTCACTCGGCCAATACAATATGGCAATGAGTTTAAAGCCAACGCGGTTTATATGTCGAGCTACCAGCTGATTCCTTATGAACGGACTCAAAAGCACTTCGCTGAGATATTGGATGCGCCAATCAGCACCGGTAGCCTTGCCAATTTTAATCAGGAAGCTTTTCATCGACTGAAGCCATTTGCTCAGTTAGTACCGGCTATTTTGCGTGCTGGAGATTTGATTCATGCCGATGAAACCGGCGTCAATATCAATGGTAAACGAAAGTGGCTACATGTCGCGAGCAATGACCGCTGGACGTGGATTGAAGCGCATGAATCAAGAGGTATCGAGGCAATGGAAGCGATCGACATCTTGCCTAAATTTACCGGTTTATTGGTACACGATCACTGGAAAAGCTACTACCGATTTGTGCTGTGCTTGCATGTATTGTGTAACGCCCATCATGTACGTGAATTGGCGCGAGCCCATGAGCAAGATGGCCAGCAGTGGGCCAAGGCAATGGAAGATCTGCTTTATGAAATGAATACAGCAGTCAATGAGGCGGGGGGTGAGTTGGATGAAAAGCAGTGTCAAAAATGGGTGAAGCGATATCGAAAAATATTAAAAGCAGGTGATTGGGAATGCCCGGCACCTGAGCCAAAAAAAGCGGATAAAAAAGGTCAATTAAAACGAGGGAAATTAGCACGAAGTAAATCGAGAAATTTATTAGAACGGCTGCGGGATTTTGAAGCAGACGTGCTGCGGTTTATGAGTAATACCCGAGCACCGTTTACCAATAATCAGGGTGAACGGGACTTCCGTATGAGCAAGGTTCAGCAGAAGATATCAGGCTGCTTCCGCTCATGGGATGGCGTGAAAGCGTATTGCAGAATCCGGAGCTATATATCGACCTGCCAAAAAAATGGGGTCGGTGTTGGGGAAGCTTTGTCGTTATTATTTGCGGGTAAATGGCCGGACTTTATTCAGGAGAAATTGGATCGGTTGGTGTGACATGCTGAATGGTTACAAAAATAAAATTAAAATTAAAAATGAAATTAGAGACTATTACAAAGAAAAATTAATTCAAAAAGCTTACAAGGAATTGTCGCGTGCAGATTATAAAAAATTTAAATCCACTATATCAAAATCAGACGATTGGAGTATGACAAGAAATTGGGACATTACCCAAGATGTGGCGAAATTGGATAAAATTAAAAAGCTAGGCACCGCAGCGACCTATGCAACATTGCTTTCTCAAGGAGCCAGAGCTTTTTCTACAAATGGCGACCAAAGAACCGATGCGTTTACAACAGCGGGGGTTGCGGGAGCGGTAGAAAAATTAGGAGATCGTTTAAATGCATTTAAAAGTGTAAAAACACCAACCTCTGCAGCAGGCTTTGCGGTCAATGCAGCATTAGGTGCGCTTGCTTACTTTACTTCAGATTACGCCGGTAGCAGCGGGGTTGACTCTGAAGGAAAACCCAATAGTTTGTTGGATATTACCGGCCATGCCAAATACTGGGTGAGGGAGCAATTATGATAGTATCAGCTCTTAAGCGGACTGGGCTATTATTTACACTTCCTATGATGGCTATATTAACGGCAGAAGGGGGGAAGCTCCTATATTTTTTACCAGTGATTATGGGAGTTTATGCCCATACTTTTTATGACCGTTATGAAATGTGTGTGTTTAAATTCTTTTACCCAGGTCACTATAAGGCCATGTACACTAGCTCCCTTTCTTTAATGGGCATCGCCTTGGCTACCAATGTCGTGGCATGGGTGTATGCATACGCAATCGACATTTCTTTTGTTGAAGGTCTCCATTTTTTTTTCGTATCAGTTCTGGGGACTTTTTTTCTATGTAAGTTGTATAGGTTCTCGGTATATAAGCACTTGGACCGGCATGATGATTCTGGCAGAAAAAAGAGTGAGCGCGAACAGATTGTTGAAGCATGCAAGCTAATGGGCAGGCCAAACCCCTTCCCAAAGGAAGTCAAAATTCCAAAAGAAATCAAAAGCAAACGTAAAAAGAAAAAGCACTAGCTTTTCCAAAGCCGCCTTGCTCATGAAGTTTAACAAGGCGGATTTTTTATTTTAAAACAGACGTCAGCTAAAATTTTAACCCATTAATATTGCTGTAAATAAATAACGCCACTCAGTATTACATTTACATTTACATCCAAATAAAAACATTCAATTTCTCATTCGGTTGCAAGTGATTTAATATTTGGTAACCGTTGAAGTTTGTAGATGGCTGGTTTTCAACATCGCCCACAGAAATAATTAAGGCTGCCAATTGGCAGCCTTTTTATTTTTATCAATCTAAACCTTAGGCAGTTTTTAAATGCACGCCCTGGATACAATTTTTACCTTGTTCTTTGGCTAAATATACTTTTTTATCTGCAGCTTTAATTAGGTCTTCAAAACTAATCATATTTCGATCACGTTCTGCTACGCCAATGCTGGTACTCCCCTTCCAGTGACATGTTCCAATTTCGTCATCGGCAAGTTCAATCGAGAAATCTTTTACTTTCTGATGTAAATTTTGTGCCAGATACAAACCACCTTCGGCATCAGTATTTGGGCACAGCACCATAAATTCATCGCCGCCTAACCGACACACCAGATCATCGGTTCTCAGCGCATGTTTTAGTACTCTCGATAGTTGCCGGAGCACCTTGTCACCGGCATCATGGCCAAAGGTATCGTTCACTTGTTTAAAGTGATCAACATCGATCATCATGCAAAATAATGGTGTGCTGGAAACGGTCGATTCTCGCCATAATTCCGAAGAACGGCGAATCGCGTAACGCCGATTGGGTAGGCCGGTTAATTCATCGGTCATGGCAATTTCTTTTAATTGCTCATAAGCATCGGCCAGCTCTTTGGTGCGTTCCTGAATTTTTTCTTCCAACGACTTGTTCAGCAATGTCAGCTCCATATTTCGAGCAGAGACTTGACGGAATAAGGCATTCAAAGCGGCCAGAAGTGGCTCGGTGGCATTGTTGGTTTTCTTTTCTTCTGCTTGGTAAGCATCGTCTGGCGACATGCCCTGGCTAATCGCTTTTATTTGCCGCGACATGTTTTGGTCCATTCCCAAAATATGATAGGCCAGCCAATGGGTCAAAAAATCTAATAATTGCTGTAATTCTTCTCGATTATCAAGCGAAGTTAACTGATAAAAAGCTTTTACATCAACCAGAAAACCATGGTGTTCTAAAATATGCTTGTCGCAATGCCGAGAATCGACACCCTTCGACAGCATCGATTGTTCTTCATCGGTAAAGTGATATTGGGCGTATTCAAACAGCTGCTGAAAAACCTGTTCAATAAACTCAGCTGAAAGGTCATTCTCTTTAAGGTGGGCACCATAGCTATTAATCAAATCCACCAGGTTTTTATGTTGAAAATCAACCTCATCTAACCCTGTGGTGAACTGCTCATTCCAACAAAATGAATCCATCAATACTTCTCCTAAGCAGCCAAAACGCTATATAGGTTTGATCATACTCATCGATTTTATGATGCAAACGACATATATCAGTTTTGTATTGATCAAGCATCGGATTGTTATTGATTTTTTTATTGGGTCTATCGGCATATTATTGTCATCAATTTATGCCGATGAACTACTCCTCTTCTAAATCATCGAAATTTCCAGAGTGATCTGCTTCAAGAATTTCAACCGCATCTGCCACTTTGTAATCTGGCACTTGTAATTTAATTCCACCAACTGGAATATTCAAAAGCCAGTCAGTTTGAATTAAATGCTCATCTTGTAACCTGCACTCAATGCCAGAAGTTTCTAGCAGCCCCATCGCGATATGCGCTTCAGGGATCATTTCATAAGTTTTGATGGTAATAAAATTCAAAGTAATGCCTCGGCTGGAATATCGAATAGCTGAATTACAGCAATAGGTTTTAACAGATAGAAGATTGGACTAGTCACAGACACTTTGGTTTAGCTTTTTATTATCTACTGGCTAGCTGACATTAGTTGCATGCTGCTAAACAGCCTAGCCAGCTTTGACTGAACTGTCTTGAGCCAAGCGTGCTCTTTAGGGTTAACGAATCAATACTGCGGCTATCTGGTAGATATTAGCAGTAAAAATGGCAAATTTAGTAGGCAAAACTCAAGTTCAGCGAGGCTTGCTTAGATAACTGGATGAGCAACCGCCATAGCAGCTTTAAAAAGGCTTATTACTGGACCAAACCCATAAGACCTCAATTGAGTTATGGCGTTGACGATCTTTGAAGAGGCCCTTGCACGCGCGTGCTTCGGCTAGCAACACAGAAAGATGGCCTACATGAATAATTTCTATTAAAGGAGGGCTTTTAAAAACTCCCTTCTAGCATCCTAAGTGGGATTAGAAGCAATTAATGAGATTTATAACATTAGCTATTAGGCTTGTTTCTTTGATCAATAACACATGTCACACTTGCGTAAAATAAACAAAGAGGTAAGGTGCCCTGCATCCGCTTATACTGAAGTTTAATTTCACAGGGTTTGGTTTCACACCATGAGTACAGCAAACATCAACAGAGCTATGCTTAGCTGGGCGAGAGAGCGCTTAGGGCAAACTGTTGCTGATTTTGCGGCCAAAATGAATCAACCGGAAGATAAAATCACAGCTTGGGAGTCTGGCGCCAAAAAGTTAACTTTTATCCAAGCAATGCGGTTTGCTGAGAAATCCTATATTCCATTTGGTTACCTTTTCCTACAAAAACCTCCTCAGGATCACTTACCAATCCCCGACCTTCGGACTGTAGGAAATAATGGAGTACCAGAGTTAAGCGCTGAACTTTTCGATTTAATTAAATTAATGATCGAAAGACAAAGCTGGTACAAGGAGTACATCCAAAATAACTTACTGGAACCTTGTTTAGCGGTAGGCAGAAAATCTATCGACTCTTCTGTAAAGAATATTGTCGAAGATATCCGAAAATTTCTCAAAGTCGCTCCTCACCCTACTAGAGGAGATTGGGAGGAATACTACAGAGATTTAGTCAAGCGTATTGAGTCTGTTGGGATACTTGTCATGCGACAGTCTCATCTTGGGCATTATACCCGCCCCCTAAAAGTAGAAGAATTCAGGGGCTTCGCTATCGTAGACAAAATGGCACCTGTCATTTTTGTTAACCAAGCTGATGCTCCCGGGGCACGACTGTTCACTCTGATTCATGAACTATGCCATGTGTGGATAGGTCAGTCTGGAATCTCTGATGGAGCAGCCACTACTAACAGGCAAGAAGAAATTCTATGCAATGCTGTTTCTGCTGAGTTTTTAGTTCCAGAAATTGAATTTAAGAACTTATGGCAGCATAATATTGATGATTGGCAAAAAAACCTCACAATACTTGAAGGTCACTTTCATGTAAGCAAGTGGGTATTGGCTAGAAGAGCATTAACGCTCAAATTTATTAGCAATGAAGAATACGAAATATTTATTCGCAAGCTCATCGCTAGTTATAAAAATAGAGAGAAAAAAGGCGGGCCTAGTTATTGGACGACTAAAAACTCCCAAATCAGCCAAAACTTTTCTAAAGCTGTCGTAGAGCAAGCTATCAATGGTCAAATACTCTTACGTGAAGCTAGTACTCTGTTGGATGTAAAACCATATAATATCAAAAAATACGCACGGGAACTTGGCATTTGAAATACCTTCTTGATGCAAACACCTATATTCAAGCTAAAAATCAATATTATGGTATGGATATTTGCCCTGCTTATTGGCAATGGCTTGACGAACAGTTTCAAAAGGGTGCTGTTTGTAGTGTAAATATGATTGGAAGAGAGTTACGGGATGGTAACGACGAGCTTGCAAATTGGGCGAAAGAAAGGCCCGAACATTTTATAGAAAATGATGACCCTACAACCCAAGAAATTTTTGCCGAAATTGTTCAAAATGTAATGTCAAAAGATTACACCCCTGCAAACAGAGACAATTTTCTAGCCAAAGCAGATCCATGGATTATTGCAAAAGCAAAATCAATAAATGCTGCGGTTGTTACTCATGAATCTTCTCTTTCCCACAGCACAAAAAAAGTTAAAGTTCCAAACGTCTGCCGACAGTTTGATGTCCGGTGCATTAACACATTCCAGTTTCTCCGAGAATTAGAAGCTAGGTTCATTCTTGAAACGGCCTAAGCGCCCCATTAGAATTTTTTCAAAGTTTTTCCTCAGGTTCTCTGAAGGATACTTGCTAATTTAATCATCAACTTTTTATGTATCAAATTTCAGTAAGTTCAATACACAAACACCTTTTTGTACAGTTCGCCATACGCAACAGAATTGAATAACACTGCCATGCAAGTACAGCCACTTCCTAGTTATGTTTAATTTTGCTGAACTTCACTCATAAATGATGAACCCAAAAAACTGACCCACGTCTTTTCTTCATTCAGCTAATGTTGCCAAAGCGCATCTATAGGTATAATGCTCTTCAATTCTTATGAAGTGTGATGAGGCTAGAGCCAGTGGCAAGTAACCACGATGTGAAGACCCTCCAGGGCATGATCTTCGCCCTGCAAGAGTACTGGGCAGAGCAAGGTTGTGTTCTGATACAGCCATACGATATGGAAATGGGCGCGGGTACTTTCCACTCGGCGACCTTCTTACGCGCGATTGGCCCAGAGCCATGGAGTGCTGCCTACGTGCAGCCAAGCCGCCGTCCTACCGACGGTCGCTATGGTGAAAACCCTAACCGTTTACAGCACTACTACCAGTTTCAGGTAGTGATCAAGCCAAACCCTAAGAACCTGCAAGAGCTTTATTTAGGTTCATTGAAGGTGCTGGGTATTGATACCGATGTGCATGACATTCGTTTTGTAGAAGACAACTGGGAATCGCCTACTTTGGGCGCCTGGGGTCTGGGTTGGGAAGTCTGGTTGAATGGTATGGAAGTGACTCAGTTCACTTACTTCCAGCAAATTGGTGGCCTGGAATGCGCACCGGTAACCGGTGAGATCACCTACGGCATTGAACGTATGGCAATGTATTTGCAAGACGTTGAATCGGTATATGACTTGGTGTGGACTGATGGCCCATTGGGTCGCATCAGCTACGGCGATGTGTTCCACCAGAACGAAGTTGAGCAATCAACTTATAACTTCGAACACGCCGATGTTGATTATCAGTTTGGTTATTTTGACCAGTGCGAAAAAGAAGCGCACCGGTTAATCGAATTGGGCTTGCCGTTGCCTGCTTATGAACAAATCCTAAAAGCATCTCATGCATTTAATATGCTGGATGCCCGCCATGCGATCTCGGTTACCGAGCGTCAGCGTTATATTCTGCGGGTGCGTACTTTGTCCAAGGCTGTTGCCCAGGCTTATTACGATGCCCGTGAAAAACTTGGCTTCCCAATGGTGGAAACGGTCAAGCGTAAGGAGAGTGAATAATGAGTCAAACAGCCGATTTTCTGGTTGAATTGGGAACCGAAGAGCTTCCTCCCAAGGCGCTAAAAAAACTCTCTAAAGCATTTACTTCAGGTGTGGTTGCTGGCTTGGATAAAGCCGGTCTGAAGCACGGCGAAGTGACTTCTTATGCCGGCCCTCGTCGTTTGGCGATTATGGTTGCTGCATTGGAAGTGCGTCAGGCTGATCGGGTTATCGAAAAGCAAGGCCCAAATGTAGCTGCTGCTTTTGACGCCGAAGGCAATCCATCGAAGGCGTGTCAGGGTTTTGCCCGCAGCTGTGGTGTTGAAGTTGCTGATTTGATTAAAGTTGAAACGCCTAAAGGCGAGAAGCTGGCTTTTCGAGTTGAACAGCCAGGTGAAGCTGCCCAAGCTTTATTGCCAGCAATTGTTGACCAGTCTTTAGCTGCATTACCGATTCCAAAACGAATGCGTTCAGGTGACAGCCGAACTGAATTTGTTCGTCCGGTTCACTGGCTGTTAATGCTGCTAGGCGAGCAGGTAGTGGATGCGGAAATTCTTGAACTGAAGTCTGCCAATCAAACTTTTGGTCACCGTTTCCGCGCACCAGCTGCTTTAACCATTACCAAGCCAAGCGAATATGCCCAAGTACTGCGTTCGCAAGGTAGCGTCATTGCCTGTTTTGCTGAGCGCCGGGCAATGATCGTCGATGAAGCCAACCGTGTAGCGGCTGAATGCGGCGGCACACCAATGTTCGATGAAGATCTGTTAGACGAAATGTCTGGCTTGGTGGAGTGGCCATTTGGCCTAGCACCTAGCTTTGAACAGGAATTCCTTGAAGTACCGCCTGAGTCTTTGATTTCTGCAATGCAGGAACATCAGAAGTGTTTGGCGATTTTAGATAAAGACGGCAAGTTGCTGAACCGTTTTATCACCATGTCGAACATCGACTCAAAAGACCCTCGAAAAGTCATTGAAGGTAATGAGCGGGTAATGCGCGCTCGTTTGGCTGACGCAGCCTTCTTTTACAAGCAGGATTTAAAGCATCCATTGGATGATCTAGCCGCTCAGTTAGGTAGCGTGATCTTCCAAAAGCAGCTGGGCAGCGTGGCTGATAAGTCACACCGGGTTGCACAGCTGGCGGGTTCAATTGCTGAGAAAGTTGGCAGTAATGTTGAATGGGCCAAGCGTGCTGGTGAGTTATGTAAAGCCGATTTGCTTTCAGAAATGGTATATGAATTCACCGATCTGCAAGGTTTGATGGGTCGTTACTACGCCGAAGCACACGGCGAGCCAGCGGATGTTGCGGCGGCTATTTACGAGCAATACTTACCTAAGTTTGCTGGTGATGAACTGCCAAAAACAGCAACCGGTCAAGCAGTTGCCTTGGCAGATCGCCTCGACACATTGGTTGGTATTTTTGGTATTAACCAGCCACCAACCGGTTCTAAAGACCCCTATGCACTGCGTCGTGCAGCATTAGGTGTTTTGCGAATTATTGTTGAAGGCAAGCTGGAACTGGACCTGGTTGATTTAATGACTCAGGCAGTAGCCGCTTACGGCGATAAACTGAGCAATGATCAAACGGCTGAGCAAGTGGTTGCCTTTATGCTAGAGCGTTTCCGCGCTTGGTATCAAGACGAGGGCATCGACACCAATGTAATCAATGCGGTAATGGCACTTAAGCCAACCCGTCCACAAGACTTTGCTGCACGAGTGCAAGCAGTACAGGCATTTATACAGTTGCCTCAGGCCGAGTCATTAGCAGCTGCCAATAAGCGTGTGGGTAACTTGCTGAGCAAATCAGCTGGTGAAGTAAGCATTGGCGAAGTGTCTGCAGAACTGTTAAGTGATGCAGAAGAAAAAACATTGGCTGAAATGCTGGCGGCCAAGCAGCAGCTGGTTGCACCGTTAATTGCCGCAGGTGATTATTCAACCGCACTAGAAAAACTGGCTGATTTGCGTGAGCCAGTCGATGCGTTTTTTGACAATGTACGCGTAATGGCCGACGACGAAGCGGTTAAAAATAACCGTTTGAGTCTGCTAGGTCAGCTGCAAGGGTTATTCTTGCAGATTGCTGATATTTCGTTACTGCAGTCTTGATCATCTGATCAAAAAAAACCGGGCCACTCGCTATTATTATTTTAGTGGCTCGGTTTTTTAATAGATAAATATCGTTTTACTGGTTTATTAGGTTAATTCAATCTGGGTTTTCTTCCTCGACCACTTTCTCAACGACCATCGCGTCATTAAAGTAAATATTCAATGAGTCGCTACCAAAAGCCATTAACTCCATTAGTGATTGTTCGCACATTAGTATTTCATTGCTGGCTGGTTCTATCAGCTGTCTTCTGGCTATTGCCCGGTGTATTAATTGGTGCGCTATTACCTTATCGACCTCGCTATAGATTGGTATCCAGTTGGTGTTGGCTGGTTGTTTGGGGGGGGCACTTTATTTGCGGCATGCGTTACCAGGTTGAAGGGAAAGAAAATATCGATCCTGAAAAATCAGCAGTGATTATTTCTAAACATCAATCAGCTTGGGAAACCATCGCGTTTCCAACTATTTTTTCTTACCAGACTTGGGTATTAAAAAGGGAATTAATGAAGATTCCGGTGTTTGGTTGGGCGCTAAAAATTATCAAACCGATTGCGATTGACCGCAGTCGTAAAACCAGTTCGCGTGACTATGTGATGCAACAAGGCAAAGCCCGGCTGGACGAAGGTATCAATGTCGTTATTTTTCCAGAAGGCACTCGTGTACCCGTCGGTTATAAGCGGCGTTATGCTTCTGGTGCTAGCAGCTTGGCGATAGATACTGGTTACTCTATTTTACCAGTAGCACTGAATGCCGGTGAATGTTGGCCTAATTCATTTTGGAAATACCCTGGCACCATTAAAGTTAAAATAGGTAAACCAGTAACTACAGAGAACCGAGATATTCGCCAACTCAATGAACAAATTGAGCTATGGATCGAACAGGAATCACTTAAAATGTCTGGCTTGGAATATCCGGCGCCTCAAATCAAATAGCCATTCAATAACAAATAAGCCAATAAAAGCAGCTTTTCATTCACTTTGAAAAGCTTCTTTTTTTATTATTAAGCTGATTAAACCAGTGTACCAGTGATTGCTTGTTGTTATTTTGAGTTTTATTTAACAAAAGTGATCAGTTTATTAAAATAATTAAATACTCCCAGTAAACTGGTCATATAAATAAAATCAATCAGCAAGCTCAATAAATTATAACTAATTTTCCTGCTATCATCTGAACAATGCACCTCATCGTCATTAACAATTTTGTTCTTTATTAATCTTTTATTAAGGTTAAATTATAAAACATAATTTATGGTCTCGGTCTTATGAAAATATAATGAACCCACGACCCTACCTTTCAAACATGCCTATTCATGCAAGAGTCGCAATATGAAAAAAATATTGATTAAAGCCTGTTCAATTGCAGCATTGCTGCTTTCAAACAGCACATATGCTGCCGCTGACTTATCGCTTAGCCTTAGTGGTTTCATCGGTGAGTATAGTGACAACTACCTCTATGTCTCAGTAGATAATAGAGGCAGCGAAGTAGCCAGTAATGTACAGGTAAGTATGCCGTTAAATTGCTCAGAAAATAGCCTTGCCATTACGATTACCCGTGTTAGAGAATATTACAATTGTGATACCGGAGTACTAACTTTCGGAAATATTGCTAGTGATGAAACCGCAACCCGAGTCGTTCCTTTTAACATGAGGGATACTTTTAACGGGTCACAAACTGTGATTGCTCAGGTCAGTTCATCTAGCCAGCCCGACCCGGACTCTACCCCTAATAACAATCTGTCAGCAGAAGATGATCAAGCCAGCCTGACTTTTGATCGTTCTGGTATCAGTTACCCTGCTTTAGCTTCCCCAACAATCACTATCACGACTTCTCCGCAAATGATCGATCAATCATTTTTTACTCTGTTGGAAGATTTTACAGTGACGGTTACTAATACTGGGGCAGTTCAAGCTAATCGGGTTAGAGTGAATATGGGGCAAGTCGGTACAGCGTCTAGCGGTTACTTACCCATTTATAGAAATAGACAAAATCAACATATCTTCTCGGGTGATGGTATTTACGATATTAATAGTGGTATCTGGGATGCTTCAAGTTTAGCACCCGGTGAATCTAAATCTCTTTCGATGAGTTTGATTATCAACATACTTGGCAATACTAAATTAAAAATTCTTGCCGATGGTTTGATTAATCAAGAAAACAATAACAATGTTTTAACACTTTCAGTTACTGGACAAGCTCAGGGAAATCCTATTATCGATGTCGATGACACGATTTTTCAACAACGCTCTAATTCTGGTGGCGCTAGTTGGAGCTGGTCTCTTTTATTCACATTGTTACTTTTAAATTTTGCTAAACGGACTGTTATTCATAGAAAATTGTTTAGTTAATTCTTATTTAAATAGAAAGTTTTTTAAATTAATTAGAGCTTCTTTGGCCAAAAGAGCCTTTTCTTTTGTTTTACACTTGCTCATTCTGTTTTCTGAAGCGCTAGCTATATCACCTTTATATTTTCAATATCTAGCTATCTTTGTTGAATCTGTGACGTTTAATAACCAACAGGAACCTGGTTATGAAAAAGGTGCTTTACCTAGCTTTAGGATTGGCTGCTTTAGCTATTTCATCAGTCAATGCCCAAGATTTGCAAGTTACTAACAGCACTAGCTCGGCTATTGAGGAGCCTTTTACTATTGTCACTTCTGTCGGATATGACCAAACCAACAGCGATGGTAATAGTGATCAACTTCAAACGGTTGCTATAATAATGGAGTTCGAATTACAGGGCGAAGTATCTGCCAGCAGTGATGACATTAACTGTAATCCACCGGTTAACACGCCTTCCCAAACAATTATGATTGCCTGCTCTGATATTATCTTGCAAAGCGGTACTCGTAAGGCAGTTGCAATTGCGATTACTCCTGCCAGTAGCAACCTTAAACCAATTCACTATACGGCTTCTCTGACAAATTTAAACGATATAACCAACATTGATAGTCATATCGATTCGACATCAGTGCATATGACCGATCAAACAAATACCGGAAGTGGCAGCCTAGCATGGGGATTTATAATCATTTTAATGGGCTTGGCTTTAGCTAGATCTCAAAAACCAAAAAACTCAATTAATGATTAATTTAAAAATATCGACAGCATCCATGCAAAATACATTACGTCCTTGTAAAAAAAAAGCGGCTCTTAAATAGCCGCTTTTTTTAATTCAAACTGTTAATTAATTACTAGGCGTTCGCATAGTAACGAATTCTTCAGCAGCCGTTGGGTGAATGCCAATTGTGCTGTCTAGTTGAGCTTTGGTAACGCCCATTTTCATCGCGACGGCAAAGCCCTGCATGATCTCACCGGCATGTTCACCGACCATATGCATGCCCAGCACCTTATCAGTCGCGTCATCAACGATGATTTTCATCAGCGAGCGTTCATTTAACCCACTAACAGTATGTTTCATCGCTCGGAAATCTGACTTATAAACACGCAGTTTTCCACAATGCTCTTGTGCTTGTTGCTCACTCATACCGATAGTGCCAATATTTGGCTGGCTAAATACTGCAGTAGCAATATTGTTGTAATCCATTGCAATCGATTTACCATCGATTAAGTAATCGACCAATGCCATTGCTTCAGAAAGCGCAACCGGCGTTAACTGAACCCGGTCTATCACATCGCCCAGTGCATAAACATTTGGCTCAGCGGTACGGAAGTGGTCATCAACATGAATTGCACCGCGGTTTAATTCTACCTTGGTGTTTTCTAGGCCTAATCCGGTCAAATGTGGCTTACGGCCTGTCGCATAGAGCACTAAATCGGTTTCTAAGCTAGAACCATCTTCCAGTGTAACTTTTAAGCTGCCATCGGCTTGTTTCTCGATACTGGCAACATTGGTATTAAATTTGAGATCAATGTTTTTCTTGCGCATTTCTTCTGCAACAAAACCACGCACATCTTCATCAAAGCCACGTAAAAACATTGGCCCACGATACAGTTGAGTGGTTTGAGCGCCAAGGCCGTTAAAGATACCGGCAAATTCAACCGCAATATAACCGCCACCAACAATCAGGATTCGCTTGGGGAAAGTCTCAATGTCGAAGATTTCATTAGAGGTCAGCGCCAATTCCTTACCCGGAATATCCGGTACGAACGGCCAGCCGCCGGTGGCAATTAGAATATTTTTGGCTTTATAAACTGTGTCGCCAACCTTTACTTCGGTTGGAGAAACAATCGAACCACGGCCATCAATCAGGCTGACACCGCTGTTACCCAGCAGGTTTCCATAAATACCGTTTAAGCGGCTAATCTCTTTTTTCTTGTTGTCACGCAGCGTTGGCCAGTCAAAATCTGGTTTATCCATATTCCAGCCATAACCTTTACTGGCAGCAAAGGCTTCATGAAACTCAGAAGCATAAACATACAGCTTTTTCGGCACACAACCGACATTGACACAAGTACCGCCCAGATAACGATCTTCACACACCGCAACCTTCAAACCACGAGATGCCGCCATACGTGCCGCACGCACACCGCCGGAGCCAGCACCTATTACAAAAAGATCAAATTCAGTTTCTTGTGTCATTGGATTGATACCTGTTTTGATTTATCCACTGCCGACCTTAAGCAGAATAGCCAAGCCTTTGTTAAACAAACAGCCTGGACAAGAGTTCCCGCGAGGTCTGTGATAACAGACTAATTGGTTATAGCTGAAGATGGGTGCTGTGCAGGGAAAAGCCAATAGTTAATGAGAAGTTTATCTATGTTGCACTCTATACTTTGAAAAAAGCTATGGAATTCTCAAGTAAGCATGGAACTCTACATACACATAGACAACTTGCTGATTCAAACCAGCGCTATCGACTTGCGAAATCAGGGTGCCCTCTCCCGAGATGAAATCAAACCTTATAAATACTCTACAGCAAAAGAAGCTTATAGCGATCTATCCAAAAAAGGACTCGCCGAAAACTGGTTCCATGGCCCTTACCCTAGTTACCGAAGCTTTTCTGAAATATTTAGAAGTCTTGCTGAACACCGACTGAAGACTGATAGCAAGATAGTTTTATTAAGCTACTACCCTAAAAAACTTGCCAGTCATGCATTGCTCTTTTTTTTTCCGCTACTGGTAAACGTACTTGGTAAAGCCTATCCCAAAGGATTAAAAGATTATCGTCGCACTATGGAATTTTTAAAAATTCCTGAGGACTCATCAAAGTTTTCAGCAGAAGATATAGTGGCTATTAAGTACTTTCTCCACTTGGCTGATGGTACAGATAAAACCATCACCGAGTATCTTGAATTTTTCAATACAACACCTGTAGATCAATGCTTCCTTTTAACTAATGACCAATACTTACTTAAAAGCAAAAAGCTCAGTGAACAAGTGACTCTGCTGGATGCAACAAATTCAATTGAAATAAATCAGTTTATAAGGTTACTAGCATCGCTTAAATGCAGAGCAAAAGAGACTACAGTTTAAATTATCGTACCTTGCGATATGTGCCCGGAACTATTTGAAGCGCTAATTTAACTCACCAAAAAATGCCAAAGCAGGCTTATAGCCACAACTGCTGATCGTATTTGTGGATATAACAGCATATTTCACGCCTAGCTTATAACACGCACTCTTGCTGGAATTTAGTAATAGCTTCGGCCATGGTTGCCATATTTTGATCCAGGGTAAACCCCGATTTTACTCGCGGCTTGAAGCTGTGATCACCATCGGCAACAAACACTGTTTTGACGGTTGGCGATAGCGGAAGTTGTTTCACTTCTACTTCGCCACCAAAAGTATCGCGATCGCCCTGCACAATAAGTGTCGGCAGTTCAATATTGGCCAGATGAGCACCGCGATTATTTTGGGCAATACGTTCTTTACGGGCTGCAAAGAAGGGATAACCCAGAACAATTAATCCTTCAATTCCTAAAGTTTTTGCATGCTCTGCGGCAATTAAGCTGGCCACTCGACCACCCATGGATTTTCCGCCAATCAGCAATTTTCCTTCAATCGGTACTTGCTTGATCACCGCTTCAAATGCTTCCAATAATACCGGCATACGATTAGGTGGAAATTTTTTACCTTCATCCCGGCGGCGTTGCATATAAGGGAATTCAAAACGGATCACTTTCATACCATTGGCTGCAATGCGCTTAGCTGCATCTTCTATAAAGGCATGCTCCATTCCCGCACCCGCACCGTGGGCGAGAATGAGTGTGCTATGAGGGGACGCTTCAGGCGAGTTTATTAAAACGGGGATATCAGACATGGTGCCAATTTGCGGATTTATCAGTTAATGGGAAGAGGCTAATTGAATTGGTGAATAAAATCACCAATAACGATTCAAGCAAAGCGTCAAAGACGCGCTTTTATATTTCAAATGTTGCTCATTTGAATGCAGGCAAGCTGGCTTCGGTTTTGGCATCCTGCGTCACCCTACTCCAGAATCCATTCAGTCGTGCGCTCCCAGTGGCACAACGTTTGAAATATCACTGCATATTCGCATACACCTTGCTAGCTCTAAAACCAAAAAAAAGCAGCCCGTAGGCTGCTTTTTTATTTACGCATTTAACCGCAAAATCTACACGTCCAGATTCGCCACTCTCAGCGCATTCTTTTCGATAAATTCACGACGTGGTTCTACCACATCACCCATCAGGGTTGAGAAGATTTCATCGGCAGATACTGCGTCTTCGATGGTCACCTGTAGCATGCGACGTGCTTCAGGATCCATGGTAGTTTCCCACAGCTGCTCTGGGTTCATCTCGCCCAGACCCTTATAACGCTGAATGTACTGACCACGCTTGGCTTCGTTCATTAACCAATTCAGTGCTTCTGAAAAACGCTTAATTTCACGAATCTTCTCACCGCGACGAATATGGCTGTCAGCAGTCAACTTTCCGTGAATTTCAGTGAAGTATTCAGCGAACTGACGGTATTCACCAGAACCAATAAAGTCTGGCTTAAACTCAGCATGATGATCAACGCCATGGCGGCGAATAGTAAATAGCGGATACCAGCGACCCGTTTCTTCGTCCTGCTTCAACTGGTAGCTATATTGACCACCAACGCCCGCTTCATTTAACGGTGCAATTAGGTTTTCAACATATGCTTTTACCGTTTCTTCTGACGATAAATCGTCAACAGAAATAGGTGCCAGTTCGAGCATTTGATTCATCAAAACTTCTGGATAAATACGCGCGATACGGGTGATTGTTGCCTGCACCTTACGATGAATATCCACCAGAGCACGCAGCTCTGTGCCGAAAATTTCTTCATTCTCACTGAGCACCAGAGAAGATTTCTCCAGAGCACGGTCGAGTAAGTAATCTTCTAGAGCAGGTTCGTCTTTCAAATACTGTTCTTGCTTGCCTTTTTTAACCTTGTACAACGGAGGCTGGGCAATATAAATATGGCCACGCTCTACTAGCTCAGGCATCTGACGATAGAAGAAGGTCAGCAGCAAAGTACGGATGTGCGAACCGTCCACGTCAGCATCGGTCATGATAATGATTTTGTGATAACGCAGTTTATCCGGGTTGTACTCGTCACGACCGATACCACAACCAAGTGCAGTAATCAGAGTGCCAACTTCTACCGAAGACAGCATTTTATCGAAACGGGCTTTTTCAACGTTAAGGATTTTACCCTTCAACGGCAATATGGCTTGAGTCTTTCGCGAACGGCCTTGCTTGGCAGAACCACCCGCAGAATCACCCTCCACCAGGTACAATTCAGAAAGGGACGGATCCTTTTCCTGGCAATCAGCCAATTTACCTGGCAAACCTGCGATATCTAACGCGCCTTTACGGCGAGTCATATCACGGGCTTTACGTGCCGCTTCACGCGCACGTGCTGCATCAATCATCTTACCGACAATGATTTTGGCTTCTTGCGGGTTTTCCAGCATGAACTCAGATAAGTACTGAGCCATTGCTTGCTCAACCGCTGACTTCACTTCAGAAGACACCAGCTTATCTTTGGTCTGGGATGAGAACTTTGGATCTGGCACTTTAACCGACAACACGGCAGTCAAACCTTCACGGCTATCATCGCCAGAAGTGTTGATATTGCCTTTTTTGTTCAGACCTTGCTTGTCCATGTAATCTTTCAGAGTACGGGTTAATGCACCTCTGAAACCCGCCAGGTGAGTACCACCGTCGCGCTGGGGAATGTTGTTGGTAAAGCAGAATACATTTTCCTGGAAACCATCGTTCCACTGCATTGCTACTTCAACACCGATATCGTCTTTCTCAGCAGAGAAATAGAATATTTTTTCGGTCACCGGAGTTTTGTTTTTATTCAGGTGCTCAACAAATACTCGAATGCCACCTTCATAATAATGCTCTACTGATTCATCAGTACGCTCATCAATAATATTGATGCGTACCCCTGAATTCAAAAAAGCTAATTCTCGCAAGCGACGTGACAGAACATTAAAGTCGAACAAAATATTGGTAAAGGTCTCTTTCGATGGTTTAAACCAGATTTGAGTACCTGTTTGCTCGGTTTCGCCTGTTATTTCTAACGGTGCCTGCGGCTCACCACCCGCGTAATCTTGGGTGTGCACTTTACCGTGCTTCCAAATGGTCAACTTCAGCTTTTCAGATAAGGCGTTTACTACAGAAACACCGACACCGTGCAAACCACCAGAAATCTTGTAGCTGTTATCGTCGAACTTACCGCCTGCGTGCAGTACCGTCATAATAACTTCTGCTGCAGATTGGCCTTCTTCGTGAATGTCGGTAGGAATACCACGACCATCGTCGCTGACCGATACCGATTCATCCGCATGAATAGTTACCTGGATATTGCTACAGAAGCCAGCCAGCGCCTCATCGATTGAATTATCGACTACCTCAAACACCATGTGGTGCAAACCGGTGCCGTCATCCGTGTCACCGATATACATGCCGGGACGTTTGCGCACAGCATCAAGGCCCTTCAGTACTTTGATACTGGAAGAGTCGTAGCTGTTGTCTGTTTCACTCATATAGATTTTCTCCAGAAACTTAAACGGGGCGAACCCGCCCATGTTCCACGTGGAACATCTGGCCACCCTGCTCTTTTAGCAGTTCAGCCAGTCCAAAATCATCCACACCGGTTAAAAAAATCTGACTCTTTAAAGAGCCGATTTCACGCATTACCAGTTCGCGGTTGGCAGCATCTAACTCTGCCCCTAAATCATCCAGTAAAAAAATACACTGGCGTTCGGTTGTTTGCTCCAGCAATTTTGCTTGAGCAATTTTCATTAAACAGATGATCATTTTCATCTGTCCCCGAGACAACACATCCTTAGCCGGTTTGTTATCTACCAGCAATCGAATATCTGCACGATGTGGCCCGACATGAGATTGCCGGTATCGAATATCCCGCGGCCGACTCTCTAACAAAGCATCTGAAAAATCAGGATGCTGTTTGTTATTCCAGCCAGGGTAATACTCTAGTCGCCATTGTCGCTCGGAAAGATAGCCATCCACTGCCTGATGAAAAAATGTCTGGTAGGTTTCCAGCCATTGCTCTCGAGCCAAGTGAACGGCCTGTGCGTGACGCACTAGCTCATTATCCCAGATATCCAGCTGCTCTGCAGCGGTTCCGGCCTTTAATAATGCATTTCTCTGTTTTAATGCTTTCTGCATCTGCTGCCAATTGATGACAAACTGATGTTCCACGTGGAACACCCCCCAATCGACGAACTTTCTGCGAAAAACTGGCCCACCGTCTAACAGTGAAAAGCTGTCCTGATGAATCAGTTGAATCGCTAATAATTGTGCCAACGGAGAAAAGCTGGAATAGCTTTGGCCGTTAATTCTGACCAGAGTATCGCCATTTTTATCTCGACGAACCCCTAACGAATGATCGTCTCCAGCATCAGAAATACATCGGCCAAATACGGTCATGCTATTTTGCTGATGTTGAATCACGCCAGCTAACCGAGCAGATCGAAATGAACGTCCACTCGCCAGCAAGGCAATCGCTTCCAAAATACTTGTTTTGCCACTGCCATTTGGCCCGGTTAAAAGATTAACCGTTGAAGAGGGGGAAATCGTCAGGGGCTCGAGATTTCGAACCCCTTCAATTTGTAAGCGGCTAAGCTGCATTAGATGCGCATCGGCATAACTACATAGCAGCTTTGGGTCTCGCCAACTTCTTCAACCAAGGTTGAAGAGTTTGGGTCAATCATTGTGAAACGGGCAGTACCGGTTTTAATGGTATTTAAAGCATCCAGCAAATAGCTCACATTGAAGCAAATCTCCATTGCCTCACCATCGTAAGATACTTCCATTTCATCCAGAGCTTCTTCTTGCTCAGGGTTATTGGCCTGAATACATAGAGTGTCTTTTTCTAGCATTAAACGAATGCCACGATATTTTTCGTTAGAAAGAATCGATGCCCGTTGTAATGCATGGCGCAAACTTTCTACATCGGCAGTCATAATCCGCTCACCACCGCGCGGCAATACCCGCTGGTAATCAGGGAAACGACCATCAACCAATTTTGATGAGAAAGTAAATCCAGCAGTCGCTGCTTGCAGGTGATTATTACCAATACGAAGGCTGACAACTTCATCGCTGTCTTGCAACAGACGGATAAATTCCAGCACACCTTTTCTTGGGAAAATCACTTGTCGAGCAGTTTCTACGCCATGCGCCGTTTGCAATGTACACATTGCCAATCGGTGACCGTCAGTAGAAACGGTACGAATTTGGTTTGCTGAAATCTCTAGCAGCATGCCATTTAGGTAGTAGCGAACATCCTGTTGCGCCATGGCAAATGCCGTGCGATCTAACACGTAACGCAAATCACCCTGCCCTACTTGTAATTCCATTGCACCTTGTTCTGGTTCCACTGCTGGGAAATCATCCGCTGCCAAACAAGATAAGGTAAAGCGACTTTTTCCAGAAGAAACAACCACTCTTTCATCTTCCTGGCTAATGGTAATCTCGGCACTGTCAGGCAGTGCACGGCAAATATCCATTAACTTACGCGCAGGAATGGTGGTTTCTCCGCTTTCAGCAGCGCCCTGTTCCAAATCAATTCTGGCTGAGATCTCAACTTCCATATCCGTACCAGTCATCAACAATTGTTGCTGATCGACCACTACTAAAATATTTGCCAGAACCGGCATTGTCTGCCGTTTTTCTACCACGCCCGCCACCATTTGTAGTGGCTTGATTAGCTTTTCACGAGCCAGTGTGAATTTCATGGTATCCGTCTCAACCCTTATTAACTGGAGAGTGTACGCAATAAATTGGAGTAATCTTCGCCAATATCTCGCGTAGTTTCTCTTAATTCCTTAACTTTTCGACAGGCGTGCAGCACTGTAGTGTGATCTCGTCCACCAAAAGCTCTACCTAACTCAGGCAAGCTATGATTGGTTAACTCCTTAGCCAAGGCCATGGCAACCTGACGTGGACGAGCAATCGATCGGGTACGACGCTTTGACAGCAATTCGGTCACCGACATTTTATAGTACTCAGCAACTGTCTTTTGAATATTGTCGATCGACACTAATTTATCTTGCAACGCTAGCAAGTCTTTTAATGCATCTTTTACAAAATCCATCGTGATAGGCTTTCCGGTAAATTGCGCACTGGCAATTACCCGTTTTAATGCCCCTTCTAATTCACGAACATTAGATCGGATTTTTTTAGCAATAAAAAATGCGACTTCATAAGGCAATTGAACCCTTGCCTGCTCAGCTTTACTCATTAAAATAGCGACTCGCGTTTCTAGCTCAGGCGGCTCTAATTGAACCGTTAATCCCCAGCCAAAACGAGATTTTAATCGATCTTCCAAACCATTAATTTCTTTTGGATAACGGTCGCAAGTTAAAATAACCTGTTGCTGCCCTTCCAGAAGGTGATTAAAAGTGTGGAAAAATTCTTCTTGCGAACGTTCTTTACCGGCAAAAAACTGAATATCATCGATCATTAAAACATCGAGTGCGCGATAAAAACGTTTAAATTCTGCAATCGCATTATTTTGCAGCGCACGTACCATATCACCGACAAATCTTTCTGAATTTAAATATAAAACTCGAGCGTCGGGATTTTGCTGTAAAACTTGATTACCGATGGCATGCATCAAGTGGGTTTTACCCAGACCAACACCACCATATAAAAATAACGGATTGTAAGCCGTACCTGGATTTTCAGAAACCTGAAAAGCAGCAGCACGTGCTAACTGGTTAGATTTACCTTCAACAAAGTTATCGAAGGAAAATTGTCGATTAATACTACTACCAGTATCTACAAACAGACCACTGCGAGCCAACACCTGTTGAGGTGTTGCGCCTTGTGTGTAATTAACCGCTTCCATCGCCGCACCACCAACACCAGAACCCGGTGCAGCTTCTGCTTCTAATAAGGAAGCTTGAACTACCCGTTCAGGACGTCGTTGATTAGTACGGGTCACCCGGCGAGACTTACTACCACCTGAAACACCGGCAGCAATTGCAGGTTCAGCAGTAGTTTGAGGCTGGGGTTGTCGCATGGGTTGTTTACGCGCAGGGGCTTGCCGTGGTGCAGGTGATTCTGCTGCTGGGCGACGCGCTGGCTTTGCAGGCGTAGCTGGGGCAGTTCTCACCGTTGCAGCAGTTCGCGGCCTGGCAGGTGCGCTAGCAGTCGCCTGGTTTCGCGAGCCAATCTGTAAACAAACTTCCGGCGGATTGTCCGGAACAAATTCATCTAGCAGATCAACTATTCTACTCTGGTAGTTGCGCTTTACCCAGTCAACAACAAAGCGGTTCGGTGCAAATAGCACCAGCGAGCCGGCTTCTTCCTTTGCCTGAAGCGGACGCAACCACGTATTGAATTGTTGTTGAGGTAATTCATCTTGCAAACGAGCAAGACATTGGGACCAAAGGCTGTCAGTCACAGAATCCTCTCTATGAGCACCAATTTAGCCAACTCTCCACAAAAAGCCGAAGCATCTATTCTACCCCAGACAAACCTAGTTATCCACAAAACTTAGAAATCGTCTAGTTATAGTCGTTTGGGGTAGATAACTGCTAAAAATAGCCTTAAAAACCATTGATCAAGGCAGTATTAGGCAGTTGAAACTTTGATCCTTGGCAGAACAACTCTGTGGAAAACCTGTAGTTATCTCTGTACAAGCCCAGAACAACTTTATAGAAGTTCACAGATTTCAAAAAACTATCTACAGATAAAAAATCTATAAATAATCCTGTAAAACCTGTTCTATATGGGTTCTTCGATAATGGACAGGGATAACTTTTTTATTATTGTGTATGAAAATTCTCTCTTGGGATATCTTAAAAGCTGCTTAGAAAATTGATCAAATTGAGTTTGCTAGATAAAAGTAGCACTATCTATTAGAAAGATCGGTTTCCATTCACTTTTATAACAATCATCAGCTAAAACTGGCCAGATCTGCCAAGGATTTATTCAAGGACTATTATCCCCAAGCACGATGAGCCATTTAACAGTGATATTGGGAGTGTGGATAAATATGCTGATAACTATGGGGCAATTCCGGTAACAAAAATTGACCCTCTACTTATCCAGAATCTGTCCCGCGACAATACAGACTTAGTCCTATCAGTCACGCACACAAAAAACTGCTGTTAACCCATGATAAATAAAATATTTTCAGGGTTATTCGATTTGTTCACAGGGATTAATAATAAGAGTTAATAAAAACACTACGTGTTTACTTATTATTAGTTCTTTTTTAAAACCCCACCCAGATCGAAACCCTGAACATACTCGAGAGATTGATTTGACCAACGATTCAAAATTGGCTATTCCAGTATCTGAAAATAAAAAGTATCCGAAAACAACACTGGGTCGGAGTTAATCTGAAAACCAGGGAGTAGAGAAAATTGAAATTGAAAACCAAACCGTTGGACAATCCCCCGTCTCAAATCTCAACACCGCTGGTCAGCTGTTTCGCCAGAAAGCGCAGTTTGCATTGGATCAGGTAACCCTTTAAACCACCATATACAGACATCAAGTAGCAAGTAACTACTAGATATAGTGGTGTCAGAGATTACGGCCACTTAGCCAGTCAAAAAATTGATCTCAGTAAACTGCTTGAGAAACAAAGCCTTTATCGCTTGACAGAGCAGTGTCTCGACTCTAAAATCCCGCGTTCTCATGCCCCCTGTGGCATTGATTTATTAGCAAGCAACACGGATTCAGACATGAAACGTACTTTTCAGCCAAGTAATTTGAAGCGCGCCCGCACTCACGGTTTCCGTGCCCGTATGGCAACCAAGGGCGGTCGCCTGGTTCTTAAGCGTCGTCGCGCTAAGGGCCGTGCTCGTCTGGCAGCCTAAGGGTTTAGAACAGGTGAAATTCGGTTTTTCGCGTTCAGCACGACTGCTGAAACCAGCGGAGTTCCGGCATGTATTTGCCGACGCCGAAAGTGTTGCCTGTCGCCAGCTGAGATTGCTGTTCCGGCCCTGTGAATTGGGTCGGACCCGCATAGGATTCGCATTGACCAAAAAAGCGGTCAAGCGTGCGGTCGATAGAAACCGGATCAAACGTGTGTTTCGGGATAGTTTCCGTCTTAATCAACACGAAATGGGTTCGGTCGATATTATCGTTTTGGCACGTCGAGGTGCGTCCGATCTGGACAACGCAGCCTTACAAAAACTTGCCAACGATCTCTGGCTCAGGCTTGAAAAAAGCTATAAAAAGAGCCAATCCCTTGCTTCTGCACCTTCCCAGCAGGACTGCGACCTTTCATAATACGCTTCATTTTTCGGACATCTGCCGACAACGGTCACCCTTATGGAACTACAACGCACAATATTAATTGCGCTGTTTGCTCTGGTATCGGTAATGCTCTTCCAAACTTGGGATGAGACTTACAATGCACCAGTTCAACAAACCGCAAATGCATCAGTCAGTTTACCAGGTGATACACCTGAAGCTGCTTCTGGTTTGGATTCAGAAGTACCAGCAGCCTCAATAACTGGTTCTGCTGTTGCACAAGCTATTTCCAGCAAGACCATTAAGATTCGTACCGACTTACTGGCGCTCGAAGTTGATCTTCAGGGTGGCACGATTGTTCAGGCTGATTTACTCGCCTTTCCAGAAAGTTTGGGTTCTGAAGTACCTTTCCGCTTAATGAGTAATACGCCAAACCAGAGTTATGTCGCTCAAAGTGGTTTGAGTAGTATTGCTGGTCCGGATAACCGTGATGGTCGCGCAGTATTTGCTGCATCGGCTGACAGCTTTGAAATGGTCGATGGCCAAGACAAGTTAGTGGTGCCTTTAACCTGGACTAATGAGCAGGGCGTAGAATTCATTAAGTTGTTTACTTTCACTCGTGGTAGCTATGCGGCTGAAGTTAACTACAAGGTCGATAACCAGTCTGGAAAAACTTACTCCGGTAGCTTTTATGCTCAGTTAAAGCGTCATCGTCCACTGGAAGAAAAAAGTGTTGGTTTAGGTGGGTTTAACACTTATACCGGTGCAGTTGTTACCACACCTGACGAGCCTTACAAAAAAATCACCTTTGACGATATGGAAGAAGAAGCTTTCAAGAAAGACGTTAGAGGCGGTTGGGCGGCAATGAGCCAGCACTATTTTGTAAGTGCCTGGATTCCTGTTGCGGATCAGGTGAACAGCTATAGCTCTCGTGCAAACAAAGGCGAGTACCTAGTTCAGTTGGTGAGTCCTGCTTTGAACGTTTCTCCTGGTCAAACCGGCGAAATTGGTTCTACCTTGTGGATTGGTCCAAAGGATCAAAACAAGCTGGAGGCGCTGTCTGAGAACCTCGATCTGACTATCGACTATGGTTGGTTGTGGTTTATTGCTCAGCCATTATTCTGGTTGTTGACCATGTGGCATGGCCTATTCGGTAACTGGGGTTGGGCGATCATCTTCTTAACCATCACCGTTAAGGCACTGTTCTTCTATCCTTCTGCGATTAGCTATCGTTCAATGGCCAAGATGCGCAAGTTAGCGCCGAAACTGGCTCAGTTGAAAGAACGCTATGGCGATGACCGTCAGCAGATAGGTACCAAGACCATGGAGCTGTACAAGAAAGAAGGCGCCAACCCAATGACCGGTTGTTTGCCTGTTCTATTACAGATGCCAGTATTTATCGCGCTTTACTGGACACTTTTAGAGTCAGTAGAACTGCGTTTGGCACCTTGGTTAGGCTGGATCACCGATCTGTCAGCACAAGACCCTTACTACATTCTGCCTGTGATCATGGCTGCGTCGATGTTCATTCAGCAAAAACTGAATCCACCGCCAGCAGATCCAATGCAACAGAAAGTAATGCAGTTCTTACCAGTAGTATTTGGTGTGTTCTTCCTGTTCTTCCCTGCGGGTCTGGTTCTGTACTGGTGTGTTAACAACATCCTGTCGATCCTCCAGCAGTGGATGATTACTCGTAAGATTGAAGCTGAAGATTAATTCACAGCTTTAAAGCGAACGAAAAAACGGCGACCCCTAAACAGGTCGCCGTTTTTATTTACAGAGACGAAATTTATATCGTATGGATCATATCGGTATAACAATTTGCCGTTAGCAAGAATCGAATTATTCACAGTCATCTCTGATATGCCTAAGTTGTTCAACCTGAGTTATCCTGCCATGGAATACTTTGCCCATTGGAAATCCTTTGTGGAAAAGTTAGCCATGATCTGGCTGGCATCTGAAAATGCTGTTAGATGTCCTGTGTGATCTTCTGACAGACATTCAAACTCAGTTAGTGCTATCCAGCCAGCTTTTGATCTAGCGATATGACATGCGCTTACTGTGAAGCAATTTGTGATCATACATTTGATCATTTGTTCACAGCCCTTAGATTGATTTGATCGCTAGTGCTGCTGATTATTAGTGGTTGCTAGAGGTTATCTACAGCATTCGCCCCAGCGCCAAGCAATGCTACAATCCGCGCCCTAAATAAGCCCCAGTTTTCCACAAAGCATTCTCAGTCGAGCATTTGAATTATGAACAACCCAGTTATCGATACCATCGCCGCCCAGGCAACAGCATCTGGCCAAGGTGGAGTTGGCATTATTCGTATCTCAGGCCCGAGAGCGAGCCCCGTGGCCGAGAAACTACTGGGGTTTGAGCCACAAGTTCGTTATGCCCATTACGCACCGTTTAACGATGCACAGGGAGAAATACTCGATCAGGGTATTGCACTCTACTTTGCCGCGCCCAATTCATTCACAGGCGAAGATGTGGTCGAACTACAAGGCCATGGCGGCCCTGTAGTGATGGATATGCTTTTAAAGCAAGTGTTGGAGTGCGGTGTTCGGTTAGCACGACCTGGTGAGTTTTCAGAGCGAGCATTTTTAAACGATAAGCTCGACTTGGCCCAGGCCGAGGCAATTGCTGACTTAATTAGTGCCAGTTCTGCACAGGCTGTTCGTGGTGCGCTTCGTTCACTGCAAGGTGCAATGTCAGATCGTATCCACAACTTGGTAGAAAAACTGACCGAGCTGCGAATCTATGTTGAAGCAGCGATCGACTTCCCTGAAGAAGAAATTGATTTCTTGGGTGATGGCATCGTCAGTGGAAAACTTATTCATTTAGCTGAAATGTTCAACAGCATTCGCAAGGAAGCTAAACAAGGAAGTCTGCTGCGCGAAGGTATGACGGTGGTGATTGCTGGTCGGCCAAATGCCGGTAAATCTAGCCTGTTAAATGCATTAGCTGGCCGGGAAGCGGCGATTGTCACAGATATTGCCGGCACTACCCGCGATGTGCTGCGGGAACATATCCACATCGACGGCATGCCGTTGCATATTATCGATACCGCCGGTTTGCGTGAATCTGACGACAAAGTTGAGATGATCGGTGTCGAACGAGCCTGGGGAGAAATCGAAAAAGCCGATAAAGTTCTGTTGGTTACCGATTCCAGAGAAGGCACAGAAATTAATCCACACAATTTATGGCCTGAGTTTGTTGATCGGTTGCCTGAAGGGGTGCCGTTAACGGTAATTCGTAACAAGATTGACCTGTTAGCAACCGAAGAAACCTCTGGTTTATCAATTGATAACGGTCAGGAAGTATTGCGCATGTCAGCGCTGTCGGGCGACGGTATTGATGAACTGCGTGAGCACTTGAAAAAGGTCATGGGCTTTGAAGCGACTAATGAATCAGGCTTTCTTGCTCGCCGCCGTCACCTAGATGCATTAGAGCGTGCTGAAGACCACTTAAAACAAGGCACAATGGAACTAGAGTATTCTGCTGCTGGAGAACTTCTGGCCGAAGAATTGCGCCAAGCCCAACAAGTGTTAGGTGAAATTACCGGTGAATTTTCTGCCGATGATTTATTAGGTAAAATCTTTTCTAGCTTTTGTATTGGTAAATAAATATGAGCAATCAAAGTAAACCTTCTCAAAAACAGCCTGAGAAAAAAGCCAAACCCCCCATGACAATTTTTGCTGTGGCTTTAGTTGCAATCATTATTTTAGTTGTTTTTTTTAAATAACAGCTTGTTATGCTTATCTTTTGGCTCAACACAACGTAGGTTGTGTTGGGCGCAGCGAATAAAAGAAAGAGCTAATTATTTTTGTTTCGTATGAAAATATGACACGCAGATCCTTTTCCTAGATGTTTTTTATTTATATCAAACAACTCTGTAGCTTCAACTAATTTGCTAAGTGAGTCAAATTTATAGTTTTTATCGTTGTAATTTTTGAAATTAAAATCAGGATGTTGTCTTTTAATTAAACTTCCGCATTGTGCAAGTCTCGACCACCCATCTTCTTCCATGCACTCTGAAGCTGCATATCTAAGTAGTTTAACAAGATTAGTGTCCATTCTTAATTTGTTTCTGATAGATAATCCTGTAGTTTTAGTTTCTTTCTTTTCTTTGGTTATTGTTATTTCTTTATCTGTATTTTTTTCAGAAAAAACTTCAGAATACAAAAAATCATCGCATGCATTAATGAATGCTTTAGGAGTTTGTTTTTTACCAACACCAAAAACATAAATTTCCGATTCTTTTAGCCTTGATGCTAATTTAGTAAAGTCGCTATCGCTACTGAATAAAACAAAAGCATCAAATTTATTTGAATATAGTAAATCCATGGCGTCGATTATCATAGCAGCGTCGGATGAATTTTTTCCTTGCGTATATGAAAACTGCTGAACAGGGCTAATAGCTAATTCATTAAGATGTTCTTTCCAGTTTCTAAGATATGATGAACTCCAATCACCATAAGCTTTCTTTACAATAATATGCCCATGTTTAGATAGTTCTTTTAAAGCATTATCAAGAATAGAATAAGATGTATTCTCTGCATCTATTAATACAGCAATTTTTTTCTCTGAATCTATATTTATCATTGGTTTTTCTTAATCCAGTTTATTAACTGCTGCTTTGGCAGTGCCCCACTCACCCGATCGATTTCTTTACCCTCTTTGAATAGAATCAGGGTTGGAATGCTGCGGATATTGTATTGCGCTGCCAGCTGCTGTGCTTGCTCGGTATCTAGTTTGGCTAAAATCACCGACGGCTCTAGTTCGGCAGCGGCTTGTGCATAACCCGGTGCCATCGATTTGCACGGGCCACACCAAGGCGCCCAGAAATCAACAACCACTGGCAATGCATTTTTACTGATAAATCGATTGAAGTTGCTTTGATTAAGCTCGACCGGTTTTTGTTGGAAAAGCTTTTCATGACATTTTCCACAAACTGGCTGATCTTCAAGACGTGCTTTTGGCAAACGGTTTAAAGCCTGACAACTTTGGCAGACCATTTGAACTGCTGTGCTGGGGATATCTGTCATAATTCCAATACCTAATTTAACCACTTAGCTCAGCAGGTCACTGCATTGCTTAACAGGTGAGGATTATGCCGCGAAAAAGCGATGTTAAGAAGTAGTAATATTTAATCTATCGATTAGTTTCTGACTACCGAGTGGTGACCAAAATAGCAGATCATCAATCACTGCGACTCAATAGAGTCGTCCTGTGCAAAACTGATGATGATGTTGTTAATCAGCAACAACTGGATAAAAGATACCCAGTTGGAGTCAATCTGGTTTAAGGTGTCGCCTCTGCGGCAGTTCACAGTCCTATGAGCTGTCTGTTTTTTGATCAATTCGATCTCACTTCTCTATTTTAGTTACCCGGCTTATTGGAGCTTTATAACCATGACCTACACAGGTTCGGCACACTCGATGAGTGAATTTAAACTTAGCCCTGAGCTGCTCAAGCTGATTGATGCCGTGAACAACCGCAGTGCAGAGTTAACGGGTGATGATGGGGATAAATGCATTGGTAGCCAGTTACCCACAGTGAATCGGGCGTTTGAAGAGATCCAGAGACGAGGATTACCCGCTGGTAATCAGTTTTGTGATTGGGGTAGTGGATTAGGCGGTGTGTGTGGTGTTGCCGCATTGAATGGCTTTAAGTCATTAGGAATCGAATTTCATCACCAGTTTGTAGTCGCAGCTCGTGAAATTGCCGAAGCACAAAATTTACCGATTACTTATTGTGAAGGCACTTTTTTCGTACCGGGCGACGAAACCTTGTCAGACAAGCATTCTCGAATGATTATGACTTACGACAAGTTGGCTTGGGAGCAAACAGAATTATCTCATCAAGACATTGATGTGGTGTTTTCCTACCCATGGCCAGGTGAAGAAGGTTTCACCGATCGAGTATTTTTACGCCATGCTAAACCAGGCACTTTACTGGTGACCTTCCACGGTTGTGATCAATTACTGGTTCAGAGAAAAACTGAAGACCAAAACCATCTGGAAGTTATTGACTGGATGTAAATATTCGCCAGTTTTAGAGTGCGGCTGATTAATAACCAGCCGCATTTTTTTATGCTGCTTGTTTATTTTTTTGCTCAGTTTGTGGGTCCTTTTTGGTCACATCAGGCTTATTAAAAAGATTAAGTAGTAAGCGAATTATCAAACCGCCTAGCATTAAAGCGATGGCGTCTTTTAAATCGAACATCTTTTCTTTCAAAGTTTTAGGTTCATATGAGCTATCTAATAATTGATAATTACTATTTGGATAAGCTGCATCGAACTTCTCTCTCAGGCTAGATGGAACCTCTGACCCGTCACGCAATAACCCGGTATAACTTGCCGTGCCGATTAAGTCGGTAATCGATGGTGCTTGCTCGCTGTCCAAAATATAAGCGACCTTACCGGTTGAAGAGATGATAACAGGGGTATAGAAGGTTTTACCCAGCTGGCGTTTTTTCTTTCTGGATTGAATAGTGTATTCATAAACGTTGGCTAGATCGACAGTACCGCCGTTGACCGTTGCATACCTTAATTGATTACCAGTATTGGCCAACTCACCAATTTCAACCGTAACGGCTTCCTGATTAATGTTGCGTTGCTGATAAATTTCCCACAGCTCATATCCAACAAAAAACAAACCGACCAGAAATGCATAATTAGCTAATTTTTTGAATTTATTAATCACACCCATCTCCCCAAAAAACTTTCTTGAAATTTTTTTGAACAGTCAAATAAGAGTAATCTTATCTGCTGCTTAGCGAATAAATATTACAAGTAAAATTGATAAAATTAAATAACGTTAATTCTACATCTTCTGTAATTCATCAATTCTTTGATCTGACTACTTCACTCGACAAGGCTGGGTACAATCAATATGTCGCCAGCTGTTGCTATGAGAAGATCTTTTAATTTTTTTTTGGAGATGAAGGTTTTCGAATCGCAGGAAATTATTTTGTTGTTGATAAGTTATGAAACCATGCGCGATCAAACTTCAAAATACAGACTGATAAAGGGTCGGTTGTTTTTTAATCCACAGCCCTTTTTTGTTCTTATGACTAAGCGATGTAAATTGAATATTTGCCGCTGATGGCTACTAGTTGCAAGCAGAAGAAAAACCTTACAGAAAGCGCAAAAATAAAGTGTTTAATGCTTAAAAATCACTGGCGAAGACTGTTTTTTATTCACAGGCCGCTAGCATTCTGAATAATATCTAACCAGATTGGATTAATTGTGCTGCTATCTGTCTGGATCAAGGCAATCTGTGCATAAAAAAAGTTATTATTCTGCGCTTTGTTATTTGACGACAGGTAGTTTCGGTGAATCAGAAGACTGGACGTAATCAACCCTGCCCATGCGGTAGCGGTAAAAAGCATAAGCGCTGCTGTATGAACAGCACAGGCAAGGCTAACCCAGATCAACTGCATCAACAGCTGCAAGATTGTTCTGGTCGTTTGATGCCAGCACTCTATTCCTTTTTCCGTAATGGTTCCGCTCCAGATGCGATGAGCCAAGCATGGAAAGCCTTCACTTGTGACCATCCGTTGACCATGGATGAAGAGCAACAAAGTGAAGTAGAAGAGCTTTTCTTTCCATGGCTGTTTTTCAATTGGAAACCCGAAGGTCAAAAGCTCTCAGTTGCCGAACAGTTTTTATCTAGCTTTGCCGAGAAAACCGAGCGTTTGTCTCGTGAATTGATTCTGGCTGGTTGTAAAGAAGGCTTTGCTTATTACCAAGTAACTGAGGTGACTGCTGGCAGCAGCATTCAGTTAAAACAGTTGGCGACTGGAAAAAAATTGTTGGTGCGCGAGCAAGTGTTATCGATGCAAATTGCTTCTGAAGGCATTTTGTTTGCTCGTCTGGTCGAAATTCGAGGTGAGCTATTTATCTTTGGCTGTGCGCCATGGATTCTGCCTGAATCTCATGCGCAAGAATTAACCGATCTTGGTACTTCGGATCTTCAAATTTTGCTGACGCGTTATTTTGATATTCGCCAGACAGTTTTTCAGCAAATGGAAAAGCAAGCCGATGAAATGGTGGATGCTATTTTGCAGCAATCACCAATAGAAGAAACCTTACAAGCTCAAGTACCGTCATTAGAAGCTAAAGCCACTGAAAAGAATGTCAAAGCGGATCAAACAACAGCAGGTTTGCAGGTTTGGAAACTAGAATGCTCCGTTCCTGAAGCTTATGACGCACTAAAAACACTGGCCGGTCGAAACCCTAGTGATGAACTACTGCTGTCGGATGCAAGTTATGACTCGAATGGAGTATTGCTGTCGTTTAGCATTCCCTGGTTAGAGAAACAGCAAACTTTGGCAGAGTTAATTGTTTCTAATGATCGGCTCAGTGTTCGTTGTAGCCCAGAGCAGCGGGATCCAGTAGCACGTCGAATTCGCCGCAGATTGGGTAAAAAGGTTTCATTACTAGGCGATTAAAATCAAGCCAGATTAACGCTTACCTCTAAAGTGGTAATCAAGAAAAACAGTTGTATTTTTTTTAACTGGCTGTTTTTTCTTGTTAAAAAAGCAATAAAACTAGCTCAGGATGTTGTGTCAAACAAACACAATAGAGGTATAGATAAAAGACAAGCTGAAAGTTAGGGTAATTATGCAGGCAGGTATTTATATCAGCCTGGTGTGTTGCTGAGTTTTTGACAAATATGTCAGACGCGGAGCTGGTCTCCGCGTTTTTTTATTCTGTCAAACCATCAATAAACGCCTTAGCCTTATCTAGAGCACCTTTACTCGCATCAACAGCTTCATTACTTAACGCTTTCGCTTTCTCTACCCCTTGTTGCGCCGAGCAGCGGGTTCTTTCTCCCAAACATTTTGCCTTGCAGCTTGATTGCTTCGTTTCTTCTCCGATATTGCTTAACTCGCAGCGAGTATTACAAAGCTTTTGCTTTTGCGGGCAATCTAGAATGTCAAAGGCAGAAGCTGGGCCAGATAACATAAATGTTACTGCTAGAGCGGGTAATAGCTTGATATAGCGCATGTAGATAGTCTCGGCTGACCTGAGTAGTACTTTTTTTATTATATCCTTGTCAGCTAAACAGCTCCATTGACTTTCGATATCTATCCCTGAGGTTAAAACTGCTTTTGAATAGCCTATGACATCTTGCTGAGAGATAATCTTTGATTACAATGACATGTCTTTAAAAATAGTTTTAAAAGAACATGTTTTTTTATAATTATTAGTCTATGAAAATATTTGTTATTTTAGAATTTTGTTATAACGAATAATCGTTGTATAGCAAAAATACCATCTATCAATTTTAAAAAAAATGAATTTTTTGCTGCCATAGATTCAAATGAATAGGTAGTAAAACCTGAGGATCACCTTTAGCAATTGATTAAAGTTGAACTTTTGTCACATTTTTTTGCGGATAGCTATGGCTTGCACCAGCCAAGATAACCTACATCAAAGAACCTGCTATCGAAGCTTGTTATTTTCTTGATCAATTTATTTTTAACAGCCTCAGGGAGAAAAGCGTGATCAGAATCGCGGTAGCGGTTTGCTTGCTGCTATACAGCCTTGTTAGCGCTGCAACTAGCTTAACTGAGCAAGAGCAAGCTTGGTTGGGGGAAAAAGACCGTACCTTCTCAATAGGAATGGTTTCAGTCCCACCTTATTATTTTGCTGGTGAAAATAGTCGGGTAGCAGGTTATTCCCATGATGTTCTGCAACTAATCGCCAAGCAGTTAGATCTTCAATTTAGATATCGTCTCTATCCAAGTTTTGCAGAAGTAAAAACTGCGGTACTGTCTGGTGAATTAGATGTCGCTGCTGCGATAAACCCAAGTGTAAAACGGCGAAAAAACTACGAATTTACAAGGCCTTATCTTTATATAGAAAACCGATATTTCTCCAAGCGTGGTACCCAAATTGATACCAATAATCTAACTGGTGTTAAAATAGGTGTTTCTCGCGGTACATTATTATCAGAATGGCTAATTAAAAATCATCCTGAAGCAATTGTTTTTGAAGCAGATACTTCAAAAGATTTATTGAAGCTCTTATCTAACCGTAGCATTGACTTGATTGCAGGTGTGTCTGGCAGTATTGAGTGGAATGCTCGTCAATCAAGCATTAATGACATTGAAATGGCCGGTGATGTGGTTTTGGATTACCAGGAATCCTTCGGTACCAACAAGGATAAGCGTCAGCTGATTGATATATTACAAAAAGGTTTGTCGGGTATTTCGACGGATCAATGGCGTCAGCTAGAGCGACGTTGGTTAACCGGTCAGGATGATTCAATCTGGGATCAAATTCGTCAGCTGGGTATATATTTGATCATCGGCATGATTTTTCTTGGCATTATGGCGGTACTGGTCTGGAACCGTTCACTGCAGTGGCAAATTAAAGCACGTCGTCAGGCAGAACTAGCACAGCGCAGCCGTCGTGAAATGTTGGAAGCATCTTCGACCATGGAATCTCGTCGTCGAGTATCGGCCATGTTTAGTAAGATGCTGGAAGCCGAATTACCCGAAACAGTTTGCTTGCATTGGACAGTTCAAACTTCTGGTCAAGTTATTCTGGAAGGTGCTAGTGGTGTTCAAGCGGCAATAAAACAAAAAATGGCAGAACAGTGCCAGTTAAAGTTAAAAGATATTCGCCAGCGCCCAGCTAAATTGATTTCACTGATTAAAGCGTCTGAAGATTGGGCTCAATTTATGGATTATTGCGAACAGGTTCATTCACCGGTAAGAATGCTTGAGCCGATTGTTTGCCGTAGTCGCTTAATTGGCTTTGTTTCAATTCATGCTTCAGTTGAATCATCAAAAAGCTTTGAGCCTGGAATGACAGAGCAAGGGAAGGTTTCTGCATCGGTACGTTTCTTTGAACTGGTAATGGAGCGATTTGAAGATCGTCGCCGACTCTATGAAATGGCGCACCAGGATTCTTTAACCGGCCTACCTAACCGCCGCCAACTTTATGAAGAATTAACCCAAATGTTGTCGCAAGGTGAAGTCGGTGCCTTGCTGTTTATCGATTTGGACCATTTTAAAATGGTTAACGATAGTCTCGGCCATGAAGTAGGCGATTTGCTGTTAAAAGCGGTGGCTAGTCGTTTCCAATGCATGCTCAGTGAAGATCAGATGCTGGCGCGACTTGGTGGCGATGAGTTTGTTATGGTGATGCCTCGCTGCAATGGTGCTCAGACAGAAGAAATGGCGCAAACGTTATCCACTTTAATGGAAGATAGCGTGACGGTTTCTGGCCAGGAAGTGTATCTCTCACCAAGTATTGGTATTGCGCTTTACCCAGAAAATGGCAAGAACGTCGATACGTTGATTCGTAATGCTGATGCCGCGATGTATCAGGCCAAAGACAAAGGCCGTAACCGCTGGCAGTTTTACGACATATCCATGACAGTAAAAGCCAGAGAGCGATTAAACCTTTTAGGTGATTTACGTCTGGCACTCGCTCGTAAAGACTTTGAACTCTACTACCAGCCACAGCACGACATGGTCTCTGGCAACATTATTGGTGCTGAGGCATTGATTCGTTGGAATCACCAACAACTAGGTTTTATCACACCAGATAAATTTATTCCGTTGGCAGAAGAATCAGGCCTGATCTTACCCTTGGGTGAATGGGTGCTGGAAACTGCCTGTAATCAGATGACGCGCTGGAAAGAAAAAGGCATTCAGCTAGAGCGAATATCGGTCAATATATCGATGGCTCAGCTGCACCAACCGGGCTTGATTGCTCGGGTTGAAGGAGTATTAGAGCGTACTGCTTGCCGACCGGAATGGTTGGAATTTGAAGTTACTGAAAGCTATTTAATGTCGGATCCAGTGGAAGCAGGCAGGCTACTGGCACAAATTCGCTCAATGGGCATTATGGTTGCGCTGGATGACTTCGGTACCGGTTATTCATCGATGAGCTATTTAAATGCATTGCCGTTGGATCGGTTGAAAATTGACCGTAGCTTTGTATTTAAACTGCCTGATGAAGATGAAGGCGCGATTGTTCGAGCGATTATTGCAATGTGTCAATGTTTGAACATTGGTATTGTTGCTGAAGGCATTGAAAAAAAAGAACAAAAACAATTTATGATGGAGCAAGGTTGTGACTTGGCTCAGGGATATCTTTATTCCCGGCCATTGCCTTGCCATGAGTTCGAAAAATACTTCGCCAATTTGCCCGAATTTAATCAAAACGATGCTCAAACCCAGTCGCTAATTCAGCGACCAAATCCCCCAACCCAAGTTGAACCTGCTTGATTGCTAAATAGACATATGATCGTTGGTTAGCGCCTCTTTCTAGTTGATCTCTAGTTGATCAAACAGATTTGATTACGCTTGATGCTGCAGGCGTGTATCATTAATCTCACTTGCTCAGCGGGTGAATATGGCGTGTCAGCCAGCAATAAAAAAAGGGGTGAATTATCATGAAAAATACCGTGATGTGTGACCATCAAGAAGTGTGGTCTGAGCTGGAAAACCTCAGCGGTTATTTTCCCCGTGAAGCGTTGCAACAAGTGCTGCAACGTCGTCAGGCTTTTTACCCTTTACTGGCTGAAGAACTCTCTGTTTTAGCCAATCATCCCGATCAAATTCTTACCAAAAACAGCAGCTATTTCCGGCATATTTTCAGCTTGTTAGTGATGGCACAGTGGCGTGAAAAACAAGCTTGGCCTTTGATTATCAAGCTACTAAAAAATGGTCAGCAGCACCTGGATTTACTGTTAGGTGATGTACTTCCTGAAGCTTTTCCACAGATTATCGCTTCCTTGTGCCATGGCGATTTAGCACCGCTAAAACAGCTGATCGAAGATCAAGAAGCCGATGATTTCTTGCGTGTGGTAATGCTGCAAGCGCTGTTTATTCTTTATAAAGAACAGGACCTACCTCGCCAACAATTAGTGGATTATCTACAACAGCTGTGTACTGAAAAGCTGGAGCGGTCTGCCGGAGAAGTTTGGGATTACTTGGTTTTACTATGTTCTGAAAATCATCTTCATGAGCTTAAACCACAGATCATAAAATGTTTTGATGATCAGCTGGTGGAAACCTATTTTATTAGCCGAACCGAAGCGCTGGATCTATTTAACAAGCAAGTAGAGCCTTGGGTTTTCTTTGCCTATATCACCGATTTAGTCGAAATGATTAAGGGCTGGGAATGCTTTTTGCCGGATGCGCTAAACGAAGATGAAGCTGCTGAATTAGCTACTTTTGAATCGGATCTACAATCACTCAAAGATTATAAAGAGCAGCCCTAATTAGAAGCAACCCTGTTGTTTCAGCTGTTGCTGTGGCTGAAGTGCTGCAGCAATCGGCGAGTTTGCTTTCATCTCCAACATATATCGACACTCCATTCGCTTGGCGCGAGGAATCGGCGCTTTACGGCTTGGGTGATGCGGTAAATTTCTTTGAATATCGGTAATGGTTAACTGACTATCAAGGCAGAATAAATCGAGGTCAAACCAGGTGTCTGGCATCCAGAACTTTCGATGATCTTTTTGGGGGTAAACAAACAACAAGCCTTGCTGAGAAGAAAACTGCTCTGGCTGCAAACCACTGACACCTTGGCTGCGTGATTGGTCATTATTGGCTAGCCGGGTTTCAATAATATGGTTTTGTGGTGAGATTAACTGACAACGTGGCAGGTTATTGAATTCGCTAACTACCGATGAATTCACCAAAAATAACACCAAAGTCAAGATTTCAGTCATTGGCTACCTCTTTTGCAGTATTGCTAATGACAATAGTACATGGATACTGACAGTTACTTATCGATCCAATAAAAATAACTATAAGTCATTGATATTGAGCGTGATCAAGCAAAGTCGATTTGGATTTTGTTACATTAGCAGCTCGGCTCTCATGTCTTTTTAAAGGCGCTACCTTGACGCAGTTTATTCCAGGTTATTCTCGCGCTTGTGCCAGTCTTGATCAACAGTTGATAGACACCAAAAAGCGCATAAACCCACTAGATCAACGACGTTTGATCCGGCTGGAGACTCCTGTAGAACCCATTTCAGCACTGGAATGGCTACAGGCTCAGAGAATGCTTCCCCGCACTTACTGGCGAGATCGTGATGGCAAAGCCATTCGCGCTGGTATTGGTTATGCGGTGAAAATGCCAGTGAATGTAGCCGAGGTATCTCCTCTGCTCAAGACTGCTAGTGAGCTGCTGAAAAATTGCGATGGGGATGCGGCGATTATGTCTGCTTTCTCGTTTGACCAACAAGCCACCCAATGGGGCGGCTTTGGCTGCGGCCAGATGGTTTTACCGCGAATTGAGCTAGTAGAAAAGAATCAGCGCCATGTTTTAGCGATCAACTTGTTGCTGGAACCTGGCCAAGTTGATGCAGAACTGAATCGAGCCAGAAAATCTCTTGCCAGTTTGCAATATCCCACCGGTTTGCCTGAATTGCCGATGTTATTAGGCCAGCCTGTTCATCACCCGGCCTACAACGGCTGGCAAGATAGAGTTAAGCAGTTGCTGCAAGCTTTCAAGCGTGGCGATATGCAGAAAGTTGTACTGTCACGCTGCTCTGAATGGAAGGCCGCTCATGCACTCAGTCCGTGGCGTTTATTAGCCGACTGGGGTCAGCGTGAAGCCGAGAGTTTCCGTTTTGGCTGGCAGTTGAATGATCGAGATGCCTTTGTCAGTTGTACTCCTGAGCGATTGTTCCAGCGTCGTGGCTTATTGCTGCGTACTGAAGCTTTGGCGGGCACTGCACCGCGTAGTGAAGGCAAAGCTGAAGATCAAGCATTGGCCCAAGCACTGCTTAATGATTCAAAAAATGGCCATGAAAACCGTTTGGTGCTGGAAGATATCCACAACCGGTTACAGCCTTTGTGTCAGCAGCTAGAACACAGCCAGGACATGTCGTTGGTTCGGCTGAGTAAAGTACAACACCTACGCCACACCTTGCGTGGCGTATTGAAGAAAGACAGCGATGCCGATTTACTGCAAACCTTGCACCCTACGCCAGCCGTGGGCGGTGTTTCGCGAGAAAATGCCATGGCATGGTTGCGAAAGCACGAAGGCTATTTCCGTGGTTGGTATGCTGGTGCTGCCGGTTGTATCAAAGCAGACTCTAGCGAGTTTTGTGTCACCATTCGTAGTGTCCGAATTAAAGAAGGCAGTTTGCAGGCTTTCGCTGGTGCCGGTATTGTTGCTGGATCTAACCCACAAGCCGAATGGCAAGAAATTAATGCCAAGACTTCGGCGCTCTTATCCCTGTTCAAGCAGGAGGATCCGTGCCTCTCTCCGGTTCAACATCCAATGCAAGCGATCGATCAACGCTAAACATTCCATTTAAATTGCCGCTGGCAGCTGGATTAAACCAGTTGTTCGCTTCGATTGTGTTGGAAGAATTAGCCCGGTTAGGCGTGCAGCATATTTGCCTGGCTCCCGGTTCTCGCTCGGCACCTTTAGCGCTGGCTGCGCAAACTAGCCGCTTAAAACAGCATTGGCATTTCGATGAGCGCGGCTTGGCATTTAAAGCCCTCGGATTAGCTAAAGCCAGTGGCAAGCCGGTGGTAATTGTGACGACTTCAGGTTCTGCGGTGGCGAATTTATTACCAGCAGTGGTCGAAGCTTTTCAAACGGGCGTGCCGCTAATTTTATTAACCGCTGACCGCCCGCCCGAACTAATTAATTGCGCAGCCAATCAGGCGATTATTCAGCAAGGTATTTTTTCTAATTATCTCGCTGCAGAAACTAATTGGCTCCCCACTATTGAACAGCCAATCGCCAGCTATTTAACCGAGTTGGATCAGCTGCTGTTTAACGCTCAATCCCAACAAGCGCCGGTGCACATTAATTTAATGCTGCGCGAGCCTTTGTACCCAGGTGTTGAACAACCGATTAATCCAGAGCTGTTGAGGATTCCAGCGAGATGGTTAAATTCTGCACAGGTTTTCACTGATTATCTACAAAGTTACCCACAGCTTGAGCAATCCTACTGCAATCGCCTTGTTAGTAGCTTTTCAGCTCGCAAGGGCTTAATCATCACCGGTGACTTATCCACAGAAGATAGCCAAGCTGCGCTGCAATTATCTCAAGTGTTCGGCTGGCCATTAGTGGCTGATATTCAAAGTGGTTTGAAAGGTTTGCCGGGCGTGCTGAGCCATAGCGACTTGTTGTTGGTGAACCCCCAGAGCAAAGCTTTATTAGATCAAGCCGAGGTATTGATTCAGCTTGGGCCAAGGCTGGTGTGTAAAAGACTCGGCCAGTGGATTACTGCCAAAGCCAATGCCGGTAATTGGCACAATAGTCTGATGATTAGCCGACAACCCCAGCGACAAGATCCAGACCATCTATTCCACCAACGCTGGACAGCTGATGTTGCTAAAGCCTGTGTGCAACTAATCCAAGCAATTGAAAATCAAACAATAAAGAATGATGGCGTTTGGCTTAAGGCATTACAAAATCAACAGCAACAGTTATCCACAAAGCTAGATGATTGGTTAGATAGCCAACAAACCGGGCCCGCCGATGAAATGAATATCAGCCGGCAATTTTTGCAGCTGGCACCATCGGCAATATTTGTTGGTAATAGCTTGCCAGTACGTTTGGCTGAAATGGTCGGTCATGGTCGACAGACTTCAAGTCAAAACACCTGTGAACAACTAGAAAAAATTCAATGTCAGCAAGTATTTACTAACCGTGGGGCCAGCGGTATAGATGGCTTGCTAGCTTCGGCGGTGGGTGTTGCATCGGCACTTCAAACAACTGTTACGAAACAGAAATTTTCGATGTTACTCGGTGACCTATCGCTGCTGCATGACCTGAATTCACTCGAACTGCTGGCAAACTTTGATGACAACTTTGTATTGGTAGTGATCAATAACGATGGCGGTGGTATTTTCCATATGCTGCCGATTCCAGCAGATAGCACCACTTCAACGCTGGGCCGAGATTGTTTTCAACGGCCGCATGGCCGGAAAATGCAACAGGCTGCGGCGATGTTTGCTGTGGATTACCAGCCGGTGACCGAACTGGCGCAATTTAAGCCGGTTTATCAACAGGCATTGAACTCGAATCTGCCGAGTATTATTGAAGTTTTCACTGCGCCTGGCAGCGCAGCCCAGCAAATCAAACAGCTGATCAAGGAATTCAGTTAATGGCAGTTGCTAGTGAATTATCCGGTGAGTCATTGAATTATCTCTGTGTCGGGAGCAACAATAAGCCAGCACTGATTTTCTTGCATGGTTTTTTAGGTTCACACGCTGATTGGATATCAATTGCTCAATCGTTGGCAGATGATTTTTATTGTGTGCTAGTTGATTTACCTGGCCATGGTAAAAGCGATTCTATTGCATCAGATTTTTCGATTTTCCCACAACAGTTGCTGCAAGTAATCGATCAGCTATCGATTAAACAATTCTCCCTTGTTGGCTATTCTCTGGGCGGCCGACTAAGCATGGTATTGATTGATTATCTTAAACAAAACAATCAATTGACTCGATTACAAGGTTTGTTGATTGAATCTGCCCGCTATGGATTAATCGACGCGCAACAGAAACAAGAGCGAATTATCCATGACCAAAAATGGGCAAAAAAGATAATCGATCAGAATATCGAATTATTTTTATCTCAATGGTATACGCAGCCAGTTTTTGCTTATTTATCAGAAAGAAAACGCCATAAACTACAAATGAAGAGAGCTAACAATCAAAGTCCATCTGCTTTAGCCCAGGCTTTAAATAATTTTTCATTGGGATTACAGACGAATTACATAAAATTGTTAACTAATATGATATGTCCTGTTATTTATTTACATGGTGCAAACGATCAAAAGTTTTCCCAGCTAGCGACTGAGCTAGCGAATCAAAAATATGAAAGTAATTGCACTGCAATAGAAATACGTAGCGTAGTTGATTGCGGACATAATGTGCATCTAGATAATCCACAGGCATTAATTGACGCAGTGTATGCGCTGCATAAATAGTCAGATGCTTGCTAGTAGAAAAATCATTAAATTTTAACCAATACATCGATCAATCGGCTGTGTAAGTGAGCAATCACTTGCTGCCTTAGTGATTTTTCGCTGTGATTAGTTGTTGTAAATAGAGGAGCGGTGGTTTCAATGGAACCTAATAATACTCAAGAATATCGTCAGATCGAATGGAAAGACTGTTCAGAAAAGTATCAGGACATTCTGTTTCATAAAGCCGAAGGCATCGCCAAAATTACCATTAACCGGCCAGAAGTGCGCAATGCATTTCGTCCGCAAACGGTAAAAGAAATGATTCAGGCTTTGTCTGATGCCCGTTACGACGAGCAGGTCGGCACGATTATCTTTACCGGTGCCGGTGACCTGGCTTTTTGTTCTGGCGGCGACCAGAAGGTACGCGGCGATTACGGCGGATATAAAGACTCTGACGGTACTCACCATTTAAACGTACTCGATTTACAGCGCGATATTCGTACCTGCCCTAAGCCGATAGTGGCGATGGTTGCGGGTTATGCCATTGGCGGTGGCCATGTATTACATATGGTGTGCGATTTAACCATCGCAGCAGAAAACGCCCGTTTCGGTCAAACAGGCCCAAAGGTTGGCTCCTTCGACGGCGGATTCGGTGCCAGCTACATGGCACGTTTGGTTGGTCAGAAAAAAGCTCGCGAAATTTGGTTCCTTTGCCGTCAATACGACGCACAAGAAGCATTAGATATGGGCTTGATAAATACTGTTGTTCCACTAGAAAAATTGGAACAGGAAACCGTTACCTGGTGTCGCGAAATACTACAGAATTCACCTATGGCGCTGCGCTGCTTGAAAGCCGCACTCAACGCCGATTGCGACGGCCAACAAGGCCTGCAAGAACTGGCTGGTAACGCGACCATGCTGTTCTACATGACCGAAGAAGGTCAGGAAGGCCGCAACGCTTTCAATGAAAAGCGTCAGCCGAATTTTGATAAGTTTCCGCGTAATCCGTAGGAATTTATAAGATTGGTAAAAAGCCACTTCTTTTAAAGAAGTGGCTTTTTTATGAAAAATAGAAAATCAAGTGAATGTTGTCGTAATACAATCCATAGATATTTATTTGAATAAGTATTTAATTTACGAAACATTAAAAAATCATACCCGCAAAGTCGCCAACAACCTTGCGGGTTTTTCTAGAAATCCAAACACATCTAATACTGAATGACAGGCGATATCTGCAGCCATTAGTGTTGGCATATAACAGCCTTCCTGCTGAACCAGTGCAATGCCAAGCCCGGCATGTTGCAGCATTTCACGATCATTGAAACCATTGCCGACACAAATGCATTGTTGTGTGCCGAGGTGTTCGATATAGGCGAGCTTGTCGGTAAACTGTTTATTCTGGCTTAGGTTGTATAGCTGGCAATTAATGCCTGTTAATTGCTGCGCCACATTGCCATAGGTGTCTGCAGTGATTACATGAAATGTCACTTGGTTTGCTAACAAGTTTATCTTCTCAGCAACACCATCAACCAAGATTCCGTCTATAGCTAATGTGCCGTTAAAGTCGAAAACGACATGGTTAATTTTTAGGGTGTGGCGACTTGGAATAGAAAATTCAATCATATTTTTACCTACTTATATTTAAAGATGATTTTTTTCTGAGAATTAAAAAGAAAGATCTTTAGTTTCAATAAACTCAATCTTATTATTTTTTATTTTGAATAACTCCTGCGTTTTATACCCGCCAGAGCCAGAAGATTGTATCTCAACAACAATAACTTCATCTGATGTTTGCTGCTGATCGATGAATATATTGGACACACTACCGTCTCGCATTCTGATCAGTCCATCTAGAAAATCATCATAAGGGAACTGTGGATTGGCTCCATATAACCGAATACTGAAGCTACCAATGCCGCGGGGTTCTTTCTTGCCTTGTTCAATCACGATTCGCTGTTGGTTTACAGAGAGCAGCTCGTTATTAAAGAGATGGCTGTTTTGGAAATTATCTGGGCAGCCGACAAGCTGTGTGGCGAGTGATTGGCTTAGCGACTGCTGGTTTTGAGAAGTTGCCGCTTGCTTGACTGGTTGTGCCTGACAGCCACATAGCAAGATAACGAAAAATAAATAAAGAGATTTCATTTTTTACCTTTTAGATCAGTTAATGCTCAAATCAAATTAGATAAACCGATGGTTGTTTGTGACTGACCGGTGATTTGAATTTGGTCATTTGTTTAGGCTAATGTAGTTTGCATTGAAGGCCGTTGGTATTGAGAGCAGCTCGCTGCATAGGCGGTTTGCATTAAAACAGGTTAGTGGGAGTGGCGCATGGCAAAGACCAAAGTTAAGAACGAACCACAGCTAGTGCTCGAAGCGTTGAGAGTTGGTGAAATTTACGCCAATAAACGGAAGGTAGGTGAGTTTAGCGCCACCGATTCTGCCAAAGACAAATTACGTTTTATCTATCGATTATTAGTGCATGACAAGCTGATTCAGCCGCTGGCTAAAGGTCAGGAAGATGAGCCGAATATGAAGCATAAGCTGGCATTGTGGATGTCTCGCCAGCTGCCTGAAGATCATCCGCTATTAAAGTAGCTGTAATTACTTTTTCAACTGTTTCAATTTTGCCAACTGGCGGTCTAGCTGGTTGGCAAATTCCATTCGGTCGGTTTTGCTCAGTGCTGCAGGGCCGCCGGTTTGAATGCCGCTAGAACGCATAGTTTCCATAAAGTCTCGCATATTCAATCGCTCACGAATATTTTCTTTACTGTATAACTCACCGCGAATATTTAACGCCAGTGCGCCTTTTTCAATCACTTCGGCTGCCAAAGGAATATCGCCGGTAATCACCAGATCGCCCTTTTCTACTCTTTGGACAATTTCGTTATCTGCTACATCGAATCCGCTGGGGACCTGTATCATGCGAATTAGCTGCGAAGGCGGCACGCGAATATGCTGGTTGGCGACTAAGGTCAGGGGTGTTTGCGTGCGCTCAGCAGCACGAAACAGAATTTCCCGCATCACAACAGGACAAGCATCAGCATCAACCCAGATCTTCATCTATCTTCTCTTCGCTTTCGGTATTTCAAGTCAGGGCGCATTATAACATGGCATATACCCAAACTAGTTCGATGATTTGTGGTACTTGAGGGTATTGCCGTAGTCGTTCGACGGATCAATAAAATAAACATTGGCCAAGGTTTGACGATTGATTATATTAGCCAAAACGAATAAACAACTTTTTCATGATGTGTTGGTGACTAGCTAATGAGTAATTCCCATAACCGTTGGACTCGCTGGTTTCCGTGGCTTGCCTGGCGAAAAAGTTATCAACAGTCTGACCTAGTCGCTGATTTACTGGCAGGTGCGGTCGTCGCAGTGCTACTGGTGCCGCAAGGTATGGCCTACGCCATGTTGGCGGGTTTGCCACCTCAGATGGGCTTATATGCCGCTATTTTGCCGACATTGTTGTATAGCCTGTTTGGTTCTAGCCGATCTTTGGCAGTTGGGCCGGTTGCAATTGCTTCTTTGATGACGGGTGAAGCAGTGTTGGCGTTTGCTGAAATTGGTAGCCAACAATACTTACAACTGACGGTTCAATTGTCGTTGCTGACTGGCTTATTTTTATTGCTATTGAGAATGCTTCGGATGGGGCAAGTGGTTGCCTTTCTCAGCCATGCTGTAATTAGTGGTTTTACTGCTGGTGCAGCAGTGCTTATCGCTCTGAACCAACTGAGTCATATTAGCGGTATTTCTCTAGCAGGTGCCCATGGTGCTGCTGAGTTGATGATGACTTTTTGGCAGCGGCTTGAACAATTAAACCCAACAACACTCATGATTGCTGGCGTTGCATTACTACTTTTAGTGCTGTGGAAAAGTTTACTTCCTGCTGGGTTAACCCGTCTCGGAATGTCTAAAACATTGGCTAGCATGCTGGGTAAGGCAGCGCCGATGGCTGCGGTTATCTTTGGTTTGTTGGTGATTGGCCTTGGCGATTATGACCAGTCTGCCGGCGTTAAGATTGTCGGTGCAATTCCGGCCGGCCTACCTGAAATATCAGTGGTTAATATTTTTCAGACGCCAGATAACCAATCAATTTGGCATAACCTATGGATATTAGCGCCCTCGGCATTTTTAATTGCCTTGGTCGGCTTTTTAGAAAGCGTTTCTGTTGCAACGGCATTGGCAGGAAAAAAACGAGAAACCATCGAGCCAGATAACGAATTATTTGCTCTAGCCATTGCCAATTTAGGCTCGGCAGTTAGTGGCACTATGCCGGTGGCTGGCGGCTTTGGTCGGTCGATGGTTAATGACGCTGCAGGTGCTAAAACCACGCTGGCTTCAGTGATTAGTGCAGTTTTATTATTGATTACACTGCTTTGGTTTACCGAGTGGTTTGAACAGTTGCCTAAGGCAGTGCTCGGTGCGGTGATTCTAATTGCCGTATTACCATTAATTGATATAAAAAGTATTTTACAAACATGGCGTTATAACAAAGCAGATGGTGTTACTCTATTTACCAGTTTTGTAGCCGTTCTGGTTTGCGGTGTTGAGCTGGGAATACTGATTGGCATTGGCTGCTCCTTTGTTCTGTTGGTATGGAGAGTTAGCCAGCCGCATATTGCTCGAGTAGGCCGAGTTGATGCTACGGGTCATTACCGAAACTTGAAGCGATATCCACAGGCTCAGCACCAAGGTTTATTGCTGATACGAGTTGATGAAAGCTTGTATTTTGCCAATGCCAGAGTCGTGGAAGATTCATTAATGCAGCTGGCATTAGCTGAGGGGCAATCAGGCCATTTGGTGCTGATTTGTTCTGGAATTAATTTCATTGATGCCAGCGCATTGGAATCATTGGAAAGACTACAAACTAAATTACAGTCAGCCGGAATTGTGTTGCATCTGGCTGAAGTGAAAGGGCCGGTAATGGATCGACTGGCAGCTACCCGTTTTATTGATCATCTAGGGCAAGGCAAGGTGTTTTTATCTACCGAACAAGCGGTAGATTATCTAACACAGCAACTGGAATGGACTATCTAGTTGGGCGTTAGTAACGGCATAAGAGGCTTGGAATAAAGCCTCAGATAAAATTAGCCTTGTTATATCTGCCTTAAGGAGAAATATTATGTCGGCAGACATTCGACCTTACTTTCATCAGGATACTTCTACCTGGTGTTATTTGGTGAGCGATCCTCAAACACAGCAAGCGGCGATTATTGATCCTGTGATGGATTTTGATCAAAAATCTGGCCAAATTTCCAGCAAGTTTATCGATAAAATTCTGGCAGATATTCACCGCGATGGTTTGCTATTGAAATGGGTTTTAGAAACCCACGCCCATGCCGATCATTTATCGGCAGGTGCTTATTTACGCCAAAAAACTGGTGCCAGAATAGGCATTGGTGAACATATTCAAACAGTACAGAAAACGTTTTTTGATGCGTTCAATGAAGCAGATCAACCCGCCGATGGTAGCCAGTTTGATTTCTTATTTTCTGATAACAGTGAATTTTTTATCGGCGAACTGCCGGCAATGGTGATGCATACCCCGGGGCACACACCCGCTTGTGTTAGCTATTTAATCGGCGATGGTGACTTATTTATTGGCGATACTCTATTTATGCCAGATGTGGGTACTGCCCGTTGTGATTTTCCAGGTGGCGATGCCAAAACGCTTTACCGTTCTTTAAAAGAGATACTGGCATTGCCAAAAGACACCCGGCTTTGGTTATGTCATGACTACCCTGAAGGCCGAGAGGCTTGCCCAATGGTAACTGTCGCCGAGCAGCGAGCTAGAAATTTTCATATTCATGACGGGGTCACTGAAGCGGCATTTCTCGATATTCGAACCAGCAGGGATGCGAAGCTAGCGGTTCCACAGTTGTTGTACCCGTCATTGCAGGTGAATATCCGTGCAGGAGATTTGCCCGATCCGGAAAGTAATGGCCAGTGTTATTTAAAGCTACCGATTAAAATGAGCAAATAAAATGATCTTTCTCGATTGAACAATAATTAAATTAATCAATAAAGCGGTCATTATGACCGCTTTTTTTATATTTAAAGCTAGGGTGATTATTTAAGTTAATAGCCAATTCAACAAATAAAAAAAACTTGGTTTTTTTGATTGTATTGTTAATTATTTGATTGCTAACCTTAAAGTAACATCTAACAACAGGGAGGTGGCTAATTATATTCTGGTTGTTTTCGCCAGAATGCCAACATTTGTATAGGCAGTATTTATACAAATATTAAGGGTGAATCAGTGTACCTTAAAAAAATGCATTCTTTATTATTGTTTTTAATATTTATTTTGATTTCTGCCATGCTGCCGATAGCAACAGGCAGTGCGACGACTAGCTCAATAAGCAAACCAACCATTCCCAGAGACCGACACATCACGTTTACTCAAGTAGGCAATGAGGTCTTGATCGATTGGCTTCCAGCAAGCGGCGCGACCGAGTACCGATTAATCGCTGCGCGTCAGTTATCAGGTCAACAGCCATCAACCCTCATTGACCAGACCCAAGTTGATGAATTTTATACTTTAACCCAATCACATTTAACAGATGGCATTAGCTTACTACTGCTTCAGGCTTGCAATGACGTTGGTTGTACTACTTACCAGCGATTTGGTGGCTTGTTCCAGAGTGCTCTGGATTTTTATTGTAGCAATATGCCGAGCGTTACTCCGGATAGTAAATTAACTAACTGTGCCGCCGCTGAAGGAATATATCCAAATGCTGCAGGTGATCAAACACAGAATATTCGTAATGCATTAGCGAGATTAGCACCGCAAAATAGAGCGCTTTATTTTCCTGCGGGTCGTTACAGGGTTGACAGTAATATTGAATTACAGCAAGGCTATAATTTGATTGGTGATAGTAATGGTCTGAGTATTTTAGATGGAAGCCATGCTTCGACTACCGTTGTGATTGGCAATTCCAATTACTACCACAAGATCAACGATAGCGAAATTAGAAATCTAGCGCTTGAAAATATTCGGATACATTTTTATGGAAGAAAAAATAATATAGATATTAGCGGTAATATATTTTTCAATACCAAAAGCAGCGGTTATCAAGTATTTGTCGCCCATAATCAATTTGAAATTAGCTCCAATATATTTCTTAGAGGACGCGAGTTCCCTGGTACTGTTTTTGCTAGTTACCGTGCCAATAGACTAAATATTCATGATAATTACCTGGGTGATTTGAGTAGTGCCCATGTGGGGCAAGCCAATGAAATGCTTGGGAACCATGCGAAACTCAGGTTGGCCAGAGCAGAAAATTTAACAAATCGAGACGGTAGTTTGTTAGTAGACTTTCAAAGTAGCTACAGCCGCGGTTGGTATACGTCCTATAGTCGAAGCCTGAATTTTCATAATAACTACACCAATAGCAGTGCTGGTAGATATCTATATAACCCACAAAACCAACAGCTTGATATTGGACGAAGTGAAGCATTTTCACATCGCCAGTATGATGAACTCATCGTCACAGAGAATTATTTCTCAGGCTGGCCTGCCCAATTAATTGCCGGATTACGTTTCCGTAATGCCAGCAAAATATATTTTGCAGCAAATCATGTTGATAATATGAGGCTATTGACCCGAGTTTATCCTTCAAGTAACTATTTTGGTCTTGGTGAAAGCTATTTTATTAACAATTATTTTAAAAATAGCCAAATAGAGTTTTGGCAAAGCTTTGTTGATAGTGCTACTCAAACGCCATCCATTCCATTATTTCTGGTTCATGACAACTGCTTTGACCATACAGAAAGCGTTAATGGTGCTTATGCAACCTGGCGTAGTATTAATAATCGACAGAATTTTAAAATATCTGAAAATAATGCCTGCCTACCTCATCAACCGTTACCCTATGGCTATTTTAGTGAAATATCAAACACAGAAGCTGATCAGTTAATTCCTTCAGATTTTCAACATCTCCTCAACTTGAATGTCCCATTGCGAGACTAGGCTTGTTATGAAAATTTTAGTTATGAAAAAAATATATGCGTTATTGTTAGTTTTTATTTTTTCTATTTCATCTGTGTTGGCTGCTGACTTAAATAAGAGCCATGGTCGATTTTTCAGACTGTCTATTGATAATAGCGATGGGTTTAAAATTAACTTTTTGTCAAACAAGCAGGTGGACTTTGGTTATATTCACTTGTGGAATAAGCAAGAAAAAGGCCTATTTCGAATGGTCTATAACAATGAAATTAAAATAAAATTTTCTGAAATATCTGAATTTCAAAATAATGCATCAATAGTGGTTTGCGTTGAATACAGTTGTGAAATGGAAAGTAGTGATCGTTTCTTTCAGAAATTAGCCAATATGTTATGCAAAACCATGCCGCTATTCAGCACTCAAGGCAACAAGGTATTTTGTGCACCCCAAAAAGGTATTTTTCCGGGTAGCGATAATATTGCGGCTAAAGTTCAACGGCTATTGGATGCTGCGCCTAAAACTCGTCAGGCGCTTTATTTTCCTCCAGGCCGATACAAGTTTGAACAAAGTATTCGTTTGAGTGATGGCCATAGTTTAATTGGCAATGAAAATATGCTGACTATTTTTGATGCCAGCGATTCTTACACGACACTTTCGCTAGGTAATCAATATTATGACAACATCATTAATAATACTGAATATCGAAATATCGTTTTTGAAAACATGAGTTTAGATCTTCTTGGCGGTACCAGTAATATTAAAATTGCTGGAAATATTTTCGTCAATACAAAAAAAACTCAACCCCAGCTACATATTGGTCATGGAAAATTTGAAGTAACCAATAATGTTTTCTTGCGTAGTGATACTAACCCTGGGGTAAATGCGCATAGCTATAAAAATAGTTATTTGCGCCTACGTAATAATTATTCTGGCGATTTATACGGCAGCCGTGAAGCGGATTATCTTGGACATAAAACGATTGGCCGACTTAACCAGTTAAATGCGTTCTAATCGGTAGCAATAGTAAGGGAAGTGTTTATCTTGAACAGATTGTTGATATTGGCCTCGTTATCACAGGAGTAGACTAGGTATAATCTTTACAGATTACTCTTATCGATTATTAGGTCTAGACCTTGAACAAGCTATGTTTGCTGCCTGACTTTGTAGGAAAGCGCCTGCTTAAAATTAGCCTTAGAGCACTCCACCTAGTTGGCTTAGCCGGTTTTGCTGGCGGTATTATGCTGGGCGTATTACCGAGTGAATTGAAGCTGTGGTGGCATTTGCTGTTGGTATCAGGCATTGGCCTAATCATTCTAGATGTGCTTTCCAACCTGATTTGGCTAATTCAACTGCGGGGCATTTTGATTGTTGCCAAGCTGATGGTTTTGGGCGGAGTTTGGTGGTGGCCTGATTATGCGCCGACGATTGTAATCATTTTGATATTATTGTCAGCAGTAGTAGCTCACGCGCCGAGTGGTTTGAGGTATTGGTCAGTGGTTCATCGTAAAAAAATGAAAACGATAGGTGATATCAAAGGTTAAAGCTGAAATTTAGTGGCTTGGGGAGCAATTAACAATATATCCTCAAGCCATAAAAAAACCAGTAGCGCAAATTAACGTTACTACTGGTTCAAGGGGGGGAACAACTTTCGATATGAAGAAAACAATCAGTTTGATTGCAAGTAGAGGTCTTTGCGAGCGCATTTCTTCAACCGGAAGGTTCGAGTACATCATGATCAAAATTTAATAGTTTGGGAATTTTTAATTTTCTATGATAGTGATTGAATAATGCTATCTTTGTTTTTCTAAATTAAGGCGTTGATATATAGATTACTTAATAGTTATTAAAATTATAAATATAACATTCTAACTCGTTATAGAATGCCCAACAACAACGATAACAGGGAGAGCTACGCTGCTGCCGGGCACTGTTAAATACAAATTAAAACTTTCTATTGTATTGAATGCCAAATAACCAAGCTTTGGACTGAAACTTTCCACGAGTCGTATGGTTATTATTGTTATAAGCAGGTATTGCTCCTACTCCGGGCATATTGGCAAGCATTTGCCCAAGATCAACACCATTCACTTCGATCCCAGCTAAAGATTCACTAATGCTCAATGAAGGCGTTGGTTGGTTTTGCCCGGCATAGCTACTGGAATTAACTTCAGCATCTTTAAAGCTGATGTAGCTAAAGCCCAAATCAATACTTTCATTTTTTCCTAGCAAATAATTACCGCCAAAAGAAAACACTTGGCGGTCCGTACCAGGCAGGTTAGTCGTCCGATGCTCATTAACTACCGGCGTTTGGTCAAATGCATAACCGGCTCTGAAAGTAAGCGCATTACTGAATTGGTAGCTACTGCCCAATGATAAACGCCAAGCATTTTTTAAATAAAGTGGATTAACAGTGTTTTGCAGAGGGCTGTCGTAATCAACCACAATCTGTTGCATTGATGACCATTCGGTCCAAGTTAAATCAGTGGTGACAGATAACTTAGGGCTAAGGCGTGCAAAGCCATTCAAACTGGCGGTTGCCGGTGTGGTAACGGTAAAATCTGCATCACTATCAACATATAAAATATCATTTAATAATTGATATAAAGAATCGCCATATAAATTTTTTGGTAATGTACTAGTTAACTCTTTAGGTAATATCGATATCAACGCATCGATAGGTAAATGTTGAGCACTTCTTGCATTGTCACTAACTGTCCAGTCAGATTCACCTTTTACGTCATGAACAATTTTTGAACGATAAGCCAAGCCAAACCGATAATCATTAGCCGGTTGCCAAGTAACGCCCAGATTATATCCAAAAGCTAAATCATTACCGGTGACATCAATTTCTCCATCATTTTCTGGCTTATTTTCTGCCAATAAGCCGTCAAGAGAATCATGGAAACTACCGGTAATTGCATCAATTGCATTGCTAACTTTCTGGTAGGCAGTACTCGCACCATCACTATTACGGCACCCTTCCATAGCAAAATCGCTGGTGAAAGAATCATTCACCGTTAGGCTGCTACAGCCGTAACCTGCAGCAATACCACTTGCGCTAATTGCTTTTATGTCTCGGCCAATGCTGCTGGCTAAATAATCAACGCCAGCAAGGTGATCAATGGCATGTCGGTCTTTTACTGATAAATACTGAGCACTTACACCAAAGCCCACCGACCACTTCTGATTAAATTTCCAAGCGATAGAAGGGTTGAAATTAAGCGCCAGAACCTGAGATTCAATACCGTCGTAACGGCCAATCCAATCATCTTTAAACTTTCCCTGAATGGCATAAGGAAGGTCTAATGCAAACCCCAGATAAAGTTGTTCAGACAGTTGATGCGCTAAATATATTTGCGGAATAGGCGATAGTTTCACCGGGTCACCGGCGCTTCCACCTTGAATTTCGGTTGCACCTGAGCCGTCATTGCCATAACCCACAATGGTGGTCGACTTTCCTTCGCTAGTGCCATTACTAAAGCTGACGGAAGCGTCTGCCATTAGCATTGCGCCAGCTATCTGAGTTCTGGAAAAACGAGTTAAAAGTGCTGGGTTGGTAAATTGCGCAGAAGGGTCATCTGCGGCTATCGCGTTGGAATTAGCGCTAGAAAGTGCTGAGACACTAGTACTTGGCGTTGCCAAAGCAGCGGCATGAGCTTGAATAGTATAAAAGCTGCTGTAACAGCTAATTACGGCCAGTCCGAACACGGACTGCATGGTAGATTTCTGCATCGATTAATCCCTTGTAATACTTATACCCAAACCACCTCAAATTTCAGAAGGCTGATATTTTGAAGTAGTTTGGGTATATCCGTCTGGGGATAACTTATTGAACCATTCGATCTTGAGCTGCTTTACTTTGCTGCTGACCAGTCGGTCAGCTCGGTTGTAACCGATTATAACCAGTTATCGGCGATAATCTAGATTAATGTGGTTAAACCCAGCTGTGTGTAACTTCTGTGCAGATTTTCCATCAAAGCAATTTTCAATCTAAAAGCAGCCGAGGCGGCTTAGTTTGACCAGACTGGTAAACCCGATCAGGAATGTCGCTGCGACAGCTGATATAATCGGCACAGATTTTTTTGCTTCGGGACCTTTCACTTTGTTGAGTTATCGCCACAGTTACCACGCTGGCAATCATGCAGATTTGATCAAGCACTTGGTGCAAACCCTGTTGATTGAAAAACTTAAGACTAAAGACAAGCCATTTATTTATATTGATACCCACAGCGGCGGCGGTTTGTATGACCTGGCAAGTGAGCAGGCCAACAAAACCGGCGAATATCATGATGGCATTGCCAAGCTGGTTAATCGTGGGTTTAGTAAATCTATGCCCTTGCCTTTTGCTGAGTTAGTGCGTGAGTTAAATGCTGACCAGAAAAAACTGCGTTTTTATCCAGGTTCGCCATTAATTGCGCAAAAGTTATTACGGCCGCAAGATAAACTGCTGTTGATGGAACTGCACAGCAAGGAAGTCGAAGTTTTACAAAAGAACTTACAAGGCGACCGACGCACCCGAGTGTTAAACCAAGATGGTTTTGCCTCACTCATCGGCGCATTACCGCCTAAACCTGCTCGCGGAATGGTATTGATAGATCCTTCATATGAACTGAAGGAAGACTATTACCATTTAGTCGAAACGATCACCGATTCGGTTAAACGCTGGCCTACTGGCACTTTTGCCATCTGGTATCCCATTTTAGGTAAGCAGCGAGATCGCAGCGGCTGGTTATTAAGAAAGCTAGAAAAAATATGCCAGAGCAATTTATTAGTTGCTGAATTAACCGTTGACGAACAGCAACCAGAGTTTGGGATGCATGGTTCAGGCATGGCGATTATTAATGCGCCTTACCAGTTAGATCAGAATATCGAAAAACATCTAGAGTTGATTCATCCAAAGATTGCTAAAAATGTCGATGGTAAAAAACTAGGTGGCTGGAAAATACAATGGATAAAGGAATCCAATTAATGGCTGATAAAAAAGAACTCAACTGGATTGCAGAATCCGATCTAATGATTGAAATGCCAGATGGTAAAAGAAGCGACATTCTAATTGCGCTTTCTGAGCCTGTTGAAGAAAATGGCGGTCAAGAATTTCATTGCCAATTGAAGTTAGAAGGTTTGAAAAATGAGCCTTATGACATTTATGGTCTGGATTCTATTCAAACAATCGGTCTAGCTATGGCGCTATTACGCCGCGAGTTGGATAACTGCGTTTCCCAGGAAATGAATTTTTATCTACAAGATTATCCTGATCAACCAGTCGATATTCTTCAAATGTTTTTTGCGGTACAGCCGCACCAACAGCAGCAATAGAAACATGCTTTTCTAGTGCACTGTTTCACTCAAGCCACTTCATTTGGTGGCTTGGGGTGTTTGATATTTGCCATCATTCCCTTTCTGATTTATACCGATTCCGCCGCAATCCCCAATGCTTATGGCAACCTATGTGGGCTGGCAATTAATTCTAACAGAAAATTTATCCATATTTATTGGTTTTGGACACAGCACCTGTGTTTTAATTGCAATCAAATTATTAAATAAAAGTAACCATTCAGCACAATTTAATATAAAAATCGCTTGACAGGTTTTTTTGATATTTTCCCGAATTTAAGCACCTCTTTCAGAATACCACTTAAACGCCGCATTAAACTGCTATTAACACACCTGATTATCAATGTTTTTTGCTCAGAATAGCGCATCAGCATTCCGCTTCTAAAAAGTCGCCACAGTAAGTCTCAGAGACAAAAAAATCACCCTGAAAACCTGTGCGATAATAACCGCATGAACTCAATCGAAATTAATAAAACCATCGCTGAAACCGAGCGATTGTTAGCCAAAAGCAAAAGCTTACCGCCCGAACTGGTGGCGATGGTTCGTATGCTGATGCTCGTCGTTAAGGTATTGCTTGATAGCAAAGGGCTAAACAGCAAAAACTCCAGCATTCCGCCATCGGCAGATCCTAATCGAGAAAAGAAATCGCGCGCCAAAAGCAATAAAAACCCAGGCGGGCAGACTGGACATAAAGGCAGTAATTAATCACAGGTGAAAGACCCAGATGAAGTGATGGATATTAAGATTGATCGTAGCCAATTGCCGAAAGGAAGATACCGTGTTGTTGGCAGTGAAAGCCGCCAAGTAGTTGATGTTCATATTACCCGATATGTCACCGAATATCGGGCGCAGATTAGACAAGACGAGCAGGGTAACCAGTTTGTTGCTGAGTTTCCGCAAGGGGTCACTCGGCCAATACAATATGGCAATGAGTTTAAAGCCAACGCGGTTTATATGTCGAGCTACCAGCTGATTCCTTATGAACGGACTCAAAAGCACTTCGCTGAGATATTGGATGCGCCAATCAGCACCGGTAGCCTTGCCAATTTTAATCAGGAAGCTTTTCATCGACTGAAGCCATTTGCTCAGTTAGTACCGGCTATTTTGCGTGCTGGAGATTTGATTCATGCCGATGAAACCGGCGTCAATATCAATGGTAAACGAAAGTGGCTACATGTCGCGAGCAATGACCGCTGGACGTGGATTGAAGCGCATGAATCAAGAGGTATCGAGGCAATGGAAGCGATCGACATCTTGCCTAAATTTACCGGTTTATTGGTACACGATCACTGGAAAAGCTACTACCGATTTTTGCTGTGCTTGCATGTATTGCGTACCGCCCATCATGTACGTGAATTGGCGCGAGCCCATGAGCAAGATGGCTAGCACTGGGCCAAGGCAATGGAAGATCTGCTTTATGAAATGAATACAGCCGTCAATGAGGCGGGGGGTGAGTTGGATGAAAAGCAGTGTCAAAAATGGGTGAAGCGATATCGAAAAATATTAAAAGCAGGTGATCGGGAATGCCCGGCACCTGAGCCAAAAAAAGCGGATAAAAAAGGTCAATTAAAACGAGGGAAATTAGCACGAAGTAAATCGAGAAATTTATTAGAACGGCTGCGGGATTTTGAAGCAGACGTGCTGCGGTTTATGAGTAATACCCGAGCACCGTTTACCAATAATCAGGGTGAACGGGACTTCCGTATGAGCAAGGTTCAGCAGAAGATATCAGGCTGCTTCCGCTCATGGGATGGCGTGAAAGCGTATTGCAGAATCCGGAGCTATATATCGACCTGCCAAAAACATGGGGTCGGTGTTGGGGAGGCTTTGTCGTTATTATTTGCGGGTAAATGGCCGGACTTTATTCAGGAGAAATTGGATCGGTTGGTGTGACATGCTGAATGGTTACAAATAAAAAAACATGGTGCAAAATACATTAAGATAGATGTTTTCACAATCAATTTTAATTATTAGACATTCAACATTTTATTTCCAAAGAAAGTGATTTAGTTTGCTACTGCTTTAACTATACCCGAAAGCAAATTGAAGATGATTATATCAATAATAAACGCTCAACTATTCTCGAAACGATTGTACTAAAAATGAAATCAATCGGATGCAATTGTGCTGAGAAAAACCCTTCTAGCCACTGATGTTTAACTAATATCTGCCAGTTGGCAGATCAAATTGCTTCAAAAAAACAATCTGTAACGTGAGCTCAAATTAAAACCTACTTGTGCTGCAAAATCGACCAAGCAGGAGCCGTTCTTGAAGGTTTACGCCCTCACCGTCACAAAAAGCCCTTCCCTTAACGTTATGCCATTTGTTGAGCGCGCTAGCTTGACGCATCTTTCAGAATTAAGCGCACTACTGTTTTCCACAAGGCTGAAAACGATCAGCTGTTTCTTTTTAAGGTTCGCAATAATTCTCGCCATTGCTGATAATATGCTTGTGCTTAGCCACAGCAACGGTCAGAGCGCACATTCAAATATGCACAGCAGGGAGTTTGGCGATTGAATTCCACCAGGTTAATCGATAACCACCTACCTTTTGAAACACCAGAAGGCGTTGTATTGCAGTTGGAAGTTGCCGGACTGGTTGCCCGGTCGTTGGCTTTCACCATCGATTTAGCGGTTCGCTTAGGCTTAATGGTTGCTTTAAGCCTGCTGCTGTCGCAATTTGGCGGCTTAGGCCAAGGTATTATGTTGCTTGCCTGGTTTGTTTTGGAATGGTTCTACCCGGTGCTTTTTGAACTGTTAAATCATGGCGCGACACCCGGCAAAAAAGCCATGGGCCTGAGAGTGGTGATGGGCAATGGCGCGACGATTTCTGCTTCCGCTTCTTTAGTGCGAAACCTATTAAGAACTGCTGACTTCCTGCCTTTCTTATGGCTCTCAGGCATTGTTTGTATGTTGCTAAGAACAGACTCTCGACGATTAGGTGATCTGGTCGCCGATACATTGGTCATTTATAAGCCTGCCGCTGAAAAAGCTCCTGAGCTGCCAAAGCGCCGCCCACTTATGCCGAAAAAACCTTTAAATGTTGAAGAACAGCGCGCATTAGTCGCCTTTGCTGAGCGAAGCCATTTATTAAGCCAAGAGCGGTGCCAAGAGTTGGCTGCGATTGTTGCGCCGGATGATATGCCACCGCCGCAGCGTGTTGAATATTTACAACAATTGGCTGCTGGCTTAACGGGTTATCAGGTGACTCGGTTATGAGCAGTGTTGTGGATAAAATCGCACCCGATATAAATAGCCTTGATGTGATTTCACCTCGGTATCAGGAACTTCTGTTTTGATTAAACAACGGGATTTTGAAAAGCAGCATCAGGCTGAATGGCAATCATTGGAACAATGCCTTGCCGTTAAAGGTAAGCGTTCGGGTCATAGCCATCAACATGCAGGGTTCCCTGACTTATACCGATGTGTCTGTCAGCAATACGCACTAGCCAAAGAGCGTAATTACAGTCGTAGCTTGGTCAATCGTTTGCACCGTATGGTTGAGTTGGGCCATCAACAATTATATGAAAGCCGGCCGCGAATGCGCTGGCAACTATTGCAGTTTATTGGCCGAGATTTTGCGGTAGCACTGTGGGATGAGCGCCGGTTAATTGCAGTTTCAGCCATTTTATTTATGGGCAGTTTGTTACTGACCATGCTGGCTTGCCGATATTATCCAGATTTGATCTTTAGTATTCTGCCGCCGCAACAGGTGGCTGAATTTCAGCAAATGTACGACAGCAATGGCTCAGGATCGCTGGGTAAATTGCGAGATGCCGATACCGACTTAATGATGTTTGGTTATTACGTTTGGAACAATGTTGGCATTGCTTTTAAAACCTTTGCTAGTGGTTTCTTTTTAGGTATTGGCTCGATTTTTATTCTGCTAACTAATGGTTTGTCAATTGGTGCAGTTGCCGGTTTTTTATGGCAAAGCGGCCAGGGTGAAGTTTTCTTTTCATTTGTGAGCGGTCATTCTTCGTGGGAATTGGGGGCGATTATGATCTGCGGCGCAGCAGGTCTGCGACTGGGGCTAGCCATTGTTCTGCCCGGTAGAATGAGCCGAGTTCAGTCATTGCAGCATCATTCTCAATCGTTATCCCGCTTGGTATTTGGTTCAGCATTGTTATTGGTAATTGCCGCTTTAATTGAAGCTTTTTGGTCGTCACAAAGAGGCTGGCCCTTTGAATTTCGAATGGTGATTGGTGCGCTAGGTTGGCTTTTCTTGGCCTGGTATATGCTGATTCATGGTAGAAAACACAGCACGAAATTGAGCATTAGCAAAGTCAGTCAGGTGAATATTCCTCTTTCAAAAATGCCGCCAGATGACATGTCTGGCAGTAATTCTGGTAAGCGCAGCGAAACTAACAAAAACAGCGAGCAGCATTATGCGGGTTGAAGATTTATTGCTGCAGGTTCGTCCACGGCGTGGCTATGAAAGTCTTGATTTAGGTTTTGTATTGGCTCGTCGCTGGTATTTACCGTTGTGGATAAGTTGGTTAGCGGTACAAATTCCTATTTTTGCATTAGCGATGTGGATAGGTTGGGATGAACCTGCCTTAGCAACTTTGATTATCTGGTGGCTAAAACCCTTGGGTGAAATTGGCCAACTGGAAATTTTATCTCGTAGTATTTTTGGTGCTCAACCGACGGTGATTGGGCTATTAAAGCAATTGCCTAAGTTGATTTGGAAATATGGTTTGGTTGCGCTGACGATACGGCGTTTTAGCTTTCGCAGAAGTTTTTTTGCACCGGTACAGCAGTTAGAGCAATTAAAAGGATCTGCTGCTAGAAACCGCCGAAGCTTGCTTGGTGCAGGTAAAGACTTACCTGCCGGTTGGCTAACGATTGTTTTCATGCATCTGGAAATTATCCTTAGCTTCGCACTACTGATGCAGTTAATTGCGCTGATTCCTGGTTATCAGATGATGCGCTTTTTAGATGATTTCTCTGCAGTGCTTCAAGAGAGCTGGATGCTTAGTCAGTTGAATAATGTTTTGTGGTGGCTGGTGATTGGTTTGTTATCACCCTTTTATTCTGCTGCAGGTTTTTCGCTTTATTTAAACCGGCGAACCAAATTAGAAGCGTGGGATATCGAACTGTCTTTTAGAAAACTTCAGCAGCGAGTCGGTAATATTTTGGCAAGCTTGTTAGTTGTTGCGGTGGTTTGTTTGCCTTTATTGGTTTCTCAGCCGGTAATGGCGCAATCAAATACTGAAAAATTAAACGCAATACAAGATACTCAAATCGTTATGCCGGAAATTACCTTTGCTGGCGAGCAAGTGCTGTCTGAATCTGCGGTTATTTCACAGCAATTAATTGAAATTAAAAATCAGCCACCATTTGTTAATAATCAAACAGTTGAAACCTTGCAATGGAAACAACCAGCAAATAATCAAGATGCTTCTTGGTGGCAGCAGTTTCTAGATGCATTGCTTCGATGGTTAGCCAGTGGCGATGAAACCGCACCGATTGATAGCGATTTGAGCGTTCCAGATTGGTTGCAGAGTTTATCTTGGTTTGCACGATTGGTGGTTTGGTTAGGTGTAGGTGCAATTCTCGGTTGGTTAGTTTATCGATTATTAAGGTTGAACCAATTTTTAGCGCCGATGGCTAAAACGCGTATCGATGTACCGCAAGCCAAACAAGGGCATAGCGAGTATATGTTAGACCAGCGTTTGCCTGAAAATGTACCCAAAGCAGTAATGCAACTTTGGAACGCTGATCAAAAGCGGGAAGCGATGAGCCTGTTATATCGCGGTGCGTTGTTTCGGCTGCAACAATTAGGTGCGCCGCTGTCACCGTCAATGACCGAAATGGAATGTTTATCTCATATCCAACAGTTTTGTAATCCTAAGCAAAACCAATTATTGAAAGAGATTACTAACTGTTGGATGGGGCTGGCTTATGCACACCAATTGCCAGGCGAGCAACAATTAACTGCTTTATGCCAGCGGTGGCAGGATGATTTTGGTAGTGCCTCAATTCACGATGGCAGAAGTTATAAACAGCCAAGCTCGACTGCCGATAAAGTAGGTGGTGCTAATGAATAATTCATTCAATAGTTCCGCGAATGCCTCCCCTGCTGGCAATCAAAAATTTACAGGCAGTGTTTTATTACTGTTAGCCGTTGTTCTGTTGGCTGTGGTTGGCTTCTTGTTGAGTCAGCTGTTGGAATACACTAAGCAAATTGAAGATGAAGGGCCTAGCTGGCAAGTCAGCGCTAATCCTTTTCTGGCAGCAGAAAACTGGCTCACGCAGCAAAATATAAAAGTAACGCATTTATATGACCAGGCTGAATTAAACCTTACCCAAGCAGATATTGTGATTAGCCAAGGCCGATTTGATGAATCATTTTCGATTGAATCTGATGCAGACAAACTAGTGCGATGGCTTACAGAAGGCGGCCAGCTAATTATGCAACCGGCTGGAGAGGTTGAATTACCTGGTGGATTATCCAGCCTCAATGCCATTCGAGCGCGTTCAGAAAGCATAATTTCAGAAGAAATTATGCTGGAGCTGGAAGGTGAAATACCTTTATCAGTTAATTTTAATAGTGAATGGTATTTAACCGACCCTGAAGATCAGGCCAGTGTAAAAGTGGTCGCCGCGGATGGTTATTGGTTGTTAGGCTACCGCGTTGGTGAAGGTTGGTTGTGGCTGGTTTCAGATTTAACGCCATTTACCTCAGAATATATTGACCAAAAAGATCATGGTTTACTGTTATGGGTTTTATTAGGGCGACCTGACGAAAATACTCAATTACAGGTTTTATTAAATCCTGAATATCCGAATATTTTGCAATTAATCTGGCAGTATTGGAAATATCCATTACTTTCTCTGTTAATGATATTAGCTGCATGGATTGTCGGTGGATTACAGCGGTTTGGCCCGGTAATTCCTAAACCAGATAATGCTCGGCGTGAACTCTCAGAACATCTTGAGGCGAGCGGAATTTATCTATGGCGTCATGGCGCAGCAGATAAGCTTTTACAATCAGTACGATTAAGGCTGCAGCGTAAATTTGCCAGCCGTTGGCCAGCTTGGCGGCAGTGGTCAAGAAAACAGCAAACATTAAGGTTGGTCGAATTAACCGGCGAACCTGAGCAACACATTAGTGATTGGCTTTATGGTCAAATGCCGAAAGAAGGTTATTTGGAAGGCCAGTTAATTGAACAATTACGCGGGCTTTGGAAGCTCGGTAGATCATTAGGAATGCAGCAGAATAGCATTGCTGGATCAGATGGAGAAAATAAATGACAAGTAACAACACTGAATCCGGCTCTGATCTGGATTTAAATTTAAATGATCTTGAAAAAACCAACGATGCATCAAATTCAGATGATTCTTTGTCGTCAAAAATTGAGTATGCGCGCCAGCAATTGGATCAATTAAAAAAAAATATCAGCAAGGCATTAATTGGTCAGTATTCAGTGGTTGAGCAAACATTAGTTGCATTATTATGCGGTGGCCACGTGCTATTAGAAGGCGTTCCTGGCTTGGGTAAAACCTTGTTAGTGCAGGCGGTCGCAAAAAGTTTATCGGTAGATTTTAGTCGCATTCAATTTACACCTGATTTAATGCCCGCCGATGTTACCGGCCATGCATTATTCGATATGAAAAATCAGGAGTTCACTACTCGAAAAGGGCCAGTATTTACCAACCTATTATTAGCCGATGAAATTAATCGGGCACCGGCAAAAACCCAGGCAGCTTTGTTAGAAGTAATGCAAGAACGCCAAGTCACTATAGAAGGTGAAAGCTTTTTATTAGACGCACCATTTATGGTGCTGGCGACGCAAAATCCACTAGAGCAAGAAGGCACTTATCCACTGCCTGAAGCGCAGCTTGACCGTTTTATGTTTAATGTGATGATTGATTATCCGACCGAAGAAGAAGAGCTAAATATTGTCGAAGCTGCTGGGTCTGTTGAGCAAGGGTTAAATAGCCCGATATTGCCGTGTATGGATCGCGAAACCTTGTCTGATTTACAAGCATTATTGAATGAAATTGTGATTGATCATCAAGTGGTTTCTTACGCGGTAGAGCTGGTTCGAGCTACCCGTGATTTCAGTGGTATTCGACAGGGCGCAGGGCCGAGAGCGAGTATTTCTTTAGTCCGTGCTGCTAGGGCATTGGCGCTGGTACGTGGTCGGGCATATGTGACACCTGAAGAAATTAAACAGATGGTTTTGCCGGTATTGCGGCATAGAATTTTCTTATCTGCCGAAGCTGAGCTGGAAGGTCTGGATAGTGATCGACTGCTGGTTCGGCTGTTAGAGCAAGTTCCTGCACCTCGCCTGTAGTGAATCAATAGAATTAATATTTGCATGGCAGTTCAGCAGTAGTTCAGCAAAGGGTAACGGAATGATTCCTTCGAACACATTGTATGTTTGGCTCGGCATATTATTGCTAATTGGCCTTGGTCAGGCACACTTTGGGCTGGACCCCATTTTTTGGTGGGCATCGCTTGCCAGTGGAATTGTCTTGGCATTAATTGATGCTGCAATGGGATATCGTCGCCCGGCGATTATTGCTGACCGAGATCTGCCGCAATCATTGGCATTGGGCATTTGGTCAAAGGTCGGTTTGGAGTTACGGAACCCAGCCAAAAAAACCGAAAGATTAGTGCTGTTTGATCACTTTCCAGCCAGTTGCCACAGTGATGATTTTCCAATTGAAATTAATCTGCCGCCAAAACATCGCTTTCAGCAAGGCTATTCTTTAAAGCCAAACCAGCGAGGAGATGCTGGTTTTGGATCGTTACAGATTCGCCGGATGTCACCTTTACGTTTCTGGTGGCTAAACGAATATGCAGCACACCCGGAAACGGTTCGGGTTTACCCTGATTTTTCTTCAGTGAGTCATCTAGCAAAGCTAGCGGGTAACTTTACCCAACAGCGGCTAGGAGTTCACCAGCGCCGTAGGCGGGGCGAGGGAGTTGATTTTCGACAGCTCAGAGAATACCGTCGCGGTGATAGTTTGCGACAGCTCGACTGGAAGGCAACCTCACGTCATCGCAAATTAATTTCTCGTGAATACCAAGAAGAAAGAGATCAAAACGTTATTTTGCTATTGGACTGTGGTCGGCGGATGCGCACTTTGCATAAGTCTCCCATCATGGGAAAAAATGGTTCAGAAACTTCTGTTTTAAGCCATTTTGATCATGCCCTAAACAGTTTATTGCTGCTGGCTGATGTCGCATTACGTCAAGGAGACGCGGTAGGGATGCAGGCTTACGCCGGGCACAACCGTTGGTTGGCACCTGAAAAAGGTCGTCAGCATTTGAATACCTTGTTAAATCAAGTCTACGACCTAGATGCGACCACGCAATCTCCTGATATAGACCAGGCGGTTGAGTCGCTACTGCAACGGCAAAATAAACGTTCATTGGTGGTGGTATTAAGTTGCTTGCGCGGTGAGGATGGTGATAGCACGATTAATGCGCTAAATCAGTTAGCCAGAAAACACGTGGTGCTGCTGGCTAATCTGCGAGAAGCGGCTTTAGAAACACCGAAAACTGCACCAGCTACTTTAGAAAGTGCTGCTGGTTGGGCCGCAGCTGAACAGATTAGTCTTGAGCGTGAAAATCTCAGTCGGCAGCTATCAGGATACAACTTAGTTTGTATGGACACGTCGCCATCAGAGCTGGCTGGCGCGCTGGTGAATGGGTATTTGGATTTAAAACGCAGCGGGCGTATATAAAAAATATTTATACAAAACAAATAGATTTTCATCAACTATATCTTCTATTTAATCATAAATAACACTAAACCACTTGATGCTATAGACGTGTATTGCCATAATGCGCGCGCAGTTTATGTGGAGCATTGGCTGCCAATTCAAATCAAACAAATCAAAGGTATTCGTCGAGATGGGAATCAAAAAATTAGTAGCTGTTGCTACAGCTGCAGTACTGATGTCTGGTTGTGCAAGTGTTCTGACTGACGACACAACTAGCATTAATATTGGAACTAGTACTGGCGAAGAAGTAACTGTTGCTATTGATGGTCAAGAATACACAGTTCCTGGCATTGTTTCTCTGAAGAAAAGCAATGCTGATAAAACTATCGTTTCTAAAGACAACCGTTGTGCAAAACAAACTGTTCTGAAGAAAGAGATTGAAACTGAATTCTGGATCAACTTAGTTTCAGGTGGCCCATTAGGCTCTACCACTGACATGGCTACTGAGAAAATGTGGACCTATGCTGATAGTGTAGAAATCAACTGTAAAAAGTAATGGTTTCTCGTATCATGGGAAGCCTTTTGGCTTCCCTTTTTTTCATTCTAATATTAGCTTCTTCTGCGCAAGCAAATTTTGATTTTTCAGAGAGCGAACTAGACAAAGTTTCTAATAGTCCTCAATGGAAAGCGTTGTTGCATCTTAGGAATAACCAGCTCCAAATTCACGACTCTAAATTTATATTATCATCAAATGTATTTTCTCCCTTAAACGAGCTCAAAAAAACTATACATTTGCTTAAAAGTCAGCCTGAATATAGATGTAGGTTTACTGGAAGAGATTATTTTTTAAACCAGACATTTCCTAATAGATGGCCGATAAATAAAGAGCTTTGCCCTAGCTATGTTGAATTTAAAAATAAGGCTCCTGCTGATGACATTAGTATCATTTTTGCTTCAGAAAATTTGACCCAGCCTAGCAGTATAATGGGACATACCATGATGTCATTAGAGGGCATTAATGAACAAGGGTTTCAGGTCGACCATGCTATTTCTTTTTTCACAGATATTGATACAAAAGATTTTACAAAATTTTTATGGGGTTCTTTAGTTTCAGGAAAAAAAGGCTATTTTACTAACCAACCTTTTTCTGAAGTTCAAAAGCACTACTCAATCTACGAACAGAGAAACTTATGGAAATTTTATTTAAATTTTTCTACAGAACAAAAAATCCTTATCCATAGACATTTATGGGAATTAAAACAATCTAAAATAGATTACTTATTTGATCGGCATAATTGTGCAACAATTATTCAAGATATCTTAGCGGTAGCTTATCCTGAAATTGACAATGGCGACTTATGGGTTAGTCCGATTGATGTAGCAAAATCCGCTGATAGAAATGGGTTAATAAAACATAAAAAACTATATCCATCAAGTAAATGGAAAGTTCGTTTTTTAGAAGAATTCACGACGAATACGAATCAGAATAAAGTTTTAAAATGGTTAGATAATCCAGATAATTCTCTGTCAATGTCAACGATTGGACAAGATTACGTTACAAAAGAATTAGCCAGATCAGTAAATCGTTTCCAGTTTGAAAGCGAACAAATTTCTATTGATAAATGGAAATATAGAAATAATAATTTAAATTTTTCAGATAATGATGACGAAAAATTGATTGATATCTCACGGTATCGCTCTCCTCTAGAAGTCCCTGACGATGTTCAGCTTGGTTTCGGTTGGAGAAAAGATGCTGAGGGCCATTGGTTAACTGCAAGATGGCTTCCTGCATCACATAGAATCTCAGATAATAATCGCCAATATTTTAGTGAAAATGAACTGAAAATTCTTGAATTTGAATTATCTATAAATCCTGCTAAAGAAAAACTAAGACTTGATCAGCTACAGATCTATTCTGTAAAAGCATTGAATCCTTATAGCCGGTTTTCTGGAGGGATTTCTGGTCAGTTTTCCTTTGGTTTCCAACAAATATATACAGACGATCTGACGAGTTCTCTGGGATTCGATCTTAATGGTGGCGTTGGATTAGCTAGAAAATTTGGCAGAGATATTGGTAGCTACTTTATGTTATCAGCGGGTACAAACCTTCAGTTTGATGAGCAAAATTTATATATCGAACCTGAAATTGGTTTTTTTGTTTATGAGGTTTTCGATATGAAAACTAATTTTTCATTTAAACGGAAATATCAGTCTGGTGAACGAGTCTATAACTCAATTAATGTGAATCAATCTATTTGGCGTGGCGATAATTCAAAATCAATAGCATTTACATACGATAAAAAATTCAATAGCACAATTGGCAATGAGATTTTTTCTATTGAGCTAACTACGTTTTTTTGATGGCTATAAATAGCAGAGGTTCATACCTCTGCTATTTTAATAATTTATTTTAGTTTCCGATTCAATTACTCACATCTTCTGTGGCACGTAATTCTATACCACATAGCGCTAGCTATCGTGATCAACCATCTTTTTTAGCACGCAGTACAATGGTGTTATTAATTTTTTTTCGTTGCAACTGGTGGCGAATTTTATCGACTTGGCGTTTGCTCTGCCATGGGCCAAGCCGTACCCGGTACCATAAATTACCCTTGTTGCTTGATTCGCTGATCCAGGCTTCTTTGCCTAGTAAAGCTAGCTTGGCAATCATTGCATCTGCGTCATTGCGCTGCTTGAAAGATGCAATTTGCAGGGTGTATTCATAGCTGGCGCGTGGGGCTACTTTAGGTTGGGGAACTTCCACTTCCATTTTTGGCAGCTCGGTATAAAACTCAAACTCAGGTTCTTTAGGTTCAGCTTTGATTGTCTTGGCTGGTGGTTCTTTTTTATCCGCTGCTGGCTTGGCAGGTTCTTTTTTAGCAGGCGATGTTTTTACTGGGGACTTTTTAGCAGATGCAGTTTGCTTAGATGATGTGTTGTTATTTGCCTGAGCAGGTGCAGTGTCGGTGTTTTCACCTAGCCACATTAAAACGGCACCAAAGCTGCCTAAAAGAATTAAAATACAACCAATTAGCAATATTTTTTTACTAAAACCATTCGTTTGGCTGTTTTTTCTTCTATTTGATGTTGTGCGATTAGAGGCAGTACGAGTTGATGTTTTTCGGGCTGCTGGCTTTCTTGAAGAGAGGCGACCTGAACCACCGGGATCAGATTTCCCTCGGCTGGCTGCTGGTTTTTTGCGTTTACTCGCAGGTGTTTTAGCAAAATCCCGTGGCATAAATATTGTATTTCCGTTTCGCTTCTGTCTTGAGCTAGTGTTTTGGGTTCGAACGCAAATGTTAGTACTGCTAATTTGGCTCGGAGTTCATTTCAGTATGAGCTGTAATTCTGAAAATCTCTGCTTGGGAAGACCGCAAGACAAACTCATATGTGATAAGCAATCATTATCAGCTTGCTGAATTTTGGTGCAAGTGCCAAATGAATAAAAGCTGACATTTTAATATAAATCTTGCGGATCAATATCAATTGACCAGCGATAGCGGCTATTGGCTGGTTGCAACCAAGGTTGGTTCAGTAAAATAGCCATCGCCTGATGCAGACTACGTCGGTCATCTGCCTGTATCAATAGTTGTTGCCGGTATCGGTTGGCCCGTTTTTCCATGGGCGCAGCTAAAGGCCCCATTTGCATTAAACTGCCACTGGAAATTTGCTTTAGGCAGTCTGCCATTGGTTGTAATATTTTTTTTGCTGAATCGGCGTTAATTGCTTCGGCGCGTAGCATTGCCATATGACTAAATGGCGGCAAAAGAGCCTGTTCTCTTAATTCCAGCTCTTGCTGTGCCCAACTGTTATAGCCCTGTTTCAGCAAACCTTGTAATTGAGGGTGCTCCGGTTGGCGACTTTGCAGGCAAACTTCACCGGCGAGCTCGCCTCGGCCAGCTCGCCCGGCAACTTGAGTGACCAACTGTGCTAGTTTTTCTCCGGCTCTAAAATCACCACTGAAAAAAGCCCCGTCCACATCAAGAATGCCGACCAAAGTCACTTTGGGAAAATGATGGCCCTTGGCCAGCATTTGCGTTCCCAGCAAAATCATCGGTTCACCGGCATTAATTTGTTGCAGAATTTTATCGAGGCTGCCTTTTTTTCGGGTTGAATCTCGATCAACTCGAAGCACTGGCCAGTCATCGAATGTTTGAGCCAGTTCTTGTTCTAATCGTTCAGTGCCCAAGCCAACTGGCACCATATTTTCACTTTTACAGTCGGGGCAGGTTTCTGGCAAACGCCGTTGATTATCACAATGATGACAATGCAGCCGGTGCGGATTTTGGTGCAGTGCCATTTTTGCATCGCAACTGGGGCATTGAGCTAGCCAGCCGCAGTCATGGCACATTAACACTGGCGAGAAACCACGGCGATTGAGAAACAATAAAACCTGTTGATTACTTTCCAGCGTGCGGCGAATTTTATCGCGCATGGTTGGGCTTAAACCTGCGTTCAAATGACAGCTGCGAATGTCGAGCAAAATCTTGGTCGGTTCTTTGGCGTCACTGGCGCGATGGGTCAGCTTGAGCAGCTGATAGCGATCGGTATTGGCGTTGTGCAAGCTCTCTAATGCTGGCGTTGCACTACCTAATACTACGGGCACTTTTTCCATTCGAGCTCGAACGACTGCTAGGTCTCGGGCGTGATAGCGAAAGCCTTCCATCTGCTTGTAAGAATTGTCGTGTTCTTCATCGACAATAATCAGCCCCGGTGACTGCATCGGCGTGAAAATCGCCGAACGGGTGCCGATGATTACTGCCGCTTCGCCATTGCTGGCGGCTTGCCAGGCTCGAAGTCGAGCGGTGTCGGTTAACCCGGAATGTAAAACAACCACCGGCTGACGAAATCGGGCGCGGAAACGTTGCAAGGTTTGCGGTGTTAAGCCAATTTCTGGCACCAGCACTAAAGCTTGCTTGCCTTGAGCAACCACGGTTTCGATTGCTTGCAGATACACTTCTGTTTTACCGCTGCCAGTAACACCTTCAAGTAAAAAAGCGGCGAAGTGACCTTTATCTTTATCTTCTGATTGGGTTTTAGCGTTAATGCTGTCGACGGCGAATTGCTGCTCTTCACTGAGCGTGAGTGCGCTTGATGGCGCTTCCTCGGGAAGATCTAATGCAGCGGGTCTTTCGATCGATTCAATCCAGCCTTTTTCTTCTAGAGCTAGTAATGGCTGACGAGACTGACCTGCTGGCCGAAGCAGTTGTTCGTCGATGGTTTGGCTGACTGGCGAGTCGGGTTGCTCTTGCTGCATGAGGTTGTGCAGCTGCTGCATGACTTCCAGCTGTTTTTTGGCGCGTTTTACCACATTCAATGAGACTTTTTTGCCACGCTCAGTCAGTTGCCAGTGGATGGTTTGTGGTAACTGATTGGGTTGACCTTTACGTAACAGAATCGGTAAAGCATGAAACAGCACATCACCTGCTGGGTGGTGATAATAATTAGCGGCCCATAAGCATAATCGCTGCAATGAATCAGTCATGGCTGGCTGACTGTCGATCAATTGAGCAAATTTGAGTTTTTCTGGCGGGCAGTCAGTGGAATCGGGCAGGGCAGTGATAATGCCGGTGCGCTTGCCTCGGCCAAAAGGAGCCAATACTCGAAGACCTATCAATTTAACTTGATGGGGAGTTGCCGCTGAATCATCAATACTGGCCTGACTAGCAGATAGCAGCGGGTCTCCGTTAAGTACCGGATCTAATTGAGTGTCTAATAGATAGTCGAAGTGTTGCCGAAGCGGCCCAGGCAGAAGGACGCGAATCAGTTGGTGTTTCAGCATCGTGTCAGTCTACTGTTTTTTTACAACCTGTTAACACTAAAGTGATCAGACAAAGTCCGCTTAGCGTTAACAGGTCGATGGGGCAAATCCAATCAAAGTGAAAGCAGTTGAATTACAGGCCTTCAGGCCAAACAAAGCCTTTGGCGGCCAACTCTTCACGAGAAAGGGCTTCCAGTTCGTGGGGCAGTACAATCCAGTCATTTGATCCGAAAGTGCGCTGATAAAAATCAGGCAACATATCGACCAAATTGTTCTCTGGTTTGTAGTAAAGCGCTGCAGTCATTACATGTGCTTCATCACAATCAATTTCATTGATCACTTTTTCGTAAACCGCTTTAAAGGTCTTACCGCGATCAAAAATATCATCAACAATCAGCAACCGGCTATCTGGGTTCATGCGTGCTGCTAATGATTTAAGATTCTCTACTCGCACTTCTTCATCGGCTTCAAATACACCGGTGTAAGACTGAGCATGGATCGTCGTGAAAGCTTTTGGTTTGCCTGACAGTAAGGCAAACACTTCTTGCATATAGATTGAGATTTGCGCACCGCCGCGGGTAATACCGGCGATCACATCAAAATCGTGCCCTTCTTTAAAAATGTTGCTAGCTAGCTGCCAGCAATCGCGCTCAAGCTGCAAAGCGTCAATGAAGATTTTGTCGGTCTGGCTCATATCAACCTCTTCGGAATAACCAGTGGGATCATAATGAAAAACTCGCCTTGCGGGCCTGATTTCACAAAAGGCTCCCTGCACAAAAAATTGCATAGGGAGCCTTCTATACCGAAACCATTCCAAGATGTGTGCTCAGGGATCCCCAAGGGCTGGTTTATAAACGTTTTATGCTTCGTTATTGATTTTGAAAAGGGAAAATACCATTCGCTTCAATCAATGCCTTGCCTGAAACATTTCTAATTCCAGCTGAACCTTACACCTTGGAATAGCTTGGGTATAAGCAGGGATGGTAGCAGGCAAATATTTTAGAGCAATGACTCAGTTCGCTTTGAATCTAATCTAATCGGATCAGTTTTCGATAACAAGTCTGGCAACTGTTTGTTGTATATTGACTTTCGTCGTTTTTTTTCGACAACTTGTTGTTTGAATTTGCTTGTAGTTGCACTGCGACTTGGATATTATGCCCGCCTCGCGTGGTGCCTGACACATTTTACCCTGCTTGCCAGCAACTGCTGAAGTGGTGGTAACCAACGTGATCAGGTGGCGACGTATATCATCACACTGAGGTTTTACCATGAAAGCTGATATCCATCCTAGCTACGCTGAAATTAGCGTAACTTGCTCTTGCGGCAACAAATTCCAAACCAACTCTACTGGTAAGGACCTGACTCTGGACGTATGTTCCAAGTGTCACCCTTTCTATACTGGTAAGCAGAAAGTTATGGACACTGGTGGACGTATCGACCGTTTCCGTCAGCGTTACGCGAAGAAGTAATCAGATTTCGGGCAGACGATTTTCTCGTCTGCCCAATCTTATTGTTCAGAATAACTTTCCTTCTCCTTGTTTTAATCCCTCTCGATACCAGTCAATTTCTGCTGATTTTATTTTCGGCTCTATTTTCTCACTCAGTTTCTGACAGCTTTCCTTTTATTGATTTTTTGTTAGCTAATTATTAGTGCTTTTCAATTCCAGTATCTGAAACTAACAAACAATGACGGTCTGGTCATAATTCTTATATTGGATCTATCTTGAAGTGGCTTGGGTATAAGGCTCGCTACATCAACACCGGGTAAGTGTGTTTGTTTTACTATGCGTGCCCGAATCTCTCTGATTGATCAAGCTGTTAATACAGCAGTTAATGGGAATAAATCGAGTTTTGTTCTCTCAAACACTGGTCAGTAGTTAACAATTTGTTTATTCTGCTAATCCTTTTTATCTACTGTTTTGCTGCCTATCTCTAGGTTGCTGACAGCAGTAAAGCTAGTGCAGAAGAAGTAACTGGAAAGCATCATGTCCAACGACCAAAAAAAAGCAGCACTGGATTATCACGAGCTGCCACGCCCCGGAAAAATTAGCGTAGAAATCACCAAATCCACTACCACTCAGCATGATCTGGCCATGGCCTACAGCCCGGGTGTCGCAGAACCTGTCCGAGCAATTGCAGAAGATCCAGAAAATGCCTATCGCTTCACCAGCAAGGGTAATCTGGTCGGTGTGATTACCGATGGCACAGCCATTTTGGGCTTGGGCAATCTTGGCGCGCTGGCGTCGAAACCTGTAATGGAAGGCAAGGGTGTTCTGTTCAAGAAATTTGCTGGAATTGATGTATTTGATATCGAAGTGAATTCAGAAAGCTCTCAAGCCTTTATTGAAACTGTGGTTCGCATGGCACCTACTTTCGGTGGCATCAACCTAGAAGACATTAAAGGACCTGAGTGTTTCGAGATTGAACAAGCGATTGCCAGCAAGCTCGATATTCCAGTATTTCATGATGACCAACACGGTACCGCGATTATTATTTCTGCCGGACTGCTCAATGCGCTAGAAGTCCAGAAAAAACAATTGTCTGACTGTAAAATTGTCATTGTAGGTGCTGGTGCTGCTGGCATTGCTGCCGGGCATTTATTGCGCGCGCTGGGCATGCCTAAACAGAATTTATTGATGGTTGATTCTCGTGGTGTGATTCACTCTGGTCGAAGTGATCTGAACGCTTACAAGCATGCTTTTGCTGTGGACAGTGAATGCCGCACGCTAGCAGATGCCATGAAAGATGCCGATGTATTTATTGGAGTCTCTGGGCCAAATATTCTTAAGGCTGAAATGCTGGCCAGCATGGCTGATCGTCCGGTGGTGTTTGCATTGTCAAACCCGGATCCTGAAATTAGCCCTGAGTTGGCGCATCAGACCCGTGATGATTTGATTATGGCGACTGGCAGAAGCGATTATCCCAACCAGGTGAATAACGTTTTATGTTTCCCATTTTTGTTCCGCGGCGCTTTAGATGTTCGTGCCAGCAAAATAAACCGGGAAATGCAGATTGCTGCAGTACATGCGATTCGTAATCTGGCAAAAGAAGAAGTACCCGCGGAAGTGCTGCAGGCTTATGGTGTTGAGAAAATGGAATTTGGCCGGGATTATATTATTCCAACCCCATTGGATTTACGCCTAATCGATGTGGTTTCTCCTGCGGTTGCTCAGGCTGCTATTGATACCGGTGTTGCCCAGTTAGATTACCCTTACAGCCAGTTCCCGCCTTCGCATATTTTCTGTCGTTAATCGTCAGATAATTAAAAACCGGAGCCATTGGGTTCCGGTTTTTTTATAAAAATTTACATTTTTAAATGATTAATCAATTTTAACAATTTATTATTGTTGGCTGCTGGCTTTGGATTCTAAGCTTTAAATACTTTTATCTATAAATATTTATAGATTTATTTAATGCTGATTTTATTGATTTTAAATAGAGAAAATTGAAAGAGATTGTTGGCCGAGCAAACCTTTTGCGAGTGCCCAGCCAATAATTAAACTAACCGCCTGAACCACCTTGAGAAGGGTGAGCGTAATAGCAGTTTTGAGCGGTTCGTTCACTGGCGGTTAGTCGATAACAAGCTGGAAGAGATTGGCTGGCAATTGGCTGACCATTTTCATCTGCTGTCCAGTGGATGATATGCCCGCTTAGTGCGGTTTGTTGAGGGCCAGGTTGACCATTAAAATGCTGGGCCAAGCTTTGGCTGTTAATTGCTGGGCCTGAACCGCCGCCGGCAGAACTGCCATTGGCAAAAACAGAGCTGCTAATGGTTAATGCTACGTAACCATTCAGCATGTCACACCAACCGATCCAATTTCTCCTGAATAAAGTCCGGCCATTTACCCGCAAATAATAACGACAAAGCTTCCCCAACACCGACCCCATTTTTTTGGCAGGTCGATATATAGCTCCGGATTCTGCAATACGCTTTCACGCCATCCCATGAGCGGAAGCAGCCTGATATCTTCTGCTGAACCTTGCTCATACGGAAGTCCCGTTCACCCTGATTATTGGTAAACGGTGCTCGGGTATTACTCATAAACCGCAGCACGTCTGCTTCAAAATCTCGCAGCCGTTCTAATAAATTTCTCGATTTACTTCGTGCTAATTTCCCTCGTTTTAATTGACCTTTTTTATCCGCTTTTTTTGGCTCAGGTGCCGGGCATTCCCGGTCACCTGCTTTTAATATTTTTCGATATCGCTTCACCCATTTTTGACACTGCTTTTCATCCAACTCACCCCCCGCCTCATTGACTGCTGTATTCATTTCATAAAGCAGATCTTCCATTGCCTTGGCCCACTGCTGGCCATCTTGCTCATGGGCTCGCGCCAATTCACGTACATGATGGGCGTTACACAATACATGCAAGCACAGCACAAATCGGTAGTAGCTTTTCCAGTGATCGTGTACCAATAAACCGGTAAATTTAGGCAAGATGTCGATCGCTTCCATTGCCTCGATACCTCTTGATTCATGCGCTTCAATCCACGTCCAGCGGTCATTGCTCGCGACATGTAGCCACTTTCGTTTACCATTGATATTGACGCCGGTCTCATCGGCATGAAGCAAATCTCCAGCACGCAAAATAGTCGGTACTAACTGATCAAATGGCTTCAGTCGATGAAAAGCTTCCGGATTAACATTGGCAAGGCTACCGGTGCGGATTGGCGCATCCAATATCTCAGCGAAGTGCTTTTGAGTCCGTTCATAAGGAATCAGCTGGTAGCTCGACATATAAACCGCGTTGGCTTTAAACTCATTGCCATATTGTATTGGCCGAGTGACCCCTTGCGGAAACTCAGCAACAAACTGGTTACCCTGCTCGTCTTGTAGAATCTGCGCCCGATATTCGGTGACATATCGGGTAATACGAACATCAACTACTTGGCGGCTTTCACTGCCAACAACACGGTATTTTCCTTTCGGCAATTGGCTACGATCAATCGTAATATCCAGCACTTCATCTGGGTCTTTCACCGGTGATAAATTACTGCCTTTATGGCCAGGCTGCCCGCCTGGGTTTTTATTGCTTTTGGCGCGCGATTTCTTTTCTCGATTAGGATCTGCCGATGGCGGAATGCTGGAGTTTTTGCTGTTTAGCCCTTTGCTATCAAGCAATATCTTAACGACGAGCATCAGCATACGAACCATCGCCACCAGTTCGGGCGGTAAGCTTTTGCTTTTGGCTAACAATCGCTCGGTTTCAGCGATGGTTTTATTAATTTCGATTGAGTCCATGCGGTTATTATCGCACAGGTTTTCAGGGTGGTTTTTTTGTCTCTGAGGCTTACTGTGGCGACTTTTTAGAAGCGGAATGCTGATGCGCTATTCTGAGCAAAAAACATTGATAATCAGGTGTGTTAATAGCAGTTTAATGCGGCGTTTAAGTGGTATTCTGAAAGAGGTGCTTAAATTCGGGAAAATATCAAAAAACCTGTCAAGCGATTTTTATATTAAATTGTGCTGAATGGTTACAATGCTACGAACAATAAAAGTGAATTTTTCATATGCCATCCTTGGTTAACTGCTTTTGAGCGGAATTGTTTTAAACAATTTTCGCTATCCAACTAACTTAGGTTTGTTGCTTAGGCATATGACTAGCTATTGAGAAAAGCGTGAACTGACGCAGCTTTTTACCCCTGAATAAATTAATTCAGGGATAAAAAAAACTGATTTTGGCGGGTTTATTTGGATTTAAATCTGAATGATCATGCTTGTTGCAGGGAAGCTTGCTTCTTTTGTTCTAGCAATTGTTTCCAAGCGATGATCTGTGGTGGCTGATTAATCCGAGGTGATTGGCTGCCTTGTGATTGCTCCAAATGATCAAGCACTTCACCCATCGCCACCGCCTTTCGTTTGTGGATAAATAAACCACGCACATGCGCAATGGCGTAAAGCTTACCGCCTGAGACAAAGCGCTGCTCTACATAAAAGTACTTTTCATCCCAGCCGACCATCCGGGTTTCCAGAGTAAACTTTTGAAATGGACTCAGCTCACGTATATAAGAGATCTCTTGGGCGTTCATGATCACTTTCCAACCACGTTTGACCACGCTAGAAAGTTGCCCCATTTCTGCCAGCATCCAAGTTCGGCCTAAATCCATCATGCCTAGATAACGGGAATTGGTTAGGTGTAGATTGATGTCGCAATCATGCGGCCAAACTCGAAAATGCATGTGGCTAGCTTGTTCAAGTGTAATAAATTGTTTGATGGTTCTGATTCTGGCAATCAGTAATAACAGGCGTAGATACAGGTTCATAGTCAATCATCTGCCGAGGCAGTTTTGCTCTTTTAAACTGAAGCGGGCCGCCATCTATATCGAATTCAAACGGGCGTTTCAATAGTTGACTGTTTATGTAGGTTATTTTCACAGGGTATATCTGAATGTTGAAGCAGTTGTCAGGTGAGCTGGTTGGTGAACAAGTTATTAAGAAAAGTCGCTTTATTGTATTGGCCAGATTTTGTCCTGATCGAGCAGCATTAGCTGAACTAAGAAAAGACGCTGAGCAGCGTTGGCCCAATGCGCGTCATTATTGTTGGGCATGGACCAGTGCCGGAACAGTACCAGCAGATATGGCGATGTCAGACGATGGTGAGCCAAAAGGAACTGCCGGAATGCCGATGTTAAAAGTGTTGGAGCTGGGTGGTTGGCGGCAAACCGGTGCGGTGGTGATTCGGTATTTTGGCGGAATAAAGCTTGGAACCGGTGGCCTTGCCAGAGCTTATGCAGGCACCTTGCAACAAATGCTGGAGCAGGCGCAGGCGCAAACCATTCCGTGGGTACCTAGAACTAATTTTTCTCTGATCGCTGATTTTTCAGTGCAATCGAGTGTGCAGCATATGCTGCAAAAGCTATCCATTATTATTAATGAGACCCGTTACTCTGGACGGGCAATTTATCAATTGAGTATGTCTCAAGAGGAACAACTTGCTCTTGAAAGTGAGCTAAAAGGTTTGCCCTGGCAGTCTTTCGTATTAAAAGAGCAATAATTTATCGAGGTTAATTTTCCCGTTATCTTTAGTGTAATTGTCTGCAAAACAACAGCGACGTCTAGCACAGATTAGTTTTTAAAGTTTTGATCAATTTTGATTTTGTATCGCTACAAAACGTAAACTATCTAGCTTTGCCTTTTCGGCTGTGTTATCAAACCAGTAACGTCAGGTTCGGTTGTGCTAGCTTCGGTTTTACCGGGCAGTTGCTGGGGTAGTAATGGGCTCATATAAGAAAGCTCTGTATTTAATAACAATTTTATGTCTTTCAGTTTTCTTCAATGCAGTATCTGCCGAGCAGGTGATGAGATTGGAATCGGCTGAGACGGTTTATCGCCCGGGTTTTGTTGCCCGATATCTGGAAGACCCACTTGCTGAGCTAAAGCCGCGCCATTTAAGACAAGCGATGTGGCAAGAGAGCTTTCTACCTACCAGAGGATCTTGGCCAGGGTTTGGTCTGAGTCAATCTGCGTGGTGGTTGACCTTTATTCTGGATAACCAATCTAAAAATACGGAAGTTTGGTGGCTAGATATTGGCTATGCGCCATTAGACAGTCTCGAGCTTTATGTATTGAACCCGTCGGGTTACCCGGAGCTGGTTGGCAAGAGCGGTGACCTATCGGGTATTCCCAAAGCGTATCGTTCTACCGGTCATGGTTTATTCAAGCTGGATATTACGACCGGCACTCGGAAAACCTATTTCTTAAGGGTGCAATCTGACAGCTTTTTAATGCTGCCAATAAAGCTGGTTTCGACCGATCAATTGTTGACTTCTACTCGAATTGAATCTTTGTTCAAAGGCATATTTTACGGTGGCTTGTTGGTATTGATTGCTTATAACTTGCTGCTTTTTACTGCTATTCGTGACACCAGTTATTTGTTGTATGTTTTTTATAGTCTGATGATTTTTCTCAACAGAGCCAGTGTTGATGGTTTGGCATTAGAGTTTTTCTGGCCAGGTGCGGTGGAATTTAACGGCCGAATGCCAATGATCAGTCTGGGGCTGGCATTAATGCTCGGCCTAATGTTTATGGGGCGGTTTTTAAAAACTGCCTATGAAATTCCGTGGCTGAAACAGATTTTATATGGTTTTTATGCATTGCTTTCGGGCTACACATTGCTGAGCTTGTTTGGCGAGCTTCGCTTAGGTGTCTGGTTGTCTGGCCCGATTATGATGCTGTGCTTTGCTCTGGTGGTGGCGGTTGCTGTTTGGTGCTTATGGCAGGGAGATAGAGCTGCTCGATTCTTTCTAGCAGCTTGGCTGGCATTAATGCTGGGGGCGATGATTAATGTTTCAGCTAGCTATAGCTGGTTGCCGGTTAATTTATTTACCTTGTATAGCGGCCACATAGGCGCAGGAATTGAAGCAGTTTTATTATCACTTGGTCTGGCTGAAAGAATTAGCCGTGATCGGCATTTAAAAGCCAATGCGCTGCAAAAGCAGCGAGATATGGCTCAAGAATTACAGCGAGCTGAAGAACGAATGATTCAGCAGGCATTTTCTGACCATTTAACCGGCCTGCCAAATCGCGCCAGTCTGGTAGCTAGAATGCGTAGCCTGACGCTTATTGGCGGACGGTATCAATTGGTGCTGCTGCAACCCATGCGTTATCAGCAAATAAAAAATACATTGGGACATGAACAAGCTGCCAAGTTACTGGTGTCTTTGGCCGGCAGAATTAGCAATTTATTACGAGACTATCCCGGTGTTCTTAATCTAGATCGACCGGCAAGAGATGCTGCGATTGCAGTTCTTGAAGGCCCTGCTTTGGCATTTATTGTTCGTACTCGTGATCAGTTGGAGCGAATCGAAAAACGATTACAAAAACTGCAACAGCCGCAAGATATTGGTGGCATGCGACTAGACCCAGGTCTGCGCGTTGGCGTTTCTAGTTTTCCAGAGCATGCTTCCCACCCGGAATTGTTACTGCAATATGCCCATGTTGCAGTAGAGCAAGCCGAAGCAAATAATAGTTTTCTGGCCTGTTATCAAGCAGAGCAGGACCCTTACAGTGAGCGACATTTAACACTGCTGGCTGATTTATCACATGCCATTAAGCGCTCGCAATTGGTGTTGGCATATCAACCTCAGTGTGATTTGGACAGCGAGCGGATTATCGGAGTGGAAGCACTATTACGCTGGCGTCATCCTAAAAATGGTTGGGTATCTCCGGCTGAATTTATTCCGATGGCAGAGCAAGGCGGCATGATGCGCGAGTTAACCCACTGGTTAATGGAAGTTGCATTACGCCAGTTGGGAATATGGCGTGAGCGGGGAATTGACATCAGCATGTCATTAAATTTATCTGCACAAAATTTGCTGGAGCCAGATCTTCCTGAAAGATTCAGCCGTTTGTTGGATAAATATCGGTTAAACCCAAAACAGCTTATCTTGGAGATTACTGAAACTACCATGATGTCCGATCCCGATCAGGCATTGATTATTTTGAGTAAATTCCATGAGCTGGGTATTCAGTTATCGATTGATGACTTTGGAACTGGCTATTCTTCGATGGCTTACTTACGCAAATTGCCGGTGAATGAAATTAAAATAGACCGCTCATTTGTTGTTGGTATGGTGCAAGAAAAGCAAGATGCACTGATTGTTAAAACCATTACGGTGATGAGTCACAATCTGAATTTGAAGGTGGTTGCTGAAGGTGTCGAGGATCTGCAGACGATGCGTTTGTTAAGAAAAATTGGCTGTGATGTGGCGCAAGGGTGGTTTATTGGTCGGCCGGTATCAGCCAGTGAGATCGAGCGCTTAATGCTGCAGCTACCCGATGTTCATCCGGTAGCTGCTTTAAGCTGATTGTTGTTAACGCAGAGGGTTATTCAAGGTATGTCGCACTAGAACAATTCTTCTGCGTTTTGTTGTTCACCAGTTTCTGTGCCGTTATTTTCATTGCTTTGTTCGGTTTGGCTGACGGCTTCCACTTGAGTCGTTTGTTCAGGTGCATTTTCATGACGGAATGCTTCAAAAATTGCTTTTGGATCACCCGATTGCGCTAATAAACCATTTTCTGGATCAATTCTTAAGGTCACAATTCCATCAGGCTGGGTAAGTGTTGCTTCAGGTGTTTCTTTTAATGCCTGCTTCATAAAGCTAATCCACATCGGCAAAGCGGCGCGTGACCCAAACTCATTGCGACCCATGCTGCGTGGTGTGTCAAAACCGGTCCATGCGATTGTCACTCGATCGCGATTGAAGCCGGAGAACCATGCATCAATGAAATCATTAGTGGTGCCGGTTTTACCTCCAATATCCTGTCGTCCCAAACTACGTGCTCGGCGCCCGGTACCCTTGCGAATTACATCTTGTAATACTGAGGTCATTAACCAAGCATTTCTAGCATCTAACACTCGTGATGCAGCGAGTAATGTTTCCTGCTCACCTTCGTTAATTAATTTCAATTTGTTACTAGAAGGTTTTTCAAACAGTGGTTGATAGCGTGGCATTTTTAAACGATCACAAGTTAAGTCTTCGCAAGCAAATTGAACCTGTTGTTGAAATAACAGTTCGCCGCGAGTGTCGGTAATTGATTGAATCGCCCATGGTTCAACCAAAAAGCCACCATTAGCAAAAACGCTGTAACCACGAGCCATTTCAATAGGGGTTACTGAGCCTGAGCCTAAAGCTAACGACAGGTTTGCTGGTAGCTGCTGAGTATCAAAGCCAAACTTTTTAATGTGCTTGAGGGCATTTTTAACCCCCATGCTGCGTAAAATTCGAATCGATACTAGGTTGCGAGATTTATACAAAGCTTTGCGTAATCGAGTAGGGCCGCCGAATTTTCCACTGTCATTTCTTGGTCGCCAAACATCTTCCAATCCAGCATCTTTTAAAACGACTGGAGCATCGTTAATGATGCTGGCTAAAGTGAAGCCATTTTGCAGCGCTGAGGAGTAAATAAAAGGCTTAAAGCTCGAACCAGGTTGGCGGTTGGCCATAGTCACACGGTTGAATTTACTACGAGAAAAATCATAGCCTCCAACCAAGGCTTCTATGGCACCTGAGTCGGGGTTTACTGAAACTAATGCGCCATTAATTTGCGGTAGCTGCGCTAAATTCCAAATAGGTTCTGCAAAAGCAGCCCCGGGATCTTTTGTATTGGTTTTACGTTGTCGAATACGAACCACATCACCTGGTTGAATAATGTCACTGGCTGTTTTTGGTCGAGCACCAACCTTGTTGTCATCAATATAAGGTGCAGCCCATTTCATGGCTGGCCAATCTAGTTCGACAATTTCCTGAGAACCTAAAAGAATTTTTGCTGACCGCTCTGCTACTTGGAGTACCAGTGCTGGGAGCAGATCCGCAGAAGAGCCAATTCTACGAAGTTTTTTGGCTAAAACAGGTAGGTCAGGAATTTCAGATAAGGTTATTTTTGACTCTGCACCTCTCCAGCCGTGGCGACGATCATAATTGGTTAAATTATCGCGCAATGATTGGTTGGCAGCCTGCTGTGCCGTACCAATGATCGATGTTTTAACGATAAACCCGTCGGTATATGCTGCTTCACCATAGCGAGAAACTAACTTTTCACGAGCCATTTCTGCAACATGAGGTGCTTCAACTTCAATATTTAAGCTATGGTATTTGGCTGTTACCGGTTGCGCTGACGCTTGGTCATATTCGCTGCGCGTAATTTGCTCCAATGACAGCATTCTGCGCAAAACATGATTGCGTCGAACTAATGCCCCTGAAGGGTTGCGAATTGGATTTTTGGAAGAGGGTGCTTTTGGCAAGCCGGCAATCATCGCCATTTCAGCAAGCGATAACTCATTCAATTGTTTGCCGTAATAAACTTCGGCTGCCGAAGCGATACCGTATGATCGTTGGCCAAGAAATATTTTATTGAGGTAAAGTTCTAGGATGTCTTGTTTTGTGAGCTCGCGTTCAATTTTTAGTGCTAGTAGAATTTCTTTTAATTTTCGGGTGTAGGTTTTTTCACGGCTAAGGAAAAAATTACGGGCAACCTGCATGGTTATTGTACTGGCACCTTGTCGCTTTTCGCCGGATATCAAGTGAACTACTACCGCTCGAGCTACGCCGACAGGATCAACTCCCGCATGCTCGAAAAAACGACTATCTTCTGTTGCCAGAAATGCTTTAACCATATCCTCAGGAACTTGTTCCAGGCGAACAGGTTTACGGCGCTTTTCACCAAACTCAGCAATTAATTGATCATCTGCGCTATAAACACGGAGCGGTGTTTGTAACTTGACGTTTTTTAGTGCAGCTGTTTCTGGTAGTTGTGGCAAAAGATAAAAGACCGTCGAGAGGCCTGCCAGAACAACGAAAAAAGTCAGTGCAGCTGAGCCGATCAGACCGATTCTGATCACGCGACGAAAATTTATCATCAAAATCTCTTGAAATTACACAGGATAGCGACTGCATTATATAGGATTGAAATGATTTGGGGCAGGAACTATTACGCAATCAATAATGAGTTGTTGTTAGCTTTAGTGGTCGTTATCCTCGGATGTGCGGCAGCGCAAATTTTTACTGCTTCAGATTCACAAATACTCGAAATAGACGATGCTTATAGGGAATAAGCGCTTGATTCCCAGTAGTGCAAGTGTACTATTCGATGAGAAAGGCATAATCAATAAGGACTGTTGGCGGGATCAATATGTTTCCATTTCTTCGTGGAAAGCAACAACCTCTGATTGGACTAGATATCAGTTCAACTTCGGTAAAGCTGTTAGAACTTAGTAAAGTTGGCACGCGTTATCGGGTTGAAAGCTACGCAGTAGAGCCTCTGCCACCAAATGCGGTGGTTGAGCGTGATATCAAGGACGTCGATGGAGTTGCTGAGACTGTACGTAAGCTGATTGACAGAGCTAGGCCTAATGCAAAAGGGGTCGCAATAGCAGTAGCTGGATCAGCCGTTATAACTAAAGTGATCCAGATGGAAGCGGGTCTCACTGAAAATGATATAGAAAGTCAGATAGCGGTAGAAGCAGATCAATACATACCTTATCCACTCGATGAGGTGAGTCTAGATTTTGATGTCATGGGTTCAAACCCTAAGGACGCATCAAAAATGGATGTGTTGTTGGCTGCATCTCGAAGCGAAAATGTTGATAGCAGAGTTGCTGCAGTTGAAATTGCTGGATTAACTCCTTTGGTTGTTGATGTTGAAGCTTATGGTATGGAGCGAGCTTTCCACCTCGTTGCAGATCAATTGCCTGGTCGAGGTGAAGGTCAAACCATCGCAGTAATGGATGTAGGTGCAACCATGTCTACACTTTCTGTGCTACATGACCGTAAAACTACCTATACCCGGGAACAGGTTTTCGGAGGTGCTCAGCTTACTGAAGAAATTCAGCGTCGTTACGGTTTATCGTATAGCGAAGCGGGTATGGCTAAAAAGCAAGGCGGATTACCTGACGATTATGTGCCTGAAGTTTTAGAACCATTCAAGGAAGCAGTGGTTCAGCAAGTGACGCGTTCTCTCCAGTTCTTCTATTCATCCAGTCAATATACTGAGATTGATCAGATTGTTTTAGCAGGTGGTTGTTCTTCAATCGCTGGCTTGGATGATTTGGTAGAAGAAAGAATCGGTACCCCTACAGTGGTTGCCAATCCGTTTGCTGAGATGTCGTTGTCCTCCAAAGTTAGCGCTCAGGCACTCAGTAATGATGCCCCTGCGTTGATGATCAGTTGTGGACTGGCGCTAAGGAGTTTTATCAACGATGGCAAGTATTAACCTTCTAGACTGGCGCGAAGATCGGCGAGATAGGCGGAAGAAGGAATTCATCACTGTCCTCGTCAGCGTAGTGGTTGTTTGTCTAATGCTACTGTTTCTGACTCATATGGTTTATGAGTCATGGATTGACGGTCAGCGTCAGCGAAACAATTATCTTAAAAATGAAATTTCAGTATTGGATCGGCAAATTCGAGAAATTCGGGAGCTGGAAGACCAGCGTCGTCAACTCGAAGATCGCATGAATGTGATTCAAAAGCTGCAATCCAGTCGGCCTCAAGTTGTTCGATTATTTGATGAAATTGTTCGGGTCATGCCGGATGGTGTTTATGTCACTAAAATCGAACGCAAGGGAAAGCTGATTTACCTTGAAGGTCGTGCTGAGTCGAATACGCGGGTTTCTCGCTTAATGAGAAATATCGATGAGTCTGATTGGTTAGATAAACCAGTACTCAGCGTAATTCGTGAAGCTAAAGGTGGCCAAGGCGGTGCAAGTCGCGAGTTCCGTCTGACCTTACGTGAAGGTCAGCCTGAGCAAGAAAACTCAGAAGCGGAGCGGGGGTGATAAATGGCAATTGACTTAAAAACCTTTGGCGATGAACTCAATAACCTGGATCCACATCCAGGAAATTGGTCAGCAGCGGTAAAAACTTTTTTTATCATTCTTGCTGTAATTGTTGTATTGGCGGCTGGTTATTACTTTGTAGTTCAAGATCAAGGCGCTAAATTACAACGTGAGCAAAAGCAAGAGCAGACGCTACGTACTCAGTTTGAGGCCAAACAGCAGAAAGCTGCCAACATCGATTTGTATAAAAAACAAATGGTGGTGATGCAAGACTCTTTTGGAGCACTGCTTCGACAGCTGCCAGCTGAAACCGAGGTTCCAGGGTTGTTGGAAGATATTTCCCACACTGGTATTTCAAATGGTCTAAAGTTCAACGTGATTAATCTTCAAGCTGAAAATGCCGTTGAGTTTTACGCTGAATTGCCAATTTCGATAGAAGTCATTGGTGAATATCATCAGCTGGGAGAATTTGTGAGTAATGTAGCGGGATTACCGCGAATTGTGACATTGCACGATTTCTCGATTTCTACCAGCAAGAATAAAGAAAATAAGTCACGCCTTGCGATGAAAATTCAGGCCAAGACATATAGGTACAGCGTGGAGGGTGAAGGATGATCAAAAAACTCCATCTGTTGCTAGTTTTATCTATTTTGGGTTTGACTGGTTGTGAAGAGACGAACCTACAAGGACTGGAAGGTTGGGTAGGTGGCGTCAAGAGCAGGCAACCAGAAAAAGTCAGACCTTTACCTGAAGTGAAGCCATATGAAGCTTTCGTTTATCAGGCAATAGATTTACGTAGTCCGTTTATCAACGCATTCCAAGATGTAGCAGAAACCACCGAAATTACTAGTGATAATGGTATTCGGCCAGATGCAGCAAGGGTGCGGGAAGTATTGGAAGGTTATCCACTAGATACACTTTCAATGGTAGGTGTGCTGCGTAATGACCTAGGAGTATGGGCCATTATCAGGGACAAGGAAGGAACTGTGTATCGAATTGCAAGGGGTAATTACCTAGGCACTAACCATGGCCGGGTAGATACTATTGAACAAGATCGCATTGAACTGACAGAGATTATTCCAGACGGAAGAGGTGGTTGGATGGAACGACCAACAACTCTTGGACTGGATCAGTGAGAAAAAGGGGCTGGGTGATGATAACAAGATGGACTGAGCGTATGGGAAATACACTGAGCCTTGCCAGGGCAAACCTGAAAAGGACATTGGCAGTAGCATTAGTTGCAATGTTGCAGCTGTTTTTTATTCAGGGTGCACTAGCACAGGAAAATCCGGTTTTAGAAAGCGTTGATTTTAGCGTTTTACCGGGTGATCGAGTTCAAGTTGATTTGCAATTCAATCAGCAAGTAGCGCTTCCACAAAAATTTTCTACCAATAGTCCAGCTCGTATTGCTCTGGATTTCGAAGGCGTCAGCAATGCTTTGGAGCGTCGCTCCTTACCAATTGGTATTGGCCTTGCTAAGAGCATGACCGTCGTTGAAGCTCAGGGACGTACACGAGTTGTTTTTAACTTGGTGAGCTTAGTTCCTGATGAAGTGACTAGTGAAGGTCGGGTGATTCGTGTTCTGCTAGGTGCCGATGGTGCAGCAGCTCCAGTAATAGAATCCACTTCTGCAGTAGCCTCTTCTTCTCCTGCTTCAGCATCTCGAGCAATCGACAGTATCGATTTCAAGCGCGGCGATGAAGGCGAAGGTCAGGTGGTGATTCGTTTTAACGACCCGCGCACTCCAGTCGATTTACGTCAGGAAGGAAGCCGCATATTGGTAGATTTAGTTGATTCTGCCATCCCAGCTGATTTAATTCGTCGCTTAGATGTAACTGATTTTGCTACTCCGGTTCGTTTTATCGATGCCAGCCAAAAAGGCGGCAATGCCCGAATTAGCATTGAAACTTCAAATGACTTTGAGCACCTGGCTTACCAAACAGACAACGTCTTTACTGTTGAATTCAAGCCGCTGACTGCTGAAGAAAAAGAACAACTCGAAGAGTCTCGCTTCCAGTTCACCGGTGAGCGTTTATCGCTTAACTTCCAAAGCATCGAAGTTCGTGCAGTATTGCAGCTGATTGCTGATTTCACTGGTCTTAACATGGTGACCTCTGACTCAGTGCAAGGCACTTTGACGCTACGTTTACAAAACGTACCTTGGGATCAGGCACTGGATATTATCCTGAGAACGAAAGGTTTGAGTAAGCGTCAAACGGGTAATGTAATTCTTGTTGCTCCTTCTGAAGAAATTGCAGCGAATGAAAAACTGCAGTTAGAAGCAACTAAGCAAGTTGAAGAGTTGGCTCCATTGCGCTTGGAATTCATTCCAATCAACTATGCAAAAGCAGCTGAGCTTTCATCGTTATTATCAACTGGCGGACAAGGTCTGCTGTCAGAGCGTGGCAAGGTAAGCATCGATGAACGAACCAATACTTTAATGGTTCAAGAAACGGCAGCTCGTCTTGATGAAATCCGTAATCTGATTGCCCAGCTGGACGTTCCAGTTCGTCAGGTGTTGATCGAAGCTCGTATCGTCATTGCTGATAACAGATTCCGTGAAGAGTTGGGGGTTCGCTTTGGCCTTTCAGATCGCAACTCTGACGGCGCACTTTCTGGTAATATCGATGGTAACGACACATTGCGTGCCGGTAATACGCCTTCAGTTAATGATCGGTTGTTGGTTGATTTGCCAACAGTCAGTTCTGCAGCTGGTTCTGTTGCATTCCAGTTGTCACGAGTGACTGATGGCACCTTGCTAGATTTGGAATTATCAGCCTTGCAAAATGAATCTCTGATTGAAATTGTCGCCAGCCCTCGTTTGATTACATCAAACCAAAGTGAAGCGTTCATTGAATCAGGTGAGGAAATCCCATATCAGAATGCGACTTCAAGCGGTGCAACATCGGTTGAATTCAAGAAAGCAGTTCTGAGCTTGAAGGTGACGCCACAGATTACTCCAGACAACCGGGTAATCATGGATCTCAGCATTAGTTTGGACTCTCGCGGTGAAGATACCACTGAAGGTCCTGCAATCAATACTCAAGAAATTAACACTCAGGTATTGATTGAAAATGGTGAGACCGTAGTATTAGGCGGTATCTTTAACCAAACCAAGACAGATACCATTAACAAAGTACCTGTTCTGGGAGATCTACCATTTGTGGGATGGCTATTCCGCCGCACTATTAATGTAGATGACAAGCGTGAGCTTCTGATCTTCGTAACACCTAAGATCATCAAAGACACCCTGTCAGTACAATAACTAACGAACCAGCCGCCACTTTTAACGAGGTAGCGGCTGGTTTGCGTTTGTGGTTAGTGTTATTCTTCCGCAGCGCAAAATGTACTTGTTCCCGCCAAAGAACAGTCTTCACTTCTATCCAGTTGTATTTTCGGAAGTTATGAGACGAACAGCTAATATTTTTCTAGTTGGCCCCATGGGTGCCGGCAAGAGTACCGTCGGAAAACAGCTTGCCCGAGTGTTGGGTAAAGAGTTTGTAGACACGGATCAGGAAATCGAGCGACGCTCTGGCGCCGATATTTCCTGGATTTTTGATGTCGAAGGTGAGGATGGTTTTCGCAAACGCGAAGCCAGCGTCATCGACGAATTAACCCAGAAGCAAGGGATTGTCCTGGCTACTGGAGGAGGCGCTGTCGCTGATAAAGACAGTCGTGCTCGTCTGGCTGCCCGTGGCACCGTGGTTTATCTGGAGGCTTCAATTGAGCAACAGCTCGATAGAACCAACAGAGACCGCAATCGTCCGTTGCTCAGTAACTCCGACGACCCTCGAGAGGTTCTGGAAGCATTGATGGCAGAACGTGATCCTATGTATCGCGAAATTGCCGATATGATTGTTCCAACAACTTCCCGTACGGTTAAGTCGGTTGCTAATGAGATTGTTGAGAGCCTGAGGCTCTAATGAGGTAGCTGTGACGCTAGATGTAAACCTCGGAGAGCGAAGTTATCCTATCCATATCGGAACGGAGCTGCTCAATAATGCTGAGCTAGTTGAATCTTTAGTGATTGATCGGCAAGTGCTGATTATCACTAACGATACAATTGCTCCGTTATATCTGAGGGCGACTGAAAAGTTGCTGTCTAGTGCTGGCACGCTATCTTCATTGATCTTGCCTGATGGTGAGGCGTTTAAAAACCTCACTACCTTAAATCAGGTATTTGACCGTTTGTTGACCCTAGGATACAGCCGTAATTGTATCCTGGTGGCGCTGGGTGGTGGTGTAATTGGTGATATGACCGGTTATGCCGCAGCCAGCTATCAACGCGGTGTCGATTTCATTCAAATCCCTACCACACTATTGGCTCAGGTGGATTCGTCTGTGGGCGGAAAAACTGGCGTCAATCACCCGTTAGGCAAAAACATGATCGGTGCTTTTCATCAGCCTAGGCTGGTATTAGCAGATATGAATAGCCTAAAAACCTTGCCTGATCGTGAATATGCAGCAGGTTTAGCGGAAGTGGTTAAATACGGCATTCTCGGCGATAGCGAATTTTTCAGTTGGCTTGAAGTCAATGCTGAAAAACTGCTTGCCCGGGATCCAGTGCTGTTGGCACAAGCGGTTGAGCGCTGCTGTCAAAATAAAGCAACCATAGTAGCTGAAGATGAAAAGGAGTCTGGTAAACGGGCACTTTTAAATCTGGGGCATACTTTTGGTCATGCGATTGAAGCACATATGGGTTATGGCCGTTGGTTACATGGTGAAGCGGTTTCAGCAGGCATGGTAATGGCTGTCGATCTGGCCCAACGATTGGGCTGGTTAACCGAACAAGATGTAAGCAGGGTACGCCAATTATTATTGGTTATGCAGTTGCCAGTAGAAGGCCCGGCTGAAATGGCAGTCGATGATTATTTGCCAAGAATGGCTGTGGACAAGAAAAATCTAGACGGTCGGTTGCGTCTGATCTTGCCCCGTTCGATTGGTTGTTGTGAGATGGTTAGCACCGTAGACCATCAATTGTTGTGCGAGACTTTGCGCTCCTGTTCGGCCACTCGATAAGTTTTAAAATACTATTTTTTAAATAATAACGAGCTGTCGGATTTTCAACGATAACTTGAACCAGACATCACGGATTTCTGATGAGCAACACTGCACCTGATCTGCAGGCAAAATCTGCACCTTTTCTGCCTTCAGACCAAGTTTCTGAAATGCTTGAGCAAGCTATTTATATGGCGCGCTTTAGCGACCTTCTTTTATTGGTATCCGGTGATTCGGGAAGTGGCCGCACCAGTTTTGCTCGCGAGATCATTCGTCGTGCAGCAGATCTTGATGTGCTGGAACTCGATGCACTGAATATTAATAGCCTGGAACATTTGCAAAATGCGATCTGCCAAAACATTGGCCTTGAGCAAATGCGCTTGCCCGGGGATACGTTAATTCCACTATTTGTGGACCAGCTATTACAAAATCACAGTCGCGCAGCCTCACTGCTGATTGTTGATAATGCTGACCGATTAGATCTTGAAGCCTTAACCTGGCTGGTGAATTTACAAAAACATGCCCGCCAGAAAAAACTCCGACTGCCAATTTTATTTACCGCAGAACCTAATTTTGAACATCGAATGGTGTTATTGGAAGATCAGGTAGCTTCTGGCCAGCAATATACTTTTCACCTTCATTCGATGGATCGTGAAGAAGCGGCCTCTTGGTTAAACCACCCTCTATTACTTCGCGCGCTCCGACGAGATCCTCTCGGTAGCGAACAGATTGATAATATCTGGCAACAGGCCGATGGCCTGCCAGGTAAAATGCTGCAGCTGCTCAATATTGAAATGCTCGAAATCCCCAAGCCAAAATCGGGAAAGACAGGATTTGTTTTTGCGGCTGCGGGTTTACTGGTTGCCTCATTTGGGATTGCCTGGTGGGTTAATGGCGGTACTGATGCCATTTTTGCCAAAGAGCAATTACCTGAGTGGGCTGCCAAATCTCAACCAACAACTCCAAAGTTTGAAGTCAGAGATGAACCTCCAGCAGAGCCGATTCGTTTGGCAGATACCAGCACTATTATTGAGTTGTCGTCAGAAGCTGAAGCTCGGCCAAAATTAGTTGAGTTAGACCGCCAGCCGGTGTTATCGACCGAGCCAGCAGAAAGCGCCCTTGCTGTTGAAGCAGATACTGCGAGTGAAGCTTTGGTAGAACTACCTGTTCAACCTCTCGACGAAAAACCTCAATTAGTAGCTGAAGCTCAACCAGTACTGTCTGAACAACCAACAGTTATTGCAGTTATTGAGCCGTTAGAAACAAAAACTAATACCAAACCACAGCAGCCAGTTATTGAAACTGCTGCGATTGAAGCGCCAGTCGCTGAAGAAATTATTCCTGAGCTGGAATCTGTTGAAATTGATGAAGTTGAAGCGCCACCACTTCAGCTGGTGGATGCCGCAGCTAAGGCAACCAATCAGCCGCTAGTTGTCGAGAATCAGCCAGTCCCAGAAAAACCAGTAGCGGCAAAGCAAACGCAGAAAGTAGCAAAAGCAGTACTAGAAATAGAGGTGGAAGCTGAGCTTTCTGAAGTAGAGCCTGAGGCCAAATCAGCGCCTGCCACCAAGCAGGAAATGACTCGCTGGGCTGAGCAGGAAATGGAAATTCAAGCCAGAGATAGCAAGCACTGGACCATGCAGATTTTAGCCGCATCCAAGCAGAAGATTCTGGACAAAGCGCTTAAAGAATATGGGTTAGCCGATAGTACGAATTACTACCGAGTCATGCGTAACGGCAAGATTGGGTATGTGCTGATCTACGGTAATTTTCCTAGTAAGCAGGCTGCATTTGATGCTGTCTCAGCCTTGCCTAAAGAAGTGCGTAAGTCCAAACCATGGATTCGCCGCTACTCAGTAATTCACAAGTCACTCGGCCAAGTGGAAGTTGATCTGAAATAATCTGACTGGCTATCATGACGATTGCAAAGGCTCGCTACGGCGGGCTTTTTTTTGTGGATGCAACATATATCTGAAGGTGTTTGATACTTTTCGAATCTCTGGGGTATGAACCGGAAGAACCCCAGCCAAAAAATCCTAATAAAAGATGGTTATTAATTACATCTGCAAAAGATGTTTTTTTTGCTGCAATTTCGTCTTAATTAAGAGTAGATTAGGCTCTGAAGCCCAGCCGGGCGGCTGTTTGTGCTATCAAGACATTGATAGTAGAATGAGCGACCATTTTGCCCGGAAAAAATTATCAGTCGATTGAAATGTAACAAAAAAGACTGACTGGGCAGGGTATTCAATCCAGTAGCAGAAAAATGGCCACCTTATGCGTAGTAGCTTGTACAGTCCAGATCTGGATCGGGATAACTGCGGCTTCGGCCTGATTGCACAGATGGATGGTGAGGCGAGTCACCACCTGTTGCAAACCGCCATCGACTCTCTAGCCCGCATGACCCACCGTGGTGGTGTTGCGGCTGACGGAAAGAGTGGCGACGGTTGTGGTCTCCTGATTCAAATGCCGCATGGTTTTATGCGAAACCAAGCAGAGCAAATGGGTATCAACCTCACTGATAGATTCGGTGTTGGTATGGTATTCCTCAGTACCGATTCAGCCAAAGCGTCCGCTGCCAAGGACGTATTGGAACAGAAAATTAGTGAACAAGGGTTAGTCCCTGTTGGCTGGCGTGAAGTGCCAGTTAATCCACAAGCCTGTGGTGATCACGCTAAAACCATTCTTCCGCAAATGGAGCAGGTGTTTATTAATGCACCGGCTGGCATGGACGAAGAAGCCTTCGAACGTCGTTTGTTTGTTGCTCGTAAAAAAGCCGAACAAGCGCTGGTCGATGATTCGGTTTTTTATATCCCGTCGTTTTCATCACGCGTTGTGTCCTACAAGGGCCTCGTGATGCCTGACGATCTGCCGGTGTTTTATCCGGACCTGAATGACGCACAAATGGCGACTGCGATTGCGGTTTTCCACCAGCGTTTTTCTACCAATACGCTTCCTATGTGGCATTTGGCACAACCGTTCCGCTTTTTAGCGCACAACGGCGAAATCAATACCATTGAGGGTAACCGTAACTGGTCGGTGGCACGCGCCAAGAAATTTGTCTCGGCTGAATTGCCTGAGCTGCCAGAACTTCACCCATTGGTGAACCGTACAGGTTCCGATTCTTCTAGCTTGGATAATATGCTGGAAGTGCTGGTTGCTGGCGGTATTGACCTATTCCGTGCACTTCGCATGTTGATTCCACCGGCATGGCAAAACGTTGAAACCATGGAGCCAGATCTTCGGGCTTTCTATGAATTCAATTCCATGCACATGGAACCGTGGGACGGCCCCGCCGGTATTGTTTTAACCGACGGTCGTTATGCAGTGTGTACTCTGGACCGTAACGGTTTGCGTCCATCACGTTATGTGATCACCAAAAACCGCTACATTACTTTGGCTTCTGAAATCGGTGTTTGGGATTACGATCCTGAAGACGTAGTCGCTAAAGGTCGTCTCGGCCCAGGACAGATTCTGGCGGTCGATACCCAGGAAGGAAAACTGTTAACGCGCGATGATATCGATAACGCGTTGGCGAAAAAGCATCCTTATAAGCAATGGCTGCGTCAGCGCTCCATTCGTATCGAAGCACAGCTGGAAGAAACCGGCGTGGCGCTTTCGCAATTAGATGCTGAAGAATTAAAGCAGCACCAGAAAATGTTCCAGCTGACTTTTGAAGAGCTGGATGAAGTGATTCGGGTGCTCGGTGAAAGTGGTCAAGAAGCCACCGGTTCTATGGGTGATGACACCCCGATTGCCGTGTTATCTACGCGAGTTCGCTCGCCTTATGACTATTTCCGCCAAAAGTTTGCACAGGTAACTAATCCACCGATAGATCCATTGCGTGAAGCGATCGTGATGTCGTTGGAAACCTGTATTGGTCAAGAACTGAATGTTTTTGACGAAACCCCCGATCATGCCCACCGAGTGCTGCTCGATTCACCCGTATTAACCCACGGCAAGTTTGCCCAAATTGTTGGCTTGGAAGCTGAAGGTTATGGCGTTGAGCATATCGAACTGCAATATGACGCAGATGGCGACCTGAAACAAGCGGTTGAAAAACTTGCCGATCAGGCGTGTGAAGCGGCTAAAGCCGGTAAGGTTGCAATTGTCCTGAGTGATAGAAATATCCAACCGGGAAAATTACCGATCCATGCTGCATTGGCTACCGGCGCGGTATTCCACCGACTGGTGCGTGAAGGCCTGCGTTGCGATTCCAACATTATTGTTGAAACGGCCACCGCACGTGATTCACACCATTTTGCGGTATTGCTTGGTTATGGTGCGACTGCGGTTTATCCATATCTGGCATTTGAATCACTGACCGAATTGGTAGAACGCCAATCGTTACCGGTGATTCCTGCCCAGGCAATTTTGAATTTCTGCAAAGGCATCGATAAAGGCCTGCGTAAGATTCTTTCGAAAATGGGTATCTCGACCATTGCTTCTTATCGTGGCGCACAATTGTTCGAAGTCGTTGGCCTGTCCGATGAAATTGTCGATTTGTGTTTCACCGGTTCAGTAAGCCGTATTCAGGGTTCTGAGTTCTCTGACTTGCATAAAGATCAGCAAGCACTGGCCAAAACTGCCTGGAACCAACGCAAAAAAATTCAGCAAGGTGGTTTGTTGCGCTACGCCCACGAAGGCGAAGATCACGCATATAACCCCGATGTCGTTCGTCAGCTGCAAGATGCGGTGCAAACCGGCAGTTACGACAGCTACATGACCTATGCTGGCATGGTTAACAACCGCCCTGTTTTGGCGTTGCGTGACCTGTTCAAGTTGAAAGATGCTTCACCAATTTCGATTGATGAAGTCGAAAGCGAAGCTGAGATCCTCAAGCGCTTTGACTCTGCTGGTATGTCTTTAGGTGCCTTGTCGCCTGAAGCACACGAGTCATTGGCAATTGCCATGAACCGACTCGGTGGTCGATCTAACTCCGGTGAAGGTGGCGAAGCAGTTTATCGTTACGGCACCGAGAAGATGTCGAAAATTAAGCAGATTGCTTCTGGTCGATTTGGAGTGACGCCGCATTACTTGGTCAATGCAGAAGTTCTGCAGATCAAAGTCGCCCAAGGTGCCAAGCCAGGTGAAGGCGGACAGCTGCCGGGCCATAAGGTCAACAGCTTAATCGCCGAACTGCGTTATGCAGTTCCCGGTGTCACGCTCATTTCACCACCGCCGCACCATGACATCTATTCAATTGAAGATTTAGCCCAGCTGATTTTCGACTTGAAAGAAGTCAATCCAAAAGCTCAAGTGTCAGTGAAACTGGTTGCAGGCCCAGGCGTGGGTACGATTGCTGCCGGTGTCGCAAAAGCTTATGCAGATTTAATTACCATTTCCGGCCACGACGGCGGTACTGGCGCATCACCACTGACTTCAGTGAAATATGCCGGTACACCTTGGGAATTGGGACTGGTTGAAACCCAACAGGCATTGATCAACTCTGATCTGCGTGACCGGGTAAAAGTACAAACTGACGGCGGTCTAAAGACCGGCCTTGATGTCATCAAAGCGGCAATTTTTGGTGCAGAAAGCTTCGGCTTCGGTACTGGCCCAATGGTCGCATTAGGTTGTAAATACCTGCGGATTTGTCACTTGAATAACTGTGCCACCGGCATCGCGACTCAAAATGACAAGCTGCGTAAAGATCACTTTATCGGCCTGCCAGAAATGGTCATGAACTACTTCAAGTTCATTGCCCGTGAGACCCGCGAGCTTATGGCGCAACTGGGTATTCGCACCATGCAAGAACTGATCGGTCGGACTGATTTGCTGTTATCAGCACCTCAAACCGAGCGTCAGGGCAAGCTGAACCTGCTGCCTTTGCTGGCGCCTTCTGCTGAAGGTAAGCCACGTTCTTGTGCCGTTGAGCGCAATGAACCTTGGGATAAAGCGGTTCTGTCGGCAGAAATGCTGGCCGAGATTTCGCCGGCAATTAAAGCGAAATCAGGTGGCGAATTCAGTTATCAAACGCGCAACGTCGACCGCTCTATCGGTGCCCGTCTTTCGGGTGCGATTGCCACGCTTCACGGCAATAACGGCATGAGCACTGCGCCGATTACCGTTAAATTACGCGGTACTGCAGGCCAGAGTTTTGGTGTTTGGAACGCCGGTGGCTTGAACATGTACCTAGAAGGCGATGCTAACGACTACGTCGGTAAAGGCATGGCTGGTGGTAAATTGGTACTGCGTCATTTCGATGACTCCAGCTTTGAAAAGCACACCACACCGATTATTGGTAACACCTGCCTTTACGGCGCAACCGGCGGCAAGCTCTACGCAGCGGGCACCGCAGGTGAGCGTTTGGCAGTGCGTAACTCGGGCGTGCATGCGGTAGTTGAAGGTGCAGGCGACCACTGTTGTGAATATATGACAGGTGGTTTGGTGACGGTACTCGGTAAAACTGGCCATAACTTTGGTGCCGGCATGACCGGTGGCTTTGCTTATGTGTTGGATATGGACCGGACCTTTGTTGATCTCTACAACCATGAGTTGATCGACATTAACCGGATCAATACCGAAACCACTAAAGCGTATCGTAATCACTTGTTCTCAGTGATCGAAGCGCATGTTGCCGAGACCGGCAGCGAATGGGGCCGTGAAATTGTCGATTATTTCGACGATTACATTGGCAAGTTCTGGCTGGTCAAGCCCAAGGCGGCTGACCTCGGTGGATTATTGCAGTCATTACGTCTGCGTAACGAATAATCCGTGAGGAGCAGTTATGAGTGATCGTTTAAACAACAACTTCCAGTTCCTGGATGTTCAGCGTATCGATCCGGCTAAGGTGCCGGCGCGCGAGCGGGTACTGGAATATAAAGAAATCTACCATGGTTTCGAAACCGACGATGCAGCAGATCAGTCACATCGGTGCCTAGACTGCGGCAACCCTTATTGCAGCTGGAAGTGCCCGGTGCACAACTACATTCCAGATTGGCTGCAACTGGTGTCGGAAGGTCAGATTCATGAAGCGGCTGAACTGTGCCACCAGACCAACACCCTGCCAGAAATTTGCGGCCGGGTTTGTCCGCAAGATCGTCTTTGCGAGGGTGCTTGTACCCTGAATGACGGTTTTGGCGCAGTCACCATTGGTTCGGTTGAAAAATACATCACCGACACCGCCTTTGCCGAAGGCTGGCGTCCGGACATGTCCGGCGTAAAAGCAACCGGCAAAAAGGTAGCGATCATTGGTGCTGGCCCAGCAGGTTTGGGTTGTGCCGATATATTGGTGCGTAACGGTGTTCAGCCGATTGTTTTCGACCGCTACCCAGAAATTGGTGGCCTGCTGACCTTCGGTATTCCGGAATTCAAACTGGAGCAAGGCGTAATTAAACAACGCCGCGAAGTGTTGGAATCAATGGGCATCGAGTTCCGACTCAATACCAACATTGGCACCGACATTCCGTTCCAGCAATTGCTCGACGAATACGATGCCGTATTCCTCGGCATGGGCACTTACAAGTTCATGAAAGGCGGTTTCCCCGGTGAAGATTTAAACGGCGTACACGAAGCACTGCCGTATTTAATCTCTAACGCCAACCGTTGTTTGGAGCTAGAAAAAGACCCAGCTGAATTTGTCAGCATGCAAGGCAAAAAGGTCGTAGTTTTAGGTGGTGGTGACACCGCGATGGACTGTAACCGTACCGCGATTCGTCAAGGTGCCCAGCGCGTTACTTGTGCCTATCGCCGTGATGAAACCAACATGCCTGGTTCGCGCCGTGAAGTAACCAACGCCAAAGAAGAAGGCGTAGTGTTCCAGTACAACCGCCAGCCGGTTGAATTGGTCGGTAACAATGATGGTCATGTGACCGGCGTTAAAGTGGTCACCACCCAAATGGGTGAGCCAGACGCCAGTGGTCGCCGTCGTCCTGAGCCGATTGAAGGTTCTGAAGAAGTGATTGCAGCAGATGCCGTAATCATTGCCTTCGGTTTCCAGCCTTCACCGGCACCATGGTTTGCTGACTTCGGTATTGAACTCGACCAGTGGGACCGGGTAAAAGCGCCTGAAAAAGCCGAATTTGGCTTTCAGACTTCAAACCCTAAAGTGTTCGCTGGTGGCGACATGGTCCGTGGTTCTGACCTGGTAGTTACCGCTATCTGGGAAGGCCGCCAAGCCGCAGAAGGAATATTGGATTATTTGGAAGTTTAGGCTTCTCGATAACCCATTGTTGTGTTGAGCCAAAGGTAAACCACAACAAATAAAAACCGCCGTTACTGAAAAGTAACGGCGGTTTTTTTATGGGGTTCATCACAGCAATGATATGGATTCTGGCTTCTCGGCTTTGGCATCCTGCGTCGCCCATGCACTTCCTACTCGGAATGACGGGCTCGGAGTTTGCTGCTGAAAATTTCATTAAAACAAATACTTTTTAGATAAGTGGCATCGACCCTTGATCTACCTTGATTTATAGTCTTCAGTCTAAAGGTGAAGAGCATTATCTTTGCTAAACCTGATTAGGGTGGTTTTTTTGCAGATCCAGTTTCGCACCAACAAACTTGAAAAGTGCTATTTAAAGCACCAACAAGCGATTAAGGCGTTTGGTGATCAGGTGGCTAAAAAGTACATCCAGCGAATTAACACCATCAAAGCAACTACTAGTATTGAAGACTTGATGAAACTACCCGGGCTGCGTTGCCATCCATTAAAAGGTGATAGAAAAGGTCAGTATGCGGTTAACCTGACTGGTTTTTATCGACTGATATTTACCATGGAAGGCAATACCCTGAAGATTGCAATGATTGAAGAAGTGAGCAAGCACTATGATGACTGAACAGCAAGCCATGTCTGATTTGGCTATTCCTCCAGGAGAGTATCTTCTGGAAGTGCTTGAAGATATGGAAATTAATCAGGCTGAATTGGCGCGCCGAATGGGGCGGCCAGCACAAACAATTAACGAAATTCTGAAAGGTGATAAAGCAATCACTCCTGAAACTGCGTTACAGCTGGAGCAGGTTTTAGGTGTCCCCGCCTATTTTTGGAGCAACCTTGAGTCTGAGTATCGTTTGGTCTTGGCAAAAGAGGCCGCCTTTCAACAAGCGCAAACGGAAACAGAAATTGCTACGGCCTATCCCTATAATGAAATTGCCAAGCTAGGTCTGGTCGAAAAAACTCGAGTAGCTGTGGAAAAGGTTAACCAGCTGAAGAAATTCTTTGGTGTGTCGTCTCTTTTAAACATTGAATCAGTCAAGGAATATCAACCAGCTTTCAGGCAACACGAGAATGCCAATACCAGCAATACTGCACTGGCTGCATGGCTACGTGCCGGTCATACGCTGGCATCACAAATAAAAACTAGCCCATTTAATAAATCATCACTTTTAAATGCGCTGCCTGATATTCGTGCCTTAAGTTTGGAAACTCAGCCGGAAAAGTTGTTATTAGCGTTGAGACAACACCTTGCTAGCTGTGGTGTTGCATTAGTTGTGATTCCGCATTTCACTAAAACATACACCACCGGTGCTACCTATTGGGTTGGTAAGCAGAAAGCAGTCATTATGATGTCGTTGCGTGGTGGCTGGACAGATATTTTCTGGTTCAGTCTGTTTCATGAGATTGCACATATTTTACTGCACGATAAACGTACAACCTTCCTCGAAGCAGATGCTCAGAATCCTCAATATCGTAAACAAGAAGAACAAGCTGATCAGTTTGCTCAGACTACGTTAATCCCACAGGATCAGTATGACGCGTTTGTTGTAGAATCTGATTTCAGTGAGTCAGCCATTATTCAGTTTGCCCAGAATATCGGCATCTTTGCAGGAATAGTTACCGGTCGTTTGCAGCATGACAAGCATTTGACATACAACAAAAATCACCATCGAATTCGGTTTAGATGGGAATAAGTTTAGTTATTGGGTCATGGTTCTGACCTAGTAGTTACCGCTATCTGGGAAGGCCGACAAGCCGCAGAAGGTATTTTGGATTATTTGGAAGTTTAGGCTTTTATATAACCAGTAAAAACCCCGCCATCGCTTAGCGATGGCGGGGTTTTTTATTGCTGGGAGCGCGGGCGGCTCGCCTGCAAAGCGCTTAAGCGCATTCTTATCCCGGTGTTTGAAATAGTGAAGCGAAAAAATAATTTTCAGCTCTGAATTCTACTTCCGCTGTTTCAGGTTTCGATAAACTTCATTCTTATTGCGCTTACCAACCGCCAGTACATAAACAACAACTTCATCATCGAGCACTTCATAAGCCAATCGATAACCGTCCGTTCTTAGCTTGATCTTGTAAACATTGTCATAGCCGCGTAATCGGGCAGAGGGAACATGGGGGGTTTGCTAGCCTTTCTTCTAAACGGCTTTTGAACTGACTTTGAATCGAACGATCCAATTTGCTCCATTCCTTTAGCGCCTTGGCTCCACACTAGAAAAAAGCTATTTGAGCTTATAAGTCATCTAACGACAGGTTTTCTAGGGGAGCGATCGCCAGTTCTTTTTCTTGTCGTCGCTCAGCAACAATCTTCGCTAACTCCTGATCGTCCAAAGCATCCATCATCCATTCGTAGGTTTCAGCTGGAACCAGATAAGCCGCGGGTTTGTTGTGGTTCAGAATCACAATTGGAGCGCCATTGGCTTCGCTTAACAGTGCCGAAGGGTTCTTCTTCAGTTCCGAGATATTTGCCGAACAATCTGACACAACTTTTCCAGAACAGAGCCCAAAATGATAGTTAAAAACAGGTGTGTACTAGGAGATTTCAAGTTGGTGACAAGGTGAGTTGTTCAATGGCATAGTGCTGCCTATGATGAAAGAAAATTTATCTAGGGAATGGCTTATGTCAGATATAGAAGTTACCGTTATTTATACTTTGTATGTGTTAACGAATAGCTATTTTACATACTTGCTACTTCGCTGGAAGTGCCAAGAACCAAAGTCAATTGATAGCAAAATAATAATGTTCATAATAAATTATGTTTTTATAGGGGCTTTAATTGTTGCACCTCTTCTTATGAAAAAGCCGCCTCGAAAAAATAAACCAATGACTGCTTGGGAGTCTGTGCAAAGCAGCAATTATTATGAAAGAGGAAGAATATGGTTTTGGCAAGATTGAAATGAAACTGGGTTAAATTAATCCCCCACAATTTATTTTGTTATACAAATTAGCTATCCTGAAAAAAAAGATGTCCCAATGACCGGGAATTTGTCTCATCGTTAGCCACCCGGATTATCGATATTAAAGATAAAGAAGTGGTTAATTTCGACGGCACGCTGGATGAATATCTGGCGCATAGTGCAGAAATTAAAAAAGCTGCCTGATTAAATGTGCTTTCTTAATTACCTCGACTTTAGAGTTTCAGAATGATTAATAGACAAACATCCTTGACATTTATGCGGAAAAATTTTTGCCGCGCATTGATTACTTTTTTTATTTTTTAGGGTGATCAATGCGCGGCCTTCAGAAGGAAATCCCCATCTCTTTCTGGAGGCCGCATGCCCCGCTTGCATCATTCGATACCTGCCGAACTCTTTCAGTGGATCACATTTTTAACGCGGGCGATACCGCTTCGATCCATTCCTACTTTTATTGAATTATTAATAGGTTGCATGTTGACCAACAATGGGTTTGTCTGCGAAGTCTGGCACACTTTGTCATTACAAAACCATTGGACGAGTTATTACAAATGGCTACAGCAAGGTAAGTGGTCCTGGATCCAACTAGGGCTTCAATTGTTACGATTGGTTGTCCATTTTTTATCGCCTGCTTCGGTTATTTATCTTGAGCTAGATGATTCATTGATTTATCGAAAATCCAAAAAAGCGCCTGCAGCAAGTTTGTATCACCAGCATGGTAATAAAGCCAATCGCCCTAAATATGCATGGGGACAATATATTGTCACTATGGCCGTATCGGTAGTGCGTGATAATGGGGATATTACAGCGATTCCATTTTTATCTCGCCTCATTTCCAAGACAGGTAACGGTACTAAAATTAGTGCAGCGAAAGCATTGATTCGAGTGATTCAACCTGTTTTACCTGCCGCTAAAATACGATTGCTGGTAGATAGTTGGTATATGAAAAGCAGCTTGGTCACCGCTGCAATGGCGAAAGACTGGCATGTGATAGGGCAAGCGCGAAGAGATTTACGCCTCTATAGAAAGCCTGAGAAATGCTTAAAAAAACCTGTTGGCCGTCCCAGAAAATATGGTGAGCAATTAACGCGAATACGGCAAGAACAGCTGCCAAGGCGGGTAAAAACCTGGGAAGTCACAAAAGGCTCGCTTTGCTAGTGCGATTGTAATGGCACGCTTTTTAGACGGTAAATTAGTCAAAGCAGTTTGGAGTCAGCTACAAAATGAACGAGGAGAATGGAAGCCTGCCGCACTGATCATCTGCACCGATACAAAGATTTCCGCCGAAGCAATCATTCAAGCCTATGCACGACGCTGGAGTATTGAAACGGCATTCAATCAATTAAAATTGGCGTGGGGAATGAAAGAGTGCTGGCAGCAAAGCAAGCAGGTATTAATGCGGTGGATGCATTTAATGATGGCGGGTTATGGTTTGGTGCAGTTATTAACGTGTTTGAAGGCATCAGCGCTTGCTAAATTAAGCAACCATTCACCTTGGCGGCAAGATCACCCAACGACGGCAGGGCATCTACGACGAGGGCTGGTTCGGGATTTAATGCATGTTAATGTGCGAGGCTGGTGGCATCCAAAAGATCAAAAATTCGAACCACGAGATTACGAAAATAGCGGTTGAAAAATTCTGCGGTGGTAAAGTAGCGTAAAAACACAAGAAATCAGAGTAAGAAATAAACTTAAGAATGGTAAACGCCACCTTAAGCGGAGGCGCTCACTCTAAAGTCGAGTTAATTACTAAAGTTTACCCATAGATCATGGTGGATTTGTTTCCACTATGGTTGATGGATAGCTACCCTGCCATACCAGACCACGTCTTTTGAAAATTTTCCTGGCTAGCTTTGGTGCGGTGGTCTTGGGTAGTTCACCGCAACATAACTATTGGTAAGTAATGGCTAACTTAGCCTATTTCTGAAGGGCGAAGTACACAGCCTGCAGGCGGAGGTTTTTTGGCTTCTTCTAAGAGCTCCTTTTTGATATTTTGAAATTTACTTTCAATCCTGTTGATTAATTGCTCTTTTGACAATGACTCTTCAAATGGATTAATGCTCACAGGAATAAAAATATTGCTATAATTTTTCTTGAAAATAAAAACAAAGCTTGGCAAGTAATCTGTGTCTCGCTTATCAAAGTAATCGCCCTGAATTTCTTTTAGAATATATTTGTTTTCATCTGAATAAAACCCAGCTACTTCCATATAAATATCAGATAATACTTTTTTTCCTTTAAAGTGTACATCTAAATAATAGTCTGAATTTCCTTGCCGTTCCTTGGTGATTTTGAACTCCAAAAGTCCCATCGGCAAATTACATGACACATTCTTGAAGGGGAGAAAGTTATTTAGCTTATCATCCACTTTTCTTTCTTCTCTTGAACTGTAAAAGTTTGAATAGACGCGATTGTATTCAAACTTGAAGTAACCCAGAGAAGGAGCACAGTCCAGTTTTACATGTGAAGTATACTGATCGGCATTTGATGTGGCAGATAAAAGAAATATGGTCAAAAATAATACAAGTTGCTTCATCGATGATTCCAAGGCCGGAAACAGCTGCCAGCTTGTTTGGGGATTTAGCATCAAACTAACATCTTTCCTGTTGCCCTGGTATGAAATCAACTGGTTTGTTGACTCAGGTCGAACTGAAATTAACCCACAACTCATAGAAACTTTGGGGTGAACGGCGGCTAAGGATATCGGGTAATAGTCAGTTCATATTCCACCGGCTGTGGATACGCTGAGATTTCGATGGTAATCCAGCTGCCGTCACTATTGGCAGTTGCTGTGGTGATACCTTTCTTTTGCAGCACATCAACGCCGTTCCCACCTAATGACCACTGATGTTGTGGATTACTTTTGCCAAAGTCGATGGTAAAAGCCTCACCTGTAAATGCCAGAATATGATAAAAATTTGTATGCTCACCACCGACAAATCCATTCATACTGAAGGTTGGGTTTTTCAGTTGAATATAATAATGATCACGGCTGGTTTGCTCTACATGTTTGAGTACTTCTGCCGAGGCATTGGCAAAAGCCAATGCCGGAAGAATCAGAGAGAGCAATTTTTTAATTAATTTTTTATTTATCATTTTTTTCACAGGTTGTGCTTTTCTTATGGCTCATTCAGCTGGCTGCTTTACAAACTTCTTCTTGGTGGCACAGCGACATTGGCGAAGATTAACCCAGCAACTAGCGACATAAAAATCAAAAATATCTGCGAGCCCAGTTGCGGTTGTGACAACATCATTTCACCGGTGATCATTGCATTGAGGCCGATATAAGCCTTGCTGCCGGGCACTAGAATAACAATGCCCTGTAACAGAGCGATGGAGGCCGGTGCTTTCATCCAGCGGGCATATAGGTTGGAATAAATACCAACAATCAGCGCACCAAAGAAAATTCCGATTGAATCTCCAAAATAATGGCTGGCCGCAATCGCTGAAAAATAAGCCAGTGCGCCGGAAATAATTCCCCAAGGTGAATCTTTAATGCGTGCTTTAAATAAAACAACTAATGATGCAGATAGCAGTGGTACTGCGGCATATTCAGCCCAGCCGGGTAGTGCTGCCGGGTGAATGTAAAACACTTCACCAAATATAAAGTGGCCTAATGTAAGGCCTAAAATCGCACCAAAATAGAGCTTGAATAGCAGCATCATGGCATCCATGATTCGTGCTGTGCCGGAGATTAAATCTCGAGCAGCTAATTCTGATAACCCCATGGTTAATGCCAGGCCGGGAATAAATACAATAATGCCAGATAAAATAACCACCGGAATATTTATGCCGGGGTCAATAAGGGCGAAAGCACAGGCAAAGATGGCACATAAAATAGCGGCTAGCGGCTCAAGCATTTCTGCCATGCGGCTGGAACGCTCAGAAATATAAATCAGCCCGTAAACCATTAAGCCCAATAGGCCCGACCAAAAAGCATCGTTCCAGCTGGTATTTATTAACAAGGCAAAAGCTGCTGAGGCGACACCGAAAAACAATAAGGTTAACCCATCGCTATAGGGTTTTGTTTTTTCGCTGATTTCATGCAACCGTTCGAGTGCTTCTTCAACAGTACGCTGGCCTGAGGTTACTTCTTCGACTAATTCATCGGCCCGTGCCAATGAGCCTAAATCAACTTCGCCTGGAACAACCCGAGCCAAATGGTTGTATTCCTGCTCGCTGTCGTTATGCAGCACGAAGGTCATGGTGGTGGGGGATATTAAAAAATAGCCTTCGATTCCCAAGGTGCGGGCGACATTCTGCAAATGGGCTTCAAGCCGGTAAGCCGGGGTGCCAAATTTATGCAGTGCCTTGCCAAGCTTTATGATGAAGCGGCGTTTGATAAAAAATTCTTCGTTGCTCAAGTAGGAAGTCTCAATCGGGCTAGCCATTGCAAGTAAGTGTTGGCTAATGCTTGGAGGCGGTCAAAGAAGCAGCATTTTACCTTACCAACAGGTAAATGCATTGCCTGCTATCGGGAATTGCTAAACGGCAGCGGCTTTATTATGGGTATGGCCGCTTATGCCTTTGATGATTTATACAATAAACTATCGCTAGCCGGTGTGCGTGAAAATTTAGAATAAACTTAATTTTTTGTTTGCAGGTCTACCGTTAGCAAACTGTTAGGAAAGCAGCTATATCAAGCAATGATGGATCAATACTACCACTCCGACAGAGGGACCATGTCACATTATTTAAACGCAATCTATAAAGTGGTCACTCACCATAATATTAAAGCTAAGAAAAACCCGGCCACCGATAAATTTGGTTTTTTAAAAGATTCTAATTTGTTGGCACCAGTATGGTTGGGAGAGTTAAACGCTTTGGCTTATATCTGGTTAGTAATGGAAGGAAATAATGATAATTTTGATGTGCTGATCTCCAACCTTTCATGGGATAGTCCTTTATTAAGGAGGCTGCGTCTATATGAAACACTCGATAAAGCATATGATAGCCGCTCTCTTATGGGAGCAGGGTATATGCCAGGCAACGCTGAATATCGCTCAAGCTCAAATAGTAGTTCGATTTTAGTACCTAAAAAAGGTACTGTTCTTGATAAAATAACAGATAAAGCAAGGGCACAATATCAGGAAAGTGTCTATCAAACAGTTGCTGGTTTTTATTGCAGTTCCAGTGAGCAATATCAGGATATGATGTTGCTAGCAGCTTCTCTTTGTTCTCAGTCAGGCATGTATATTATTAAATATCAATTAAGCAAACGAGTAGCCCTGGCTGAACCGCTGAAAACCCATTGTATTGCTATAAAGTCTGATAGCGGAAAGTTAACAATATTCGACTGGTTATCTGGAACATTTTATATTGCTAATGAAGTAGCTCAGTTGCATGGAGGAGCAGTACTGCTAGAAATGCAGCATCTGTGGGGTTTGATGGGTAAAGTAGATATATTCTGTAACAAATTAGTTATAAGCTCCACTGCTAGTGATAAATTTATCAAACAACTATTAGATGAACATACTGAAGCAGGAGGTAGTGCTCTGTCTTCTAGATCGGCAACAAGTTTAATTGATGGAAGTGATAATGAAAACTTGAGTGATGATGGGGACATTATTTAGATTCAAGCTGATCAGAATCAGGAGATTGAACCAATAACACTCAGCAGAGAGTGACTTGTCACATCTTACCGAATAGCAAAAATACACATCATAAAAAAATAACTACTATCCAATATAACCACAGTGACTATGTTGCTTAATTCCTATTCCACAACAAGTGCGGCAGAATACAACAAGTTTTGGTGCTTGTTGTTTATTGGTAATGGTTTAGGGCTTAGGTATGAGTTGGCTAATTCTTGGTTTGGTATTGTTTTTTGCGGTGCACCTACTGCCGGTTCTGGCACCAGGCTACCGGCAGAAGTTAAAAGTTAAATACGGCGAAAATCGCTATAAGCTATTGTTTGGATTGATTTCTATTGTAGGTTTGGCGCTGATAATACTCGGCCTTAAATATGCAAACTATAGTAATCTTTATCAGCCAACCAGTTGGTCGCGCCACTTAGCAATGTCGCTAATGATGCCTAGTATTTACCTCTTTTTGTCTAATCAAGCTTTGCCGACTCGGTCGTTTATTAAGCGCCTGACGCCTAATCCACTCAATTGGAGCATTGTAGTTTGGTCTTCTGCTCATTTAATGGCCAATGGTGATTTACCGCAAGTGGTGTTGTTTTCAAGCTTTGGCCTGTTCGCTCTCATCAGTATTTTCAGCAGCTATCGCCGCAATCTAAAGCCAGCCAGAGGTAAGTTAAAAATTAAAGATGAACTGTTATTCATGGGACTATGTGCTGTAATTTATATCGGATTGTTTTTCAGCCATAGTTACTTTACTGGCATGCCGTTAATCAAGTGGTAATGCGGGCGCTGATAGCTCCATGTTAAAAATAGCTTTGTTAATCCAAAAAACTGCTAAATAATTTGCCGGATAAATTTTTTTAAAGTAAAACATATAAAATAATTGATGATATATCTTAGCTAAACGGTTGACTTGGGATTGCAACGTTCCTTCGCTATTTCGGAAAATTCCTAAGCTTGAGTCATAAAGCTGTATGGTTGAGTGCGTAATGTTATCAATAACAGTTAAGTGACTTTTGGGGCCGTTAAACGATAGCAATGAAAATCCTTTGTAATTAATGGCATGTTGGATAGCACTTTGTAATAAATATTCATTTTTATTATTGCAAGGAAAAAATCTAGGCGCTGAATTGATCTGAAAAAAATGTTGGAAAGAAGATATTTTGACTGACTGGGTACTTAACATTTTAGTCGAATTTAAAAAATTAAAACCATTAGTAAAAATAGCTTGTTTTCTGATTACTGATTGAATTTCTCCTTCAGAAAGGTTTTTTATTTTTTCAATATTGCCATTAGATTTGATATACAGCTCTGATAATGCGAAACAACAACCAGAATTAAAATCATCAAAAAATGGCATGTTCTGAGCGCTCGAATGATAGTAACAGTCTGGTGTAGGTATAAATTCACAGTGATTCATCTCTGCCAATTGATGCAGCGTAGCTTGTGAAGGATATGCCATGACGACCACAACAAGACTGATAGTAAAACAAGAATAGCTTACAAGGCTTTGGCTGCTCGAGTTGTATTGTTGTTTTCACTCACATTTCAAAGCGAACCTTCTTCGAGCGAATTACTTTACCGTTACGAATGACTTGTAAACGTCCGGTGTAAGTACCCTTTTGCCAACCGGCTTCAGGCATTCGTTTGCCGATATACCAGCTATATTGGGCTTTGTTGCGTTGCAATGCTTTACCAGGTACATCGATGAGCGTGCCAGTTGGGCTGAAAATAGTCAGACGAATTCTATCTTGCTGTTGTAGATTGATGATCCAGCTGTATAAAACCACCGCAGGCATGTTTTTTATGGATTTAAAATTAGGCAAACCATGGCTGGTTAAATCGCTTAACCCCATGGTGTTAATGCTGAACCCCAAGGCAAGGATTTTTGCATCGGAGTTGGCTTTTGGTTGTACTAACTGCTTTTGCGCTGATGAGTGCCATAAACTATTTTTTAAAGATTTATTTTTCTTAACGGGACTGTTACAGCGGTCTATTTGAGTTTGGTAATTTTTATTATTAACAGCCAAGCCGGTAAATGGGTCGATTACTTGGTCGAAATGGCGCACTGAAAAATGTAAGTGAGGAAACGCAGCTTTTCCTGAGTGGCCAACATAGCCTAGCAAATCCCCTGTCTTGACCTGATTCCCCTGACTGACTTGAATGCTGCCTTTGCGCAGATGGCAATATTGAGTTTCCCAGCCATTATCATGTTTAATTACCACACCATTGCCGCACTCTTTGCCTGATAACTGTTTTACTTCTTGCTGGGTTGTTACTAGCTTGTCGGTTGCTCCATCGCGCGCCGCTTTAATTAAACCATCGCTTGCAGCGATCACGGGAAAATTTTGCGAGACTTGTCGAATACTCAGCAAGCGAAAATCTGTGCCTTTATGGTTGTCGTAGCTGGCCTGATTACATTGGTAGTCATGGTGTTTAACCGATGGATCAACATCGACATATTGTTGAACAAAACAACTTTCACCCAATTGGCAGCTGATAGGCAGCTGAAATTTCGGTGATGGATATCGACTTGTTGAATTGATATTAGAGTTGCTTTTTGAATGATTAATCGGCGTCATTGCACTACTGCCGCCGCTAAAAACTATGGCAAATAAAACTAATAAGCAGTAAAAGGTGACAAAGCTTGCTGAAAAATTCAGCTTTTTAATATTTGGTCGTTGTGAATTAAACATTATCTCTTTTCCTGTCACCGCTTTTCCATAAGCAGAGCTGTTTATTACTATGGCATAAATTATTGAACGATATTTACAGCTAGGCCGCTTCATTTAAGTCTTTTAAGCGATCACACTAGAGTGTCTCCATACCCAAACTACTTATTGAAATAGATTGGGTATAGATAGGAACTCGCGCTTGAGATTTGGTTCGCAGCTAAAGGGCTTGAACTCGCCCAACGCGGCGATATGATGGATCAACTCTCAAAAGTGCTTGTTTAGACAAGAACACGAGGGTTCTTTTGATATAACTAACATTTTAGGAAATCATTGATGAGTGAAAAGCAGCCTGATTCGAACAACGTATTGTCGCCAACATCGGCCGGTGTTGAAGGGTTGTGCCCTCAATGCGGTGAACCGGTCGGCTGTGGCATTCTTGCAGGCAATGATCATTGCTGGTGCTTTAATTACCCGCCTTCAAGCAAAATGTCTAAAGACTGGCAACAACAGCAATGCTTATGTCAGAAGTGTTTGGAAAAAAGAAAAATTGCTGAAGGGATTTGGCAGCCAGAAAATGAAGCATAAAAAAACACAGAAAAATATCTGTGTTTAAAAAGATATATTAGCTGTTATTTCACTACTCAATCACTCTCGGCCAATTGCCATTTCCTTGGGCAATATAGCGAGGAATGTTCATCTCCCAACTGCGCTTAACCGTGTGGTTGTAGTTCAGGTAGAGTTTGTTATCGACAATCTTCCAGGCTGTAGGGTCGGCTGATGCAGTGTAGCCATGAGCGACTGCCCAAGCACAATAACCGCCAAACTGTGGTGCATATTTTTGAGGGTTGGTTTTAAACAAATCAAGATTCTGCTGGCTAGAGAACAACCACTTGGCACCTAAATATTCAAAGGTATATTGCTTGTTACCACGTACCGGTTTGCTCTGCTGAAAATAAGCAACACTGTCGTAACCACTGACTGCCTGATTGCCAACATAGCTGGTCGATATCGGCGATTTTGCCCACAAAGCTGAGCTGAAAAGTACTGAGCTGAGTAGTAGCAAACTGGGTAAGATGTGTTTTAGTAGCAGAGATCTCATGGTCATCTTCCAAATTTTTTATATCAATATTCCACTCTGACCTAACAGTCAGTCAGCAGGTTCCGCAAAGCTGATAAAATTTAGCATAGGTTCACATTAAAAAAATCTAAAGTGCTAGTAAATGACTGCTTAGTCAATAATTCAAAGCTTTAATTTCAAATGGTTGGCTAAAATTTTTATTAATTGAGTCGGCGTACCGAGCGATTGCCGTTAATCGGATAAGATGTATTTTAGTCTCTGGATTAATGCAACGCCGCAGCTCGAAATTACTTTGTGCAGTGATGCTGAAGTGAGTAACAACGACAGAAATTGAATACCTAGATGCGATCAATTGTTTCGCAGCCATCGCAAAGCACTGCAATCGAAATCACAGCTGCGAATTGAATTTAAAGCGAGATGGTTTTTTAGAGGTTGAGCCTATTTCAGCTCAATAACTTGAGTATTGGTTTGTCGGCTTTGTCCGGCATCTTTGAGCTTTTGCAAATAGTCAGTCCAATATTGCTCTTTTTCTTCAGCCAGTTTTCGCAGGTATTTCCAGTCGAATAATCCACTGTCGTGGCCGTCATCAAAAGTTGGTTTTAATGCGTAATGGCCGACGGCTTCTAGCTGGGTAATATTAACTTCTTGCTTGCCGACTTGAAGGGTTTCTTGGCCAATACCGTGGCCGCGGACTTCAGCTGAAGGTGAATGTACCCGCAAAAACTCACAGCTTAATTCGCATTCAAAGCCATCTGGCCAAGCCAGGCAGAGTAAGCGAGATTTCTTTTTAAGCTGAATTTTTGAGGGTTTCATGGTGACTGCTCGGTAGATGGATATGAGAAAATTGATGGGTAGATTTGATGAGTCTAAGACGCAATCAGACAGATGTCTGATTTCGTTGAGACTCATCAAACCTACATTTATTCCACCACTAACTACAGAATATAACGGCTTAAATCTTCGTCCTGAGCCAGTTCGCCCAGTTGCTTGTTTACATATTCGGCATCTACGGATAATTTCTCACCCGATTTGTCGCTGGCTTCATATGAAATGCTATCAAGTAAGCGTTCCATAATGGTGTGCAAACGACGAGCCCCGATATTTTCGGTTTTCTCGTTAACCTGGAATGCCAGTTCAGCAATCCGCTTAATGCCATCGTCGGTGAAGCTAAGCTCAACACCTTCAGTCGCCAGCAATGCTTTGTATTGTTCGGTTAATGAAGCGTTTGGCTCAACCAAGATGCGCTGGAAGTCATCGCTGGTCAGCGCTGATAATTCAACTCGAATTGGCAAACGGCCTTGTAGCTCAGGAATTAGGTCAGAAGGCTTGGCCATCTGGAAAGCACCCGATGCAATGAACAAGATGTGATCTGTCTTGATCATGCCGTGTTTGGTAGAGATCGTGCTGCCTTCGATCAATGGCAGCAAGTCACGCTGGACGCCTTCACGAGACACGCCACCGCTAGAATGGCCTTCCGATTTCACCACTTTATCGATTTCATCGATAAACACGATGCCATGCTGTTCGGCCATTTCTACCGCAGTCGCTTTAATGTCGTCTTCATTAACTCGCTTGGCAGCTTCTTCATCGCGCAGCATTTTGAAGGCGTCTTTAATCTTCAATTTGCGACTTTTGCGCTTATCGCCACCCATGTTTTTAAACATGTCTTGCAACTGGCTGGTCATTTCTTCCATGCCCGGAGGGGTCATGATTTCTACGCCAACTGAAGATTGCTCGGCAACATCAATTTCAATTTCTTTATCGTCTAACTGGCCTTCACGGAATTTCTTGCGGAAGACCTGGCGCGTTGCATTGTTTTCTGCAGGCTTAGCTTCTTCTTCAAAACCCGTCGGGCGAGCCGGTGGCAGTAAAGCATCAAGAATCCGTTCTTCAGCGGCTTCTTCTGCTTGTATTTCAACTTTTTTCATCGCCTGTTCGCGATGCAATTTAACTGAAACTTCTGCCAGATCGCGGATGATCGACTCGACATCGCGCCCAACATAACCCACTTCAGTGAATTTAGTTGCTTCAATCTTTAAGAAAGGCGCGTTAGCCAGCTTGGCTAAACGGCGGGCGATTTCAGTTTTACCGACACCGGTTGGACCGATCATTAAGATGTTTTTCGGGGTGATTTCACCGCGTAACTCTTCGGCAACCTGCATTCGACGCCAGCGGTTTCTCAGTGCAATTGCAACGGAACGCTTAGCATCGTTCTGGCCAATAATATGTTGGTCTAGCTCGGAAGTAATTTCACGAGGCGTCATATGCGACATCTTGATTAAGCCTCTTTAGAGTCAGTTTTTTCTGGCGCGTCAGCGTCCAGCATTTCAATGGTCAGGTTATTGTTGGTGTAGATGCAGATATCAGCAGCGATACCCAAACTTTTCTCAACAATGTCTCTTGCTGACATTTCAGTATTTTGATAAAGCGCGCGTGCTGCGGAAGTTGCAAAAGAACCACCTGAGCCAATGGCAATCAGATCTTCTTCTGGCTCGATCACATCGCCGTTACCGGAAATCATCAAGATGCCGTTTTCATCGGCAACAATCAGCAGAGCTTCCAGTCGACGCAGTGCGCGATCGGTACGCCAATCTTTGGCCATCTCAACTGCTGCACGAACCAAGTGACCTTGATGTACTTCCAGCTTTTGCTCGAAGCGTTCAAACAAAGTAAATGCATCGGCGGTACCGCCGGCAAAACCTGCCAAAACCTTATCGTGGAATAAGCGGCGCACCTTACGGGCATTGCCTTTCATCACGGTGTTGCCAAGTGAAACCTGGCCGTCACCACCTACTACAACCTGACCGTGACGCTTAACCGCCAGAATCGTGGTGCCTCTGTACTGTTCCAAAAGAATGTCTCCGGAATGGGGCATATCCCCGTCATGCTTGAAGATGCGACAGTGTTTACCGCCTAACTGCATCGCCAATTATCTTGGGGATAAATACAAAAAACGAATAGAACTGCAGATTGGGGCGGATCAGCTGATTTCAAGCGATACCGGCCAAGCAACTGATCTAGTCGTTGCACGGCTGCCAGCCTAGTGGTTATGACTGTGGCGAAGTGACAGGTTCACAGGAACCGAAAGGATCGCTCAAGCCAAGGGCCAGACTGCAGCAACGGTAATTATGGCAGAGGAAACAGCAACAATAATGCCACACCTTATTGACAGATTTATCTGCATGGTGACTTATAACGCCAAGGGCGAGTAACTAATGTTGGTAGATGGAAATGATTTCAAAGATTTGGGCTGAGCAGCTGACAGAGATGGGATACGGCACAGGACATGGGGTGAGCCTGAATCTGGAATGAATCTTGATCGGTTTAATATTGTCGTCGGCGCGAATAATTCGTCTAATTAAAGATTACCAGTAGTCAGAGGAAGGTATTGGCTTTCATCTCGACTAGCTGCTTGGTTCAACTGGAAAGAGTAAAAATGAAACCAAACTATTTGCCGAACAAAGCGGCACCATTTAAGACAAAGTAAAATTCTGTAAAAAAGCGGTTGAAATTATGAACCGGAAAAATTCCGAGTGGAAGAATATCGTTCAGTTTAATGATCTTTGTGTGAAAATATTTTCACATATTAAAAAGTAAAATTTTATTGAGTAGAAGAGAGTGTTTTTTAAGGGATACGAAATTACTGCTCAGGGGTAATAAAAAGAAAATCCCAATCTTGCGCAACAGCAACCTGACCATGCCTTCTAACGCTAGAGATTTTTTTCAGGTTGATCGTTTTTACTAGCCAGTTGCTATCGGTATGGTTATCTAATAAAGCCTTCCCACTGGCCAATACTCCATCATCAGGCAAGCCGATGTCTGGCCATGCATAGACACCGGCATGCCCCAAACTCTGGTCGATTAGTTGATTAAAGCTGGTTGCAGGAAAGTTCTGGTTATTAATTACTGCCTGAGCAACCGGCAGTTGATTTTCTAAAGCGCGAGCACGGCAGCTCATACGAACTCGCTCAAAACCGGCAACGCTATCGGTGCAGCTGGGTACCAAAATTAATTCAGCACCGGCTTGTTGCAACGCTCGACTTTGAGTTGGAAATTCGCTGTCATAACAAATGACTACCGCGAATTTAATTCCGTTATGTTCAAAGATTTTAAGATTTAAGCTATTACTCAGATTTAACGATTTTTCCAACCGCGTGCTGTGAATTTTATCTTGAAAATCACAAAGGCCCTTTTCAGAAAAAACATAACTGCGATGGAGCATTCCTAAGTCGGTTTCCACCACAATTCCCGGTGCCACAATGCTGATTTTATGTGCCACAGCGAGTTGTTGAAACAAGCGACAGAACGGATCGACTTGAAGTTGCAGCTGCTGTATTTGCTGTTGAAAAGTTGCTTTTGGCCATTGCCCGGTGAGTTCTAGCGCACCGTATTCTGCAAAACACAGTAGCTCCGCACCTTGAGAAACCGCATCCGATACCCGTTGCTGCTGTAGTTGTGAATAACTTTCAAAGCTTGAACAGTGAATCGCTGGGTGTTGCGCGATGGCAAGCGTCAGCTGACTGGGTGCTTGTGACATAGATTCCTTCACTTGATACAGAGCCTTATTAAGCGCAGTTTCCCGCGTTGCTGATTACCGGTCAATCAGAAAAAAGGTAAACTGCGCGCCACTCCAGCCATTCAGCTTTAAGTTTTTTTTAGCCAATAGCAGAGTGAATAGGTTGTAAATAATAGATTGAGTTAAAAGGAATGTTTGCATGGCCGTTCGTGCGCAAGACTGGATTTTAGCCCTAGCCGCTGGCGGTATGCTGGCGTTATTGATTGATTTTAATGGTGAGGTAGCCGGTTACGCTTCACCGACAATTTCCTCATGGGTTGCCCATGGCATTGGTTCAATCGCTGCCTTGCTTTTGGTCATCGGTGCGATGTTTTTTAGTAAAGCGCCGAGCAAAACCAAAACCCGAGGCCATATTCCATGGTGGGCTTGGTTAGGCGGCATACCTGGCGGTATTACGGTAGCTCTGGCCGGAGTGACGGTGATTAGTGAAGTTGGCGTATCCGGAACCATTACCTTGGGTCTGGTTGGCCAGGTTCTATTTGGTATGGTCTGTGATCATTTTGGTTGGTTGGGCGTGCCTAAAAAACCATTTAAAGTCAGAGATATTTATGTTGTGTTATGTGTGCTTGCGGGCACTTGCTTGATTGTTTTTGCGGGCTAGACAGCCAGCCTGGAGAGAAAAATGTTAAGTGCAATGGTATTACTCGCCGCTTTCAATGGTTTGCTGGTTGGCTTGAGCCGAGCTTTTAATGCACGTTTAAGTGCAGAGTTTGGCCCCTTTAAGGCTTCTCTGACCAATCATTTGGTAGGCTTTGCCCTAGTCAGTGTATTTCTAGTGATTGGCTCACTCACCGCAGTGGAGTTAGGTTTTATTAGCTCGTCCGATGCCGAAAAAAGTGCCTGGCTGGGACTGTTAAATACACCACTGTATGCTTTTTTAGGGGGTGCAGTTGGCGCGGTTTTTGTTGCAATCAACAGTTACGTTTTAGTACGACTCGGTGCTGCAAGATCTGCTATTTTGGTCGTCAGTGGCCAGATGGTGGGTGGTGTCTTGCTAGATATTTCTGGCCAGACCGGCTGGCAAATGCTGGCCAATGCTGCGGGTGTCACCTTGATTATTTACGGCATTTATTTGTCAGTCGATAAACCGCAGAAAACCGATAAAAAACAACCGAATTCTACAGAATACTTAAAAGAGAGCGCTTGAACAGAATGAGTCTTTCAAAGCAGATTTCAGCGATTGTTGGTTCTAAAAATCCGGTAAAAATTAGTGCTGCCAAGCTAGCATTAGCAACTATTTTTCCAGATGCAGAGATTGTTTGTGATGGCATTTCCGCACCCTCTAATGTGCCAGACCAGCCAATGACTGAAGCAGAAACCCGCCAGGGTGCAATCAACCGGGTAGAGTTTTGTCAAAAACAATCCACAGCGGATTATTATTTTGCCATGGAAGGTGGCGTTGACCGTTTTCCACAAGGCCCGGCGACCTTTGCTTTTGTTGCAATAGCTCACCAAAACAATTTATCGGTAGGTCGCAGCACCAACCTGCCGTTGCCCAAGCAAGTATTTGAGGCCTTGCAGCAAGGTGAAGAACTCGGCCATGTAATGGACCGGTTATTTAACACTGAAAATATCAAGCAGAAAGGTGGCGCGATTGGTTTGCTCACCAATGGCCATGCAACCCGGGAAAGCATTTACACCCAAGCGCTTATTTTGGCCATGGCACCATTTTTACATCCGGATTTGTATGATTTTTCGTAGGTTTGATAAGTCGAAAGCGTAATCAGGCATTTTTAAATTTATTGCTAGATATCTGATTTCGTTAACACTCGTCAAACCTACATCAGTGAGTTTATTTTGATGAAGCACCAATCAATGAAGCACCAATCAATGAAGTACCAGTGGATTTTATTTGACGCTGATGAAACCTTATTTCATTTCGATGCATTCAAAGGCATGAAATTAATGTTTTCTCGCTTGGATATTAATTTTTCACAGCAAGATTTCCAGCAATACCAAGCGGTTAATAAACCTTTATGGGTTGACTACCAAAATGGTGATATCACAGCGCACCAGCTCCAAACTATTCGCTTTCAAGCTTGGGCAGATAAGCTTGAAATCTCTACCGATCGGCTAAATGAGTTATTTTTGAATGCGATGGCCGACACTTGTCAGCCATTAGAGGGTGTGCCAGAAATGCTGCAGCAGCTGTTTGGCAAGGTAAAAATGGGCATTATCACTAATGGCTTTACCCAACTGCAGCAGATCCGTTTACAGCGCACCGAGCTAGAAAAGTATTTTGATTTGCTAGTGATTTCTGAACAAGTCGGCTTTGCCAAACCTGACTCAAAGATTTTTCAATATGCTTGGGATAAAATGGGTCAGCCTGAAAAGTCTCAGGTACTGATGGTTGGTGATAACTCCAGTTCTGATATTTTAGGCGCCAACCGGTTTGGTTTTGATAGTTGTTGGTATAACGCTAAGCAGCAACCCCCGGCCAAAGATGAACAAGGGCAGCCGATTGACATGACGTTACAAGTTACTAATTATCCACAGTTGATGAATCAAATATAATATTCTAAAGAGAGATTAAATTATGTTCATAATGAAAATGTTGGCAGGAGTTGTTTTATTCTTAGTACTCCATTATCTATATCGAGTTATTACCGCTAAATTGAATGAAAAAGAGAAAATTTCGAAGAAGAAATAGTCGCATAGATCTATTTAGCAAGGTAAAAATTGGCCAGCCTGAAAAGCCTGCTGTCAGTTCTGGTTTAAGTTCAAGCCAGAGCTACTTTTTACAGATAAAAAAGACTTATCAATTATTGAGCAGTATTTCGCTCAAAAATTAGCTCTCCAGCTATTAATGAGAAGTATCTTGCTCATAAAGTAAAAGTTATGCTGTTTTTGAGTAATATACTTCTCAATTTGATCGAGTGACTCTGTGAATAGCCTGACAGTTCAGATCTTCCATTCCGGACAGTGGCATGATGCAGCGAAGCTAGATGTATTGCAGCCAGAGAGTGGGTTCGCTGGGCCGGTAGCGCTGGGTTATTTGGATGATTATGCGGTGGCACAGTTGGATCGGGATGACTTGCATGCGTGTAGCTTACGGTTACCGGTACAGTTGATGTTACCCCACAGAAATCCTCACTGATTCGGCTTTCTGCAAGATATTATGCCCGCTGGATCTGGGTTAACCAGCTATCTCTGGGGCATTTGCCACAAAATCAGCAAGATTTCCCTTTGTTACAACCATGCCGCAACCGGATTATCTTCTCTAGATCAGAAAATGAAAGATTGGAATTTATTATGAAAAAATTAACCAGTGCTGAGCGAGAAGCGTTGCTGCTGGAATTACTCGATAAATTGTATAAAAAAGAAATGACTCAAGGGAAGGTGTCAAGATATTTGCGTAAAGATTATTTAGAATTCAATCAAGATAAATATGCAAAGCTGGTAAAGATTAGCCGTCGTACACTATCTGATATTGAAAACGATACCGGCCAGCAAACGCAAATGGTATTAAATAAAGCTTTTCGCCCATTTAATATCCAAATGCAGTTAGTGCCGACCGATATTTCAGTGCTGAATAATATTTTGTAAATTGATCGATAATTAATTCATACAACACTTTTTGTATTTCTTACCGCTGCCACATGGGCAAGCGTCATTGCGACCGATTTTCTGACCTTCGGTGCGCACCTGTTTTGGCGCAGAAGCCCAGGCTGCTTCTGGAGCGGCGGCGGCTAACTTGTCCATGACTTCAAAGTCATCGCCTAATTCAGGGAAAGCTTGTTTGAATGCATCTTTCTGGCCGGGAATATTGGCAAAAGCTTTTAGCGGTTCTGGTTGGAAGCAGGCCCAGCTTTCGGTTTCGGCAAATACATTATTGATCAGATATTGCTCATCTGGATTAATCCAGTGATCGCCTGCGCCATGCTGCAGTGCTTTTTCGACATCATCTAGCTTATAAAAATCTTCATCGACCAGTTGCTGTTCAAATGCGTTGTGGATATCTGGCAGTTGTGACTGCATATTGAGCAGTACGCAGCAACGAATCAATTCGCCCCAAACCACTGACTTTTTACCTTCCAGACCGCCTTGCAACAAGTGAATCAAATACTCTTTCAATTGGTCAGCTGTCAGCTGCTGTTGGTAATTTAAGGTCACCAGGCTGTTTAAAGCACAAGCACGAATGTAAGGATTAGCTTCGGTATCTTCGATCAATTGTTTGATCAGGTGTAGGTCACCGTTATAAGTCGATGCTAGCATACGCGGGTAGGCATCTGGCACGATATCGCCCAGCAAATCTGCAGCCAAACCTAGCGGCAAATGCCCTAGTTGTAATAACAGCGGGAAGGCTTTTTTCTCAGCAAACTGCGCCAGAAGGTAGCTAGAGAACAGCAAAAATGTGCCGTCTTCATCAATCACTTTTTGTGGCAAGGTCAGCGCTTGTTGTAAGCCATCGAGCAAGCGAGGAGTAACTTCATCTCTACGATCAATCGCCTGTTGCAGGGCTACTTTTGGATAATAGCTCTGGTGAAACTCGCTCAATTCTTTGATCAGATCATCAAGAGATAACGGCAGAGTCGGCTGCTGCCGAGCGCTTGAGGCTTCAAAAGGGGCTTCAACTGGCAATTCAACGGTCATAAGGAGTTCTTCGGTGCTGCTGATTCAATAAGGGCATCTATTTTCCGGCAACTAGAAGCAAAATGCCAATTTGGCAGATTGATGGCGATAGCAGTTTTTGCTTGAATGACCGTTATCAACTCAAGGTTGCACTAAAAAATGCATCAGTTTTGTAGATACTGCCAAAAGAAATCTACTATCAGAGTTTTAAAGGATGTATTACTCGTTCAGCGAAATAATTAGCTATTTTTGGCTGTATACTTTTGATGCTTTTGACACATTTTCATTATTTTTTGTGGTGTCCAGAGAAGGTGATGGCTGTTAAAATAACCTGCGCTATACCCAATACCGCCTGCACGTAAAACTCTCGCAACGATGGTTGCGCAGTTCTTTCTTACCACTCGATAATGAGAGTTCTCTTTTTTCATTATGCTATACCATTCATCGATCATTGCCTGTCGATTTAAACCAGTCAAATTAATTCGCCATGGTTGCTTATATTGTTTTGGAGTAATTCCTAATGATTCAGGAGATAGCATTTTATTAATTCTTAGAAGTTGAGCTTCTTCACTAGAATCATAATCCCATAATACTTCATGAACACCAAAAAAAGTATGTGCTTGCCTATTTTCAATTATTTCATAAAAAAAATCAGGATTTTCGGCAATTTCAGGATTTTGTCGCAGCCATGTAGCTGAAAGACTCGACATCGCTGTAAATGAGACCCTCTCAGCTTTTTGATCAGCCATGAAGTTTGTGCATTGGATTGCTGATTTTTTTCTTCCTGGCAGAATATCGCTCATTCCAGCACCACCTTTTCCGGGCCACCAGCTTACATAATTTGAAGAAGATATCTTGTCATTTTCATTGATTATCTGAACTGCAGCATGGCCATATGCACCAACACCATGTGAATTATTTGATGCACTAGAAATATCAAATGGAAGCCATATATAAACAGTACAATCAGTACCATTGAAGAAATCTGACATAAAAAACCCACCTTGATTGAAACGAGTAATCAATACAAAAGCAACGATACAACATAAGCTTATCATTTGTAATAAAAAAAGATCTCCGGTATTTTTTTTAGCTCATGCGGCTTGAAACTTGTGTTTAATTCATGGGCGTACCAAACAAAATCTAGTGAAGTGTTAATAGTTCAACGAAAACCACCTTCAAAGTCGCTCAGAAGTCAGACAATACTTTTTTGGAAAGTAATGGCGGTTTATTTTCCATGCGCTTAAATAGCGAGTATTTATTGCTTCTACAAATAAATGAAGTTTTTTTTAAAAAGACACTTGCATTTGCCATCAAAAAAAATTTAATCGCCTGCTTAACATTTATTTAAATAGGTCGAAAACCGCATGAATGAAACCTTGACGATTAAAGCGATTGCTGCTGAACGATTTCCCTTGTGGAAAAGATCATGCATCGGCATCGATGATATCAATTTCATTCGCCATGGGTTACTTCGATGCATAGGTTCGGCGCACAGTGGTCGTCACTATCTGCAGATCACCGATGAAATATATGGCGAGGCTATTCGCCACTCGAACTATTTTAATTCTTTAAAGTCAAAAAGACGAATGAAAATGGTAAAGGCAGTAGAAAAACAAAGCTATAAATTGCAGAGCCAAGCATTGTCTGCTTTGGGTATGGATTATCTAAAACAATTTCCTGAACTTAAAGAATATAAAGTTGAAGCAGCTGACGGTCATTTTGTACAGAACGCTTGTCACACAGAAAAAAAACATCAAAGGCAAAGTTCTTGCGGCAGGTTTTATTTATGCTTTAAACCACAGGAATGGCCTTCTTAGGCTGCTCTGTGTGGTGACGAATGGAACGAATCGGCATCAGGAAATTCCGGCGTTACGCAGCTATATTGAGCAGCAGGATGACAAAAAGAATACAGAGAAAAAACAGCTCTATGTTTTCATTTCCGGGTTTTCTGTCACCATTCCTGCCACCACTTTTATGAAACCAAGTGAGACATTAAGAAAACCCTAGAAAATAAAAAAGCCGCTGTTTATTTAAATAACAGCGGCTTAATGTGTTTTTAAAACAGCGATAAACGCTGAGAAACTCTATTCAATATTCTGAATCTGTTCCCGCATTTGCTCAATTAACACTTTAATATCGACCGATGCACCGGTGGTGTCTGATGCGGCGGATTTTGAAGAAAGTGTGTTGGCTTCGCGGTTCATTTCTTGCATCAGGAAATCCAAGCGACGGCCAATGACGCCACCTTTGGTTAAAATGCGACGAACTTCGTTTATATGAGTGACTAGCCGATCCATTTCTTCATCAACATCGAGCTTTTGAGCTAATAAAACCAGCTCTTGCTCTAGTCGCTCAGGGTTAGTTTCGGTGACGATTTGAGTTAGTCGATCGCGAATTTTTTCTTGCTGCTTGGCGATGATTTCTGGCACCAGTTTGCGCACTTCTGTGACATGGCTATCAACCTTATCCAGTCGCGGCAAAATGTGGTTTTTCATTTCTTCGCCTTCACGCATACGCGCTTCAAGCATGTTGTCCAAAGCGGCATCTAAACCGGCTAAGGCGACTTTTTGCAATGCTTCTGGTGTGGCCGATGAGGTTTTTAAAACACCGGGCCAGTTGAGTACATCAATTGCAGTTACTGGGGCAGAGTCCCAAAAAATTGACTGTACTTTTCGAGTGGCATCAGACAAAGCTTTGGCTGTTTCTTCATTGACTTGCAGACTTTCTGAACCTGAAGACAGCTGGTACTTGAGGAAGATATCGACCTTGCCGCGGCTTAGCTTGGCTTTGATTTTTTCACGCAGCGCATTTTCTAGCTCTCGCATTTGCTCTGGCAGTTTAATATTCATCTCAAGATAACGGTGGTTAACCGATCTTAATTCCCAAGTGACAGACCCTGCTTCGCCTTGCTCTGTATGTCTCGCGAAGGCGGTCATGCTTCTGACTGTCATACGGTTCCCCTTACCATGCCTAATAAAAATTACTTGGGGAGTGTAATCGACTTAAGGCTTGGCAGAAAACCCCAGCAGCTTATTGGACTGAAATAGGCTGCGTTTGATCAGGTTTATCGGTTAATAGACTATCTGTTTCTATTGCCGATATTCCTACCCGACAATAACGGCAGAACCCGTTATACTGCGCAGCATTTGATCCCCTATTCATAGTCTTGGAATCTTTATATGCGCCCTAGCGAGCGAGCAGTAGACCAACTTCGCACCATCAAAGTTACCCGTAATTTCACTTGTCATGCCGAAGGCTCTGTGCTGATTGAATTTGGCAATACCAAGGTGTTATGTAATGCCACAGTAAGCGAAGAGATTCCTCGTTGGTTGCGTGGCCAAGGCCAGGGTTGGGTGACTGCGGAATATGGCATGTTGCCGCGCGCAACCCATACCCGTAACCGTCGTGAAGCGGCTAGCGGTAAGCAAGGTGGCCGTACCATGGAAATTCAACGACTGATTGCCCGTAGTTTGCGCGCAGCGGTCAATCTGAAAACCCTTGGTGAGAATTCGATCACTGTTGACTGTGATGTGATTCAGGCCGATGGCGGAACACGGACAGCTTCCATTACCGGCGGTTGCATTGCATTGTATGACGCACTGCAGAAAATGGTTGAAGCCGGAAAGTTAAAGAAAAATCCGATGGAGCGTTTTGTTGCTGCAATCTCGGTCGGTATCTATAAAGGCACGCCAGTTCTGGATTTAGATTATCCAGAAGATTCTGATGCTGAAACTGATATGAACGTTGTGATGGATGAAAACGGCGGCTTTATCGAAGTTCAGGGTACTGCAGAAGCTGCGCCTTTCTCGGCAGAAGAAATGAGCAATATGCTGGCACTGGCGCAAAAAGGTATTAACGACCTAGTTGCCGTGCAGAAAGAAGCTTTAGGCCTTTAATGGCTTAATCGAGGTGGTGGTTTTGCTGCCACCTCGATGATTCAATTTCATATTTCATCGAAAATCCAATATAAGCAGAAGTAAATCGGAGCTTGGTAAAATGGCCTTACAGCAGTATCAGAGAGAATTTATTGAATTTGCAATTTCTCAGGGCGTTCTGAAATTTGGTGAATTTACCCTGAAATCTGGTCGGGTTAGCCCTTACTTTTTTAATGCAGGCTTGTTTCAGTCGGGCAGTGCGTTAGCGCATTTGGGCCGTTGTTATGCCAAGGCGATTGAAGCGACTTCAATTGATTATGATTTATTGTTTGGCCCAGCCTATAAGGGCATTCCTCTAGTAAGTACCACGGCAATTGCCATGGCCGATCACCATAATAAAGATCTTCCTTGGTGTTTTAACCGTAAGGAAAAAAAGCAACATGGTGAAGGTGGTCAGTTGGTGGGCGCACCGTTAAAAGGCAAGGTTTTGCTGATTGACGATGTAATTACTGCTGGTACAGCGATTCGAGAGTCTATGGAATTGATTAGCGCTGCTGGTGCAGAACTGGCGGGCGTGGTGATTGCTTTAGACCGACAAGAAAAGGGTCAAGGCGAGTTGTCAGCGGTACAAGAAGTAGCACGAGATTTTGGGGCACCGGTGATTTCTGTGGTGAGTCTCTCGCAATTGGCAGAATATTTACAGGAACAATCGACGCAAGCTGATATTCTTTCATCTATTGATGCATATCGTGAACGATACGGCATAGCAGTTGAATGAACGGCACGGCAGTGCGTTAATGTCTAGAGTAATACTATGCATGTGCCCAGGCGGAACCCAGGCTCGGAATATATGACCAAAATAAACAAAAAAACAGGATTTGGATTTTCTCTGATACGACAGGCATTGCTTGTTGGATTGGCTGGTTTGCTATTGGCGCAACCCGCATCAGCAGAGAGAAAAAGGTTTTATCGTTATATTGACGAAGGTGGTCGTACGGTAATTAACTATACTATTCCGCCCAAGTATGCCGCCAAAGGTTATGAAATTATTAACGAAAATGGCATGGTGCTAAAAAAAATTGCAGCAGCACTGACTCGCCAAGAATACAAAGCTCAACAGGATGCCAAACGACAAGCTAAGTTGTTGCAGGCCAAGGCCACCAAAAAGAAAGCAGAGCAGAGCCGTCTTGATGCCATTCTGACTTCGACTTATACCAGCGTGCAGGACATCTTATATTCGATGTTGAAAAAGCTCGGCAATCTGGAAACTCAAATTAACGTTACCCAAGGCAATATAGGCCGGTTGAATGATCAGGCAACTGACTTTCTGACTAATGCTGCCAATCTAGAACGTGCCGGTAAAGCGATTCCCGCCAGCTTAACCAGAAATATTCACGATACCCGCCGTCAGATTGCTGAAAGCCAGTCGTTCATTGAAAAGAAAAAGGCTGAAAAATCACAGATTCGTTCACGTCACATGGAAGATATTGTTCGCTTTCAGCAGATTCGGGAACGAGAACCACACAGATTTATTCGTTATCCTTCGCAGCGAGTGAGCTGTTTCTCCCCGAACCAATGCCAGAAGTTGTGGCAGAAAGCGGTTCGCTTTGTTGAGCAAAAAGCCACAGAGCCATTGGAAGTGCAACAAGACGGTTTGCTGATTACTCGCCAGCCTAATCAGAGCGAAAGTGTTTCAATGATGCTGACCCAGGTTTCGCAAAAGCAAGAAACCTGGATCGTAATGGAAGCGCATTGTAAGGCCTCGATTGTTGGTGAGCGATTGTGTTCCAGTGATTCAGTAAAAATCTTACCGGCCATTTTCCAAGATCGATTAAGTGCTAACTAGTTTTACCGATTAACACTACGCCTGCCAAAACCACTTGCGGCTCTCTTTGAGGGCCGCAGTGCGTTCCAGACCAATATCTTTCAACAATTGATCGCTCAACTGAGCCAGTTGCCGCCGCTGTTGAGCGCGGGCAAACCAGAGCTTAATAGTATCAAATAACCCTTTGACCACCGGTTGATGGCTGCTTTCAATGGCGGGTTGTTTGAGTTCTGATGAATTAACAACGGCTGGTGAATGCATGCTGAATCTCCTGAGTTTGCTTATGGCTAGCTGGTAAATTCAGTCTGAGTGATTCACTATCACCATTACAGATTCAGAAAAATAGAATTTAAACCAATACAGACAGGTAACTTCCTATTCTGTATTGGATAAAAAAACATCAATCTGTACTGATTAATATTCAGCTGTTGCTGCACAGGAAAAGTCATGGCCAAGAAACGCTACCAGATTATCGCTGAAGAACTGTTGTTACAGATTGAGCAGGGGCGCTGGCATGCCGGGCAAAAGCTACCTTCATTGCGCAGTTTGGCCGATCAGAAGCAGGTCAGCATCTCAACGGTGCAGCAAGCCTATTGGTTGATGGAAAGACGAGGTTGGGTTGAGGCTAAAAACAAATCTGGTTTTTATGTCAGTAGCGATGCGGTACTAGAAACGCAATTGCCTCGTAAGCCGGGTTGTAAAATTATTCCTTGTGGTTTGTCACAATGGCGAATTTCACTTAATTCAACCAATCATGATCCAGATGAAATCCCTCATTTGTTTGGCAGAGCGACACCAGATTTAACCCTTTCTTCGCTTAATCCACTGAAAAAATCCTTATCGCGACTGGCGCGTTCAGCCAACCCAATTAGTTTGGGATATGGTGCGCTGCAGGGTGTCGATAGTTTGCGGCAACAAATTGCCCGGCGAATGATTGATGGTGGCTGTAAGGTATTGCCACAAGAATTAATTATTACTTCTGGTTGTCAGGAAGCAATTTGCTGTGCATTGCAAGCGGTGACCCAGCCGGGCGATATTGTCGCTTTTGATTCACCCACCTATTACGCAATTATTCAGATGATTGAAGCGATGGGACTGCAAGCGCTCGAAATTCCAGCCGACCCAACCACGGGTATTAGTATTGGTGCATTACAATTGGCGATGGAAAAATGGCCAATAAAAGTCTGTGTTTTAACGCCGAATTTTGGAAATCCGCTCGGTTATTTAATGCCAGATGAAGATAAGAAAAAAATTATCGATTTATTAAATCTGCATGATGTACCGCTGATTGAAGATGATATTTATTCAGATCTAGATTTTCGTCCCGGTAGGCCAAAAGCGATTAAAGCATTTGATACAGAAGACAGAGTGATTTTATGCTCTTCTTTTTCAAAGTCAGTTGTGCCGGGTGTTCGCGTGGGTTGGGTTATTCCAGGGCGATATTTTGAACAGGTTGAACAGCAGAAATATATTGTCAGTTTAAATAGTGCAACTCTGCCGCAGCTGGCGATGGCAGAGTTTTTAGAGGGTGGCCATTACGACCGGCATATTCGCCGGGTAAAACAGCTTTATGCCCACCGGCGAGATTTAGTAAAAGACCTTATTCGTAAATATTTTCCTAAAGGCACTCGAATCAGCTGCCCAAAAGGCGGGCTAATGCTGTGGGTTGAGCTGCCTCAATCTATCGATGCACTTAAGCTTTCGACTGCGGCCCTTAAACAAGGGATTAGTATTGCACCGGGACCGATGTTTAGCGTCAGCGATAAATACAGTCATTATTTTCGATTTTGCTATGGCAGCTTTGATGAAATTAAAGATATTGCAGCAGTTGAAAAGTTAGGTGAATTGGCTTATGGATTGTCGAAATTATAAGATCTTGATCATTCTAAAGGATCTTTCTGATGATTTGTTTGTCAAAAGGTTGAAATCCTCCTTTTCGGTATTTTTCTATGAGCCTCACGTATGTTTTAAATAACTGAAAGTGAATTGAAATGTTTAGTTTTTGATTGAAGTAGCAAGAAAGATTAGCTGTTAAGGCCAGAGATGTTTAATTACTCGAAAAGAGAAGGTTGATATGTAATCTGAGCAAAATCATTGCAAGGTTGGTAGAGTTTGAAGGTATTGTTGAAGTTTTTATCGATCAAATTAACAGCAATCAAGCAAACAAATAGAAAACCTCTAGAGATATTTTTTAATCGCACGATCTTTAAATAGATTTAATTATTAATAATTTTAACATATGGTAGACTGGTAGTCTGGTAGACTATAGATGTTATGATAATAATTAATGTAAGTTTTGCATTTAATAATAAAGAAGGATAAGTAAGAATGTATAAAAAATTATCAACTGTTATTGTTGTCACTGTTATAGCGATGGGACTGACTAGTTGTAAAAAAGAAAATACAACTGAAGAATCGTCAAATACAACAATCCTGTTATCATCTGGGCAGCAAGCATCAGCAGTAATTAGCCAATATACATTGCCAGATAATTTAGATTCAGATGTTTACGAACCTTATTTCCGTCCCTACAGTCACAACGGAATCGTTTATTTTCCAAATGACAATATCAATAGTTTGCTCGCTTTTAATGCTGTACCAGACTCAAACTTACCCGAACCAATTTTTATTGTCAGCCAAATTAATGATGTAAGAATCACGGGAAGTGTTGCAGCTAACAATAGCCAGTTTTTTGTAGAAAATGCAGGCATATCTGTTTTTAACAATCCGATTACTTCAGGTGGTCAACTCACATCAGCGTTTAAATTAGGTGGTGGTGACTTTAGTGAATGTTCAAATCAACTGAGATTTTCTGATGATATTTCAGTTAGTGAAAATCATTTAGTCGTTGCTAATACTAACCGTGTATTGATTTGGAATTTACCTATAATCGCTAATAATCAACCTGCTGACATAGTGCTAGGCCAAAATAGTTTCACCAGTTGTGTTGCCAATGATGATAACCAAGACGGTGTTGCAGATGCTAAGCCAACAGCTAGAACATTAGATAACACAGAAGCTGTCTGGACTGATGGCAAACGATTAATTATTCAAGATAATAATAACAACAGAGTTTTGATATGGAATAGTTTTCCTAATCAGAATTTTCAGCCTGCCGATGTTGTATTGGGACAAGCAAGTTTTACGACCAATACCGAAAATGATACTAATCAAGATGGCCAGCCGGACCAAAATATCGATAATAGAGTGCTGAGTTTTGGCTATTCTCAGTTTAATGCAAACAGTGAGCAAATCTGTGTACCTGATAACAATAATGATAGAGTTTTGATTTGGAATAATTTTCCAAAAAATAATTTTACGCCAGCAGACGTAGTGTTAGAAGCTAGCAACCCCTCGTCTTGTGCTTTTGTTGATGATAGTTTGATTGTTGGTGATTATGGAAATGAGCGTTTTCTTATTTTTAAAGATCAAAAATAACTTTATAAAAAGTCTCTCACTACTAAAATAGTGAGGGGCTTTTAAATACTGAATATTGACTAACTGCAGCCAGTGCTTGGTCAACATGCTCGATATCAATAGATAAACGAACCATATCGGAATTGATGGTGAGCAGTGATTGCGAAGTGACAAGCTAGTGATTTCGCATCACCAACATTGCTTGCTGAATTGGCGGTAGAATCATAAGATACGGCTTTGGTATTACGATGTTGACTATCGATATCTTGAGATGAAGTAAAGCGAACTTCGTGCTATTGCTATAAGTCGAGTTGTCTCAATCTATCAATGCACTTGAGTTTTCAACCGCCGTATTAAATATACTGAGGTCAATGTCTAGTGTCAGCGATAAATACAGTCATTATTTTCGATTTTGCTATGGCAGCTTTGATGAAATTAAAGATATTACAGCAGTTGAAAAGTTAGGCGAGTTGGCCAGTGAAATGTTAACTGTCAGTTAAACGTTGATAAAGAATCATTGGATTAATATTTAACTTAACAATAACTAAAATAATTAAAGCTCTATATGTATCATAATTCATTTGATACAAAAAATTAAGCCTTAAAAAAATAAAGCAATTATAAAAAATAATAGCCATCAGCCTGCTCCATGAAACTGCTTTAGGATGAATATAAGCTACTTCTTTTAAAGAACTCTTTAAATTAAGAGTGACTCCATATCCAGTTAAGTCAATTCCAGGTATTGTAGAGGAAATTATTGGAATGTCTTCATATAAAAGCGTAGGTTTTTTTGAGAAATGTTCACAGAGTTCTTTTGCTTGCTTAAATGAAGTGCAATAGCCTACTAATTTATCGCACGGTGTATGGTTTATGAAAGAAGAAAATCTTTTTTGAATTGAAAACTTGCAATGGAGGCTTTTATTTTCTGAACTGTTCATAAAAACAGATAGATGACATAAAACTTTGCTTATTTCTGTGCGTTTAAAATTTAAATAAACTCTATAAAGAGAATGAATCAATTTTGGTTCGTTAGATATAATATGAATAAATGGTTTGCTTTTCATTTCTTTATCGAATTCTGAATAAGGTCTTAAATTTACTAAGCCACGTGATTTATGTTTTATTTTAAGGCTATGTGATGTAAACATCCCTCTGAAAGATAAATAAAAATCCATTTCTATACTTTCATTTTCTGCAAAATAAGGAGTGGTATCTATACCAAGATTTGTAATGTTTCTATGGTATATATCATCGCAAAGATCTGTTTCACTATATTCTTCTAAATTTATTGTTGTCAACATTTCCCATGACTGCTTAGCTTTTCTTTCCAAGGTTTGTTCCATCGATTTTTTCTCAGAAAAGATTTGAGAATACATTAAGCTTAATTCCATTCGATCGTTTGATGCTGATACTAAAAAATTAGGGAACTTAACTTCATGTCTTTCAATTTTTTTTGTAGCATGTTCTTGATTGGTGATTGCTGCCGTTTGAACGGAAAATGTTGAAATAAGATTTGGATGGATCGGAAGGTAAGTATGAGGTTTAAGCTCTACTTGTTCTGGTTGTGAATCATCTTCTATTTCAGAGCTTTTGAAACAACCAAAGCAACAAAGTAATCTTCTTAGAGGCATACCTAACCCATAATCTTGATAATTATGAATGAAGATTGGCACAGATGACCGACTCTATCAAAGCAGCCAGCTTGATTAGGCTGGCTGCGAGGCATGCTTCACATATTAACTCGCTGCAGCTAGTGCTTGGTCAATATCAGCAATAATATCGTCAATATGTTCGATACCAATTGAAAGCCGAACCATGTCAGCACCCACGCCAGCAGCTTTCAATTCTTCTTCATTTAATTGGCGGTGAGTTGTGGTTGCTGGATGACATGCCAGTGATTTCGCATCACCAATATTGACCAGCCGAACCACCAGTTGCAGCGCATCAATAAATTTAGCACCGGCAGCTGCGCCGCCTTTAATACCAAAACTTAAAATGCCTGATGCGTGGCCGTTCATATATTTCTTGGCCAGCGGATAGAAATAATCGGTTTCCAGACCTGCATAATTCACCCATTCAACCGCAGGGTGTTTTTTCAAATGCTCGGCGACGGCTTTAGCATTTTGGCAATGGCGTTCCATTCTCAGGCTAAGTGTTTCAATGCCTTGCATAATCTGGAATGCGTTTAATGGTGAAATCGCAGCACCCATATTGCGCAGTGGCACCACACGACAGCGGCCAATATAAGCAGCAGGGCCGAATGCTTCGGTATAAACCACACCATGGTAAGAAGGGTCTGGCTGGTTAAACGCTGGAAAACGCTTGGCATTTTCTGCCCATGGGAAAGTACCTGAATCGACAACAATTCCACCAACGCTGGTGCCGTGGCCACCCATATATTTGGTCAGGGAATGCACCACAATATCTGCGCCATGTTCAATTGGTTTACACAATGCCGGTGTGGCAACCGTGTTATCCACAATCAATGGTACGCCTTTGCTGTGGGCTGCTTGTGCTAATGCACCTATGTCGACAATGTTGCCAGCAGGGTTGCCGATAGACTCACAAAATACCGCTTTGGTGTTGTCATCAATCAGTGCTGCCAGACCATCGACATCTTCAGGTGCAGCAAAACGAACTTCGAGCCCTTGCTGTGGAAAAGTGTGGGCGAATAGATTGTAAGTGCCGCCATATAATTTGCTGACAGAAACAATATTATCGCCAGCACGGGCCAGTGTTTGAATACTGGCAGTAATCGCCGCCATACCAGAAGCAAAAGCCAATGCAGCAACACCGCCTTCCATTGCAGCAACCCGCTGTTCCAATACATCTTGGGTCGGATTCATAATCCGGGTATAGATGTTACCGGGTACTTTAAGATCAAACAGATCTGCGCCATGTTGGGTGCTATCAAAGGCGAAAGAGGTGGTTTGATAAATAGGCGTTGCGACAGCTTTAGTGGTTGGATCTGGCTGAAATCCAGCGTGGATAGCCAAAGTCTCAAGTTTCATTGTTTTTTCTCCAGAACTTCTGATCTACTATGCGAAGGCATCTTACCCGATTTTCCAGTGACTTAGCTAAACTAGCTGAGAATTGTTTTATGCAACTGATGGAGAGATCTAATGAGAAGTTGGAAATGTATTATTTGTGGTTTTATCTACAGCGAAGCGACTGGTTGGCCTGAAGACGGCATTGCTCCGGGAACTGCTTGGGAAGATGTTCCTGAAGATTGGTGTTGCCCAGAATGTGGTGTAGGTAAAAGTGACTTTGAGATGGTTGAGGTGGGGTGACTCTTGACTTGGTTGTATTCTATTAATTCGTATGCGCTATAAGGATGGAAGCTAAGTTTTAATTTGATGCTATTAATCAAAAAGAATGCAACACCCTCGATTATTTTATAATACCTAAGTAATGGCAGCTTTTATTTTTAATAAGAGAATGAACCATTACCGCAAGACTATTTTTTTTAGCAAATATTTTAAAACATTCTGGAGTGCTTTCATCAATGGCCATAGAATGGCCTATGATCATGGTTTTTTTTAGATTTGGCTTCACTAGAGAAAAGGAAAAATTATCGCTATTTACAGAAGCTCCAAATCTAATAATTGATGATATTTTTTTTATAGATAATCCATGTTTAATAGATGCTGCCTGAAAGCAAGATAGAATAAATTGAGAACAAAAAACACCCTTGTAATTACTAAGAGGAAGCCTTGCTTCAGCTCTCCAATAAGCTTGGTAAGCTTTTAATATTGCTTTCTGTTGCCATAATTTTTCGTGTTCATTAAGATCGATAAGTGTGTCTAATGGGTTATATCCAAATGGTGTTTTGAGGGGAATCCCTTTCTCTGGATCAGATTGCTTAGCTACTTTATCTTCAATATAACGTTTGTTTTTTTTGTATGAAGTAAAACCCTCCCTGCTAGATATTGCCCATCTACAAGCATACTCGACAGCTATTTCAGCTATCTCATGGTTGTCAAAGCGATAAGCAACAGCTGGATAACCAACAAATACCCGTCGAGTGCTTTGTCGTAAATACCATTCCCAGGAAAACTGAAGGTGTGGTTTATTGAATGAACTACTGGACGTTCATCATCGAGTCCATTACTAACCCATAGCATGCAATGCCATGCATTTGGGGCATATTCAGATTGGGTTGCTGGGATTATTCCTTGGAACTGGATGACAATATCACCAGGTCTCAGCTGAGATTGATTGATTTCTTTTCGGCACTTTCAGCATCCTTTGCCACTGGACATTTAACCAATTAAACTTTCCAAACCTTCTTCTAGCGCTGGATCGAGCTAGGTGATAGAGCTTCCATCATCACATTCTATGATCACTTTGAAAGGGGTCGGCGACAAACTAGCGAGTAAGCTAGCAGAATCACTCGGTTTGCATAGTTTGCAAGACTTGTTGTTTCATTTGCCGCTCCGTTATGAGGATAGAACAAGAATCACACCGATAGCTGTGCTTCGGCCAATGGATCATGTGGTGGTACAAGGCGAAATCGTTTCATCTGAGATTCAGTTTGGTAAGCGGCGTACTTTGTTATGTCGGATTCGAAATGACTAATTTTTTAGTGGTCCAGCGCATTAAAATTTAATGAAGAGATCTAATGAGAAGTTGGAAATGTATTATTTGTGGTTTTATCTACAGCGAAGCCGCTGGTTGGCCTGAAGACGGCATTGCTCCGGGAACGGCTTGGGAAGATGTGCCTGAAAACTGGTACTGCCCAGATTGTGGTGTAGGTAAGGGTGACTTTGAGATAGATTAAGGCTCAACCCTTCCCATGAATACAAAATCACCGTTAGATAAAAAAAACCTTAATACTTTTTCTAAATCAGATTTTTTAGCATAAACATGTAAATAATCAGGGATGGCTTTTGATGATCTAGCTGTACTTTCATGTATTTTCATTATGAGTTCTGATTTTGATTTTTTATTTGATAAATGATGAGGGTCTCGCATTGCTTGAGTTTCAATTGCACTATTAATATTAAATTTTCTTTTAGAAATTGCTATTTTAATAGCAGCAGCTTGATAGCAGGTTAATATGAATTGCGAACAAAAAACACCTTTGTTTTTACTTAGAGGGACTTTTGATTCAGCTCGAATATAAGCTTGATAAGCTTTAAAGAAGGCAGGCGGAGACCATGATATATCAATATCTTGATCTGATAATACGGTAACTAATCGAGCATAACCAAAAGGCGTCTCTAGCGGTATTGCTTCTTTATGCTCTCTTCTTTGTTCTTGAATTTCAATAATCCTTTTTTTGTGTTTATCTTTATAATTTTCAAATTCAAAGCCACTTTTTATTGACCACCCAATCGCATATTTTGCGGCTTGTATAGCCAATGCTCGGTCTACGCATCGAATAACATACGCAGGTTGTTTATTTAAAATACTAGATGAGTGTTGAAATATGCCATCTAAAGCATAATTTGGTGATCCATCTGTAGCATGAACAATGTTTTTTTCATGATCAACCCACAGCATACAATGATTGACTTTATCGACTAGCTCAGTCTCATCTGCAATGTGATAATAACTCGTAAGTAATATATCACCGGGGCGTAGATCTGAAATTTTAATTGTTTCCATCAAGAGCCTTCCTTTGCTACTGGACATTTAACCAGTTAAACCTTCCAAACCTTCCAAACCTTCCAAACCTTCTTCTAGCGCTGGATTGAACCAGGTGACAGAGCTTCCATCATCACATTCTTTGACCGCTTTGACAGGGGTCGGCGACAAACTAGCGAGCAAGCTGGCGGAATCACTCGGCCTGCATAGCTTGCAAGATTTGTTGTTTCATCTACCGCCTCGTTATGAGGATAGAACAAGAATCACACCGATAGCTGCGCTTCGGCCGATGGAACATGTAGCAGTGCAAGGCGAAATCGCTTCATCTGAGATTCAGCTTGGTAAACGGCGCACTTTGTTATGTCGGATTTGAGATCAAATAAGCCAGCGCTCGGTTGAGTGTTATCAAAGAAGAAAGAAGTAGTTTGATCGATAGGAGTTGCAACAACCTTAGTCGTTAGGTCTGGCCGAAATCCGGTGTGAACGGATTGAGTCTTAAGTTTCATTGTTGTTCTCCAGAACTTCAGACCTGCTATGTGGTATTCGCAGAGGCATCTTCCTAGATTTTTTATGTGATTTTAATGCATTGAATTAAATAGATGCTTGAGCTGCTTTGATGTTTTCTGAATTTCTTATTGAATTGTTTATTGAGGAAAAGTCGTGAAAAGTTGGAAATGTCTGGTATGTAGTTTTATTTATTATGAAGAGAAAGGTTTACCTTAAGACGGCATTGCACCGGGAACTGCCTGGGAAGATGTTCCTGAAGCTTGGTGCTGCCCAGAATGTGGCGTGGGTAAGAGTGATTTTGAAATGGTGGAGGTCGGTGATTAAAGATTCAATGTCCCGACAACTGTAAATTCCTCGCTTTCAAGCAAGTAATCCAACATATATCCAATACTGGTTTTTTTTGCGTGAAAAAGAAGTGATTTTGGCATGGCGTCTCTAGCACTATCTGAATAATCCATAACTGATTTTGTTAATGCGCTTGGTGTTTTCTTTGTTGAAAGGTGAAAGGTATCTCTTTTGGATCGCATTTGAATAGCACTATCGATACGTATTTTTTATCTGAAAGCATAATTTTAATAGCAGCAGCCTGATAACAACAACTAACAAACTGAGAACAAAAAACGCCTTTGTTTACACTTATAGGAAGATTTAACTCAGCTCTAATGTAAGCTTGGTAGGCTTTAAACCATGCGGTGCCATTCCAAGCACGATCTTCTTCTTTGATTAAAGGTAATTTTGCGAAAGCATCAGTGCCAAAAGGAGTTTTTAATGGGGTGCTTTGTGTGTCATCTTTCCGCATCATTTTTTTTCTAAAATTTCTTGTTTGAATTGACTTTTATAAGAATCAAGGTGAGGATCACTCTTTACTGCCCAATTAATCGCATATGCTGCTACTTGTTGCCCTAAATTGGGAAGAAGGCTTCTAATAACTACTATTTTTTTATTATTAAGATATCTAGCATGTTGTTGAAGTATTCCATTACATGCATATGTTGGAGTCTCATCGACTGAATGAACTATTGGTCTGGGATCATCTACCCACAGAGCGCAGTGCTGTGAAAAGCCAGAAATCTGATCCTCAGAAGTTATTTCTATATGAGTCAGCACTAGAATATCACCAGCTTTCAAATCCTTAATCACTAGTTTTTTCAAAGATCGCATTCCTTTGCTACTGGACATTTAACCAGTTAAACTTTCCAAACCTTCTTCTAGCGCTGGATTGAACCAGGTGACAGAGCTTCCATCATCACATTCTTTGACCGCTTTGAAAGGGGTCGGCGACAAACTAGCGAGTAAGCTAGCAGAATCACTCGGTTTGCATAGTTTGCAAGACTTGTTGTTTCATTTGCCGCTCCGTTATGAGGATAGAACAAGAATCACACCGATAGCTGCGGTAAGGCCGATGGATCACGTGGTGGTGCAAGGCGAAATCGTTTCATCTGAGATTCAGTTTGGTAAGCGGCGTACTTTGTTGTGTCGGATTCGAGATCAAAACGGGCTTTTAACGCTGCGTTTTTTCCATTTTAATCCCAACCAGAAAAAATCAATGCAGCCGGGCAAGCAATTGCGGGCTTATGGTGAAGTGCGTCCCGGACCTTATTCATTAGAGTTGGTGCACCCGGAATATCGAGTATTAAAAGAAGATGAGAATCCTGCTTTAGAACAAAGCTTAACGCCGATTTATCCCACCACTGAAGGCATTAATCAAAACCGTTTACGCAGCATGATTGACCAAGCATTAGACCGATTGCAAAAAGGCCAATTACTAGAAGAATTATTGCCAGAAAATATTCGCCGCCAGTTCCACTTACCTGATTTACGCCAAGCAATATTAGCGGTTCATCGACCTTCGCCCGATATGCCTGTGATGGATTTACTTGCAGGTACTCACCCGGCACAACAGAGGCTGGCCTTTGAAGAGCTGATGGCACATAACCTCAGCTTGCTGCGCGTGCGCCAGTCGATTCAAATCCATCAAGCACCAGCCTTAGCTAGGGGTGGTAAAGCGGCGACTCAATTTCAACAAAACCTGCCCTTTCAACTCACCGGTGCCCAGCAGCGAGTGGCTAACGAAGCTGCAGCGGATTTAAGCCAGAGCCTGCCAATGCTTCGGTTGGTTCAGGGTGATGTCGGTTCAGGCAAAACGGTGGTTGCCGCATTAGCTGCCATGCAAGCAGTTGATAGTGGTTTTCAGGCAGCGGTAATGGCACCGACCGAAATTCTGGCTGAGCAGCATTATTTAAATTTCAAAAGCTGGTGTGAGCCGTTAGGTATCGAAGTGGGTTGGATTGCCGGTAAATTAAAAGGCAAAGCCCGTCAGCAGATGGAACAAAAAGTGGCCGATGGAACAGTAAGAATTATTGTTGGCACCCATGCGCTATTTCAGCAATCGGTTAATTTTGAATCCTTGGCTTTGGTAGTAATTGATGAGCAGCACCGGTTTGGCGTACATCAGCGATTGGCGCTTCGAGAAAAAGGGGTCGATGGCAAATTAGTACCGCACCAGCTGATTATGACGGCTACACCGATTCCAAGAACCTTAGCGATGACTGCATATGCTGATTTAGACACTTCAGTTATCGATGAATTGCCACCCGGTAGAACGCCAATTAATACTGTTGTTATGGCAGATACTCGACGCGCCCAGGTAATTGATCGAGTCTATACCGCCTGCATGCAAGGCAAGCAGGCTTATTGGGTGTGTACCTTAATTGACGAATCCGAAGTCTTGCAGTGTCAGGCGGCAGAAACCACCGCCGAGCAACTACGTTTAACCTTGCCTGACCTAAAAATTGGTTTAATTCATGGCCGAATGAAATCGGCTGAAAAAGCTGAAGTGATGGCACAATTTAAAGCCAATCAATTAAATTTATTAATTGCCACCACGGTGATTGAAGTCGGTGTTGATGTACCGAATTCGACGTTAATGGTGATTGAAAACCCGGAGCGGTTAGGTTTGGCGCAATTGCACCAGTTACGCGGCCGAGTAGGTCGTGGCAGCCAGCAAAGCCATTGTGTATTGATGTATTCCAACCCGCTATCACAGCAAAGCCGTGAACGATTAGCTGTGATGCGTGAATCTACCGATGGTTTTGTTATTGCCAAAAAAGATCTTGAATTACGCGGCCCGGGTGAAGTGCTTGGTACCCGACAAACTGGATTAGCTAGTTTAAAAATTGCTGATTTATTGCGAGATCAAGAATTATTACCGGCAGTAAAATCGGCTAGCGAACAATTTATGCAACAAACGCAGAGCCAGCCGCAAATGGTTGAAACGTTAATCCGACGTTGGTTGGGTCAGAAAGAGCAATATGGTGTGGTTTAAACTGTTGGTATTTTTTAGATTTAAATAGTTATAGCTGAGAATGATTTTAAGTTACTTAAAATAAGCAAGTAATCCGTTGAAACTTGGTCTTCATACCGATCATATAAATAATCAAAATCACCTGTGAGTTCTTCGAAAACATTAAATTGTTTGTGCCACTGGCTATTATTTTCTACAAAAAATATTTTGTTGGTAGTAGGAAATTGATTGGCCGTAATATCGATATCCATACCATCAATTTTTAGCCAAACGTGTCGCTGGGTAATTTCATGTGGGTTTTCACCTCGCACCATCATGACATTTTCCAAGCCGAGTTCTTCGGTTAAAAACTTTGCCAAAAGATAAGAAGCGATTTCGCAGCAATCTGCAGGAAAGCCTTTTAGAGGGGAGAACTGGAGTTCATAGACATTGATAGATGTCAGAGCTTTTCGAAACAGTTTCACTTGCTGAGCGATATCCATATCTTGATTACCAGCCGGGAAGTTCTGATCTTTTATAAACGTAAACCAGTTCTCAGTTTCGTCAATTGAAATTCTTTTCAAATGAATTGTTTTGACGCGCACTACAGCAAATTTGTGATGTCAGTTTACTCCTGAGCCAAGTCATGGTCAGACAAATCTATCGGCATACACTCATCCAGTGAATTTTATGTAGTGTTAACAGAGCCAAGGTAATTTTAGTGAACAACCATTTAAGTCAACCGTTAGCTAACCCAGCGCCTTTAGGGCTGATGGGTTTTGGCATGACGACTTTACTATTTAATATTTCTAATGCTGGATTTTTTCCGGTTAGCGCGATGCTAATGACCATGGGTATTTTTTATGGTGGCTTGGCACAGATCATTGCCGGTATGTTGGAGTTTCGTCGTGGCAATACTTTTGGCGTAATGGCATTTATCTCTTATGGCCTATTCTGGTGGACTTTAATCGGTTTAATGATGTTCCCGCGTTTAGGCTGGGCCGACCCAACACCTGATGGGTTCATGGGCTGTTATTCGGTTGCTTGGGGATTAATGAGTTTGGGATTTTTAATCTGCGCATTGAAAATGGATAAGCTAACCCGCTTTGTCTTCACCATGGTGGTGGTGCTTTATAGCTTATTGGCGCTACAGAGTTTCACTGGATCTGAACTAATTGGTCGACTGGCTGGCTGGGATGGCATTGTGGTCGGTTTGAGCGCGATGTATCAGGCGACTGCCTTGGTGGTGAATGAAGTATGGGGCCGAGAAGTGTTGCCGATGGGGAGCGCGCCTGCAGAAAATAAGATTGCCTTAAAAGCTGCGTAATTTACTGTTGTAGCTCTCTTTTGAATCGACCTCGAATCAAGGTCGGCTCAAAGGTGAGCTACAACGAAGAAAAATTATGATGCCATCGCCGCTAACGGCAAACCTCTGGCAATTGCTTCAAGGTGCATTTGGTTGGTGCCGCAACAACCACCGAGTGCCCTTAAACCAAAATCGCTATGCAATGCGAGCATTTCTCTGGCGAATTCTTCTGGTGAAACTTCATCCAATTCGATGTCGCTAGCGCTTTCCAGTGCAGGTGGCGTGAAGCTATTACCTTGAATGCCCCATAAACGATCTTGCAGCAGCGGAATATTTTCAGACATTGAAAATGCCAATCGTAATGCTTGCGGATGGGTGCAATTAACGAAATAGCATATTGGCGATTTAGCTGAATCGGCTTCGCATTCGGCAATTGCTTGCTCTAGGCTGTTGCCATCAAGTAAGCGGCCATCATTGCGCAATACAAAGCTGAGAATATAGTCTTTACCGGTAGCGGCCATTGCCCGGCCAAGGCCGATGGCTTCGCTAGTTGCAGGCAAGGTAACGCCATGCAGAAAATCAACATCAGTTTGAGCCAACATTTCTGCTTGCTCCCGGTGATAAAATTCAGCCTGATCTGCACTCAGTGCCTGCTCTGCAGAATAGGTATCGAAGCGACAACCCATAATGCCACCTAACCAAGCTTTTCCACCATAAGGTTTTGAAAGCTGGCGAATAAAATCGACATTGTCTTGATTCACCTGCGCCGGATCTTGACCACTTTCGGCTAACCGTTCTGAGGTGGCATGCCAAGTCGCACTACCGAGTAAAATCGGTAATTGATAATCTTGGGCGATATCTAAATATTGGCGGTAATAGTTAGTTAACCGGGTTTTGCCATTGCTGTCGTAGATGGCACAGGCATGAGCAAACTGGCTGGATAATTCAACGCCAGGTGCTTGCTGCAGTCTTTGCAGGATTGCGCCTTCGACGAGCAATTTATGTGAGTTTTCCAAAAAGGAAGAAAAACTGGTTTGAGGCATTATATTTATCGGTTAACAACGGAAGTGGAGTGTATCAGCCACTTTATTAATCAGCTAGCTGGTGCTATCACAAAAAAACCAATCAATTAGAAAGTTAATGATAATTCTAGAGATTATTGTTTTTTAGTTTGAATTAAGCTTCTGTGAATCGATAAAATAGCCATCGTTCACTTGGTATTTTGAGCGTTATTCCAAGTTAGGCCGGTAATAACAGTGGCACCAAAAAAGGTATAATTAGCGCGGTGAATAAACCGGTTAAGCCCAGCGCTAACCCTGCCCATGCGCCCGCTTTCTCGCTAATTTCAAAAGCGGTTGCGGTACCAAAGCCGTGGGCAGCAACGCCTAGAGCAAAGCCTTGCGCTCGCTGATCTCGGATTTTTAAACGGCGCAAAATTGGAATGCCCACCACCCCGCCAAATACACCGGTAAGTACGACAAAGCCGGCTGCGAGTGAAGGCAAGCCACCAATTTTTTCAGCAACACCCATCGCAATAGGCGTGGTGACTGACTTGGGTGCTAGTGACATCAGTGATGCGTGGTCTGCACCGAGGTAATAACCAATTGCAACGGCGCTAGCTGCTGCCGTTGCACCGCCAGCAAAACAAGCAATTAGAATCGGCATAAAATTTCGGCGAATTTCAGCGCGGAAGGTAAATAGCGGAACCGCCAAGGCAACGGTTGCAGGGCCTAAAAAGAAGTGAATCAGCTCGGTACTTTTAAAGTAATCTTGATAGTCAGTATCAAAAATAACCAAGGTTGGAATAATCACCAACATGGCAGTGATGACCGGGTGTGCCATGGGATGCCGGTTAGCTTTTTGATAGACCTGCTCACCGAGTAAATACGCCAGTAGCGTTAGCAATAAATAGAGCAATACATCTGCGCCGGGAAAGGTCCAAAAGTCAGTCATTATCGGCTCCGGCTGATTCAGATTTGATCAACTTACTTAACACCCAACCACTAACAATCAAGCCGAGCAATGTGCTGATAATCACTGCACTGATCAGAGCAAAACCTTGGGATTGTAAGCGCGACCAATGCACCATAATGCCGATGCCAGCAGGCAAAAATAGTAAGGTTAAATAACGAATCAGAGTACGCGCTGCTTGGTTAAGCGAATCATCCAACAGCGCAGGTTTTATCAGTAGCAGAGCAAACAATAATGTCATGCCCAATACTGGGCCAGGCAGCGGCAGGCCGACCCAATACACCAGCATTTCACCTAATAGTTGAAATACCAGTAATAGAGAGAAGCCTTTAAGCATAATTAGGTTCTACTGCAGATTAATAATGGGGAGGGATATTGCTGGCAGCATCAGAGTCTGCGCCAATCGAAGCCATCGCTTCGCTTTGCTCAGCAAACTGGGTGGTTAACCGCTGTATCCGCAGATCCATTGCTTCCAGCGTCTTATGTTGCAGATAGAGCTGATCGCTTAATTCTTGAATGGTGGCTTCCTGAAAAGCAATCCGGCACTCAAGATCTTCAATATTCTTTTCCATTGGAAAACTCACTAAAAAATCAGCCGCAGTGTAACGGAAATGACCAGGATTAGGTAATTAGCCATCAGTCTTAGATTGACTCAATCAAATAACCCGCCAATCAAGTGCTTATCTAAGTGGCAATAAAAGTGATAGCGAGAAACCAACTTAAAAACGACCGCTCCAAAGCAAACCATCAGAAGTGACCAATTTTAATTGGCGCTGCTTGGTTAACACCAGATCCAGAATCAGCGGATCTTTGGGAAAAATTTCACCCTTGCTAGCCGGTGTTTGCCATTGGCGAACTTGCTGGCCGTTGTGAACGCTCCACTCTCGTAAATCCCTCGCAGGGCCGCCGGTGAGCAGTTGGTTGTTGTCGGTAAAATGAGCGGTTCTAGCGGTGAACCAGCGTTGATTGTGCTGAAGTTCAACCGTTTTACGGCCGTTATCAATACTGGCAATCCAGCTATCTCCCAAGGCTTCGCTCATTAATAATTTTTGGCTGTCAGGGGTGAATTCCAGCGTAGAAATACTGCGATTTCCGGTCCAATCTTGCAGCATTTCCCGGTCTTTGATCCGCCATAAGCGAGTTCGGGTTTTGCCTGCAATCGCCAATAATTTTCCATCTGGGCTGAAAGCCAGTTGCTCGACACCACCTTCTGGATGCGGCAAACGGACTCTTTTGCTAGAAGCAAAATGCTTATAGATGGTATTGCCATTGGCTAAGGCAATTGCCAGCTGCTGGCCTTTTGGACCGAGTGTTAAAGCATTAATTCGGCTGTCGGTTTTCATCCAACCCATATGACGGCCGTTGTCTGTTTGCCATAAACCGACTTTGTCTAGGTCAGATGTCGCAACAATGCGGCCATCGCCACTCATCGCAATTCGCCGTACTAGTCGATTATCTGGATGCTGAAATTGAAACTTGGGCTGATTGGTTTTCAGATCCCACAAAGGTGCTGACTCAGCATTCTGATCAATAAATACCAAGTAGTTACCGGCGACATCCATTTGTGCATCTAGCAGGCTAGTGCCGCTAAGTTGTACCGATGTCGAGCGAAAACTGTCTGGTTGGCAGGCAGTTAAAATAAACAAACTGGCTATTAGCAGACTGGATTTGATCAATTTAATGGTCGGTTTCATGGAATAATGTCTTCGCTTTTTGTTTTACTTCTGGTCAGAAAATAGCCCGAGTCAGACTGGGATAAATACAATTGATTATTTTGTCGGTTAATTTGGGAAGACGAGTGACCTGCATCAGGAAAGAATAAGGATCAATTCGTGAAATCTACCCGATTGCTTGCGAACTAAACGGGTTTTACCTTGCCGGATGCTTTGTTATTCCCCTAAACTGTCCAGTCTTCGCGCTTGAGCCGAAGATGAATTTTGAATGCCTGACAGATATCGGGCGAACTTGGATGCTGTCGCTTGTCGGCACTCGTAAAAAGGATTGAGAACTCTGACATGAAAAGATTATTTCTTGCTTCTGGTCTAGTGCTGGGCTTTGGATTGGTTGGTTGCCAGTCTGGTGATGATAAAACAGCTGAGGCTGAAGCAGCCAAGCCTGCAGTAGAAGCGGCAGCACCAGCTGCTGAATTGCTGAAGACTGATTTAGATAAGGTTAGCTATAGCATCGGTATGAATATCGGTGACAACCTGCGTAAAAATCTGTCTGAAGCTGACATGACCTTACTGGTAAAAGGCTTGCAAGATAGCTTTTCTGGTAAGGAGTTATTACTGAGCCAAGAAGATGCTCAAAACGCAATGTTTGCTTTCCAGCAGAAGAAAATGGAAGAAGAGCGAGCCAAGCAAGAACAGGAATTAAGCAGTCGTACTACTGACGCAACCACTTTCTTCACTGAAAATGGTAAAACTGAAGGCGTGATCACGCTGGATAGTGGTGTTCAGTACAAGATTTTGACTGAAGGTAAAGGTGCAAAGCCACAGTTGGCTGATACCGTTACGACTCATTACGAAGGTACTTTGCTGAATGGTGACGTGTTCGACAGCTCCTATGAGCGTGGCGAGCCAGTATCTTTCCCTCTGCAAGGTGTTATCAAAGGCTGGACTGAAGTACTGCAACTGATGCCAGTTGGTTCTACTTGGGAAGTTTATATTCCAGCTGAATTAGGTTACGGCAACCGTCCTGCTGGCAAGATCCCTGCGGGCAGCGCGCTGAAGTTCAAGATTGAACTGATCAGCATTGCTGAGCAAAAAGCTGAAGACAAAAAAGCAGGGTAATTCCTGATTTTTTAATCGAAAAAAGAAGGGCGACTCATTGATTGAGTCGCCCTTTTTAATGTGACCTGACTATGCTGTGGCTTACTTTTACATCGAGTGTGAAGCAGTTTCAAAGTTGTAAATCTCTTAGCAGCTGATCTTCTAATTCAAAGCGAGTGGCAATGTTCTCGCCAATCCGTGAAATCTTTTCTTGATTCAAAATATCTTGCTCTGAGTAATCCAAGGCTTCCATAGTCAGGCTGACTAGTTTGGGGTACATCTGCTGGAATTGCTGTTGTTTGTCATAACCTTGGGCAGAAGCTTGTTCAAGAATTTTGGAATAGAGATGGAAGTGAGCTGCGCTGGTGTAATCAATTAATTGCTGTTTTAGTTTGCTTGCGCTTGGTAGCGGCGGTGCTTGAAGTTGATTATCGCTGACCGGTAACCCTGCTGATGCATACCAACTTACCAACAGGTTATTTCTTTGGTAAACCCAGCTTCTAATTGATTGTTGGTCATTGTCATGGGGCAAGTTGTGTGGAACCTGACTTGTCATTTTACTGCTCCCTGTGGTGTTAGCATCCGGCCAGATTGGCGGGTTTTCCCTGGAACAAAATTTTTTTATGGACAAATTCAGCTTAGGACGCAACAACAAAAAGGTGCAAGTTTGTCGGGTAACTTTGTAGCAAACCTCACAACTTGGGCCAGACAAGCTGGCCCAAACAGAATCAATTTCAAAAATTGAAAATTTACTGACTTGGCATTCGCTTTAGTTTGCGAATCCAGAGCCGTTGTAGCCAGCAACTGGTAAGCGGCGGAAGGTTTGCCATAACGCTACGATCAAGAAGCAGGCAAATGTTAAAGCAGTCCACCAAGGCATGCCGAAACCAAACAGACTCCAAACCACTTCAGCACATTCACCGGAACCGACTAAAACCATTTGCAGTGTTTGCAGTAACGGAAAGGTGTCCATCATATAAGACAGGCCAGGACCACAACTTGGAACTTGGTCGGCAGGTAGGCTTTGAATCCAGGCATGACGTGCTGCGACACCAAAACCAGCACTCGCTGCTGCAACACCAGTTAAGCCAACTAGCTTATTAAGAATGCCTTTAGGATTAAGCACTAGTCCCAGGCCGCAAATAACGACCAAGCTGACCATTAATACCCGTTGAATAATGCATAGCGGGCAAGGCTCTAGCTCTAATCCATATTGGAAGGTAATTGAACAGCCGACCAAAAATGCCGACATTAAAAATCCGACAGCATAAACCTGACGGCTGGAAAGTTTGCTTAACATGTTTGCCTATTCCTTTTTAGCTTTGGCGAAAGCATCAGCAAATGCGTTATTGGCGAAAGCTTCTTGACGAGGCTGAGCAGCACGCTGGCTCTGGCGACGTGGGCTAGCTGAACGCGAAGTGCTGGTCTCTGTTTTGGGTTCTGGTTTATCTGTCATGCGCATGGTCAATCCAACACGTTTGCGCTGAATATCAACTTCCATCACTTTAACCTTTACCAGATCGCCTGCCTTGACCACTTCTCGGGGATCGGAAATAAATTTCTCCGACATCGCCGAAATATGAACCAAGCCATCTTGGTGAACACCGACATCGACAAAAGCACCAAAGTTGGTCACGTTGGTCACGGTGCCTTCCAACACCATGCCGACTTGCAAGTCGCTCAGCTTTTCAACCCCTTCCATAAAGGTGGCGGTTTTGAATTCTGGGCGAGGATCGCGACCGGGTTTTTCTAGTTCTTTAATAATGTCAGTGACGGTTGGTAAACCGAACTGTTCATCAATATACCGTTTAGGGTCTAATTTATTGAGGAAAGAAATGTCACCTATTAAAAGGCTAATGTCCTTTCCGGTATCCTTGAGGATTTTTTCTACCACCGGGTAAGATTCCGGATGAACCGCAGAAGCATCTAGTGGGTTATCGCCATTGGTGATCTTAATAAAACCAGCGCATTGCTCGAATGCTTTTGGCCCCAGTCGGCTGACTTTTAATAGCTGCTTACGGTTTTTAAAGCTGCCATTGCTGTCTCGATAATCGACCAGATTTTGCGCCAAGGTTTTATTCAAACCAGCGACCTTGGTCAGCAAAGCTGCAGAGGCCATGTTCATATCAACACCAACAGCGTTTACACAATCTTCAACCACGCTACTCAAGCTTTTAGCTAACTTGCTTTGGCTAACGTCGTGCTGATATTGACCGACACCGATTGATTTTGGCTCGATTTTCACTAACTCGGCTAACGGATCTTGCAGGCGGCGGGCAATAGAAACGGCGCCGCGAATGGTGACATCAAGATTTGGAAATTCTGCCGCAGCAATTTCAGAAGCCGAATAAACCGATGCGCCGGCTTCTGAAACCATTACCTTGGTTAGCTTCAGTTGTGGAGCCATTTTGATCAGATCACCGACTAATTTGTCGGTTTCCCGAGAAGCAGTGCCGTTGCCGATTGCCATTAATTCGATATTGTGTTTTTCCGCCAGTTTGGCCAGCGTAACTAACGACTCATTCCAGTTGTTGCGAGGTGCATGTGGAAAAATCGCTGTGTGATCAACCAGCTTACCGGTGTTATCTAACACGGCAATTTTGACACCGGTGCGTAATCCAGGGTCTAGACCAATCGCGGCGCGTTGTCCGGCTGGTGCCGCCATTAACAAATCTTTCATGTTATCGGCAAACACTTTGATCGCTTCTTGTTCAGCCATTTCACGAATTCGACCTAGCAGCTCCGTTTCCATGCTCAGCTGTAATTTAATTCGCCAGCACCAACGAACGCTATCTAATAACCAACGATCCGCCGGGCGTTTTTGATCAGAAATTTCAACATGCTTGGCGATCATGGCTTCGCAAGGACCGAATGCACGTGGATCTTCTGGTAATTCTTCAGTTGGCTGCAGGCTAATATTCAGCACACTTTCATTGCGACCGCGGAAAAAAGCTAATGCCCGGTGGGAAGGGATTTTGTTCAGCGCTTCTAGATAATCGAAATAATCAGAGAATTTAGCGCCTTCTAATTCTTTACCGGTTGCGACTGCAGATTTTAAATAAGCATTATCCCATAACCAGCTACGCATTTTTTCTAGTAATGCGGCGTCTTCGGCGAACTGCTCCATTAAAATCTGACGCGCACCATCTAAAGCTGCTTTGGTGTCAGCAACACCTTTTTCAGCATCGATATAGCTAGCAGCTTGCTGTTCAGGTTCAAGCATTGGGTCTGCTTTTAAAGCATCAGCCAAAGGCGCTAAACCGGCTTCACGGGCAATTTGTGCTTTAGTACGCCGCTTGATTTTATAAGGCAGATAAAGATCTTCAAGGCGGGTTTTGGTATCAGCGCTAAGAATTTGTTGCTTCAGTTCTGGGGTTAGCTTTTGCTGTTCTTCGATGCTGGACAATACCGTATTACGACGGTCTTCCAATTCACGCAGATAGCCTAGTCGCTCTTCTAGTTTTCTGAGCTGTCCATCGTCCAACCCTCCGGTGATTTCCTTTCGATAGCGGGCAATGAAGGGCACGGTCGACCCTTCATCAAGCAAGCCTACAGTAGAAATGATTTGGCGCTCTTGTACGCCCAATTCCTCGGCCAGCTGGCGATTGATGGCATTCATATTCTGGGTAAATCCTCGTTCCTGGAGATGAATCGATTATACCGGGTTACTTGAGAAGCTCTAGCAACAGTCGCTACAAGGTAAATTTTGTAGTGTGATGCAGTAGAGGCATGTCTTATCAAATGATGGGCTAGACTTTTCTTCAATAGTGATAATACTCATATTTATTACGGATGACGCTTTCAACTATCACCTTCTGTTGAGCTGAATACTGAAGGTATTTTATTTTTTTGATTTATTGAACAGCTATGCGGTCAACCAGCTTTACAAGTATTTTTTTATGCACGTTGATAACGATTGTTTCTCTGTGAAACTTATAAACAGAATAATTTAATTAAATATGCATAAATGGTAAAATGAGTTTGAGTTTAATTAACATGGAAGTTAATAAATCATTTAAAGTAAGTTTTTAATGATTTGCAAGACATTTTATTGAGATAGAACATGCCTATTTTTAAAAAGAACGCTCCACCAATAAAGTACAGAGAAATAAGAGAAGCAACTCGACCTGTTACATCAAGTCAGGAAAATCAGCAATTTGATTTAAAAAAAATTATATTTTATTCGGGAGCAATAGATCCTCGAAAAAATCATCTCCCAACCCATGATGAATGGCTGAAGAGAATGGACATCTTAGTCGCTGGTACGATAGAAACAAATTATGCTGAATCAAGTAAAAAACCAATGCTGCCACCAACAGTAACGACATCCACGATGGGCGTTAGAAGGGCTGCTGACGATGAAAAAAAAGCTATGTTACCGCCAGGGTTTGAGGCAGCACTCCGAGCAAAGAGTGCGGATTTACATAAGAAATCGATGGAGCAAGATGTTCAAATCAATATGATATCTTCTATGGTCGGAGCACTTAATTTATCATCCGCTAATGGGCGAGTTTATATTTTATGTAGTCTTTATTATGCAACATCTAATTGGTTAGAAAATATACCTCAAACAACAGCACTTGGACCAATAGGTGGAGCGATATGGTTGCAGCAAGCTCGTAGACCTGCTGTACAAAACTTATATATGGTAGTTGTACGTTATTTGAAATGGCATTTGAACTTGACCTCAGTCGAGTTGATCCCTGAAAAATTAAAATATTTTTTTGGGCGAGAAATGGGGGCCCATGGTACTGAGTCAGATAAATTTAACAATGACCAAGGAACTTTGTACTATTTAAACGAAGCTGATCGAGACAAGTTCAAAATTAGATTTAAAGATGGTATTGCGCATCAACTTCCTTGGTGGATAGAAGAAATTGACGGGCAAAGTCCTAAAAAATTATCAAATGATTTATTAAAACAATGCATTCCTATTCTGGCCGAAAGTAGCAGATCTCCAGGAACAAATGGCATGATAGTACCCGCACCACCATTACCACCTAAGAAAGGGGTGAGCCAGGTTATAACTGATGCCCCCGGTATGTTCATAGATGATTTTTCAGGGTGTGTTATGGATATGGGCTGGAACTTGTATTGTGCACCTCATTATGGAGGCTTTGATAAAGGTGGAAGCAAGAAAAATTTCTTTCACTCTAGTTATATGCAGGGTGAGCCCATAGCATTTGCCGGAAGTATTCGCATTCAAAAAGGTCGAGTAACAGGGATTTGCAATGATAGTGGCCATTATCGCCCTACTCAACATCATATGATTATTGCATTGCAGGCTCTGCAATTTCATGGTGTTGATCTTAGTTATGTCGATGTTATCGCTATGATTGTTAGCAAGCATGGCGTAGATAAAATTTGGGTAGGAAAGGGAGATACTGTTTTGCGAAATAGAGATACATTGAATGCTTTATATCAATTGGATCAAGAAGCTCAAAAGCATGCATATCATAAACAGAAAGGTCATAATTAATGTAAATGGAATACTGTTCAAGAAATTATTCATGAAGGTGTGTTTTATGATTTGTTTCACGAAGAATTTTCTTGGTTTTATATGAGATTTTATTTCAATTTCAAATAAGCTTTATTGATTTCTTTTTAATTCGTTATTTAAAATTCTCGTTAGATTTCCACTATTGATATAAAAATATTTCATCGCGATAAAATAAATAATCATAAACCGACCCAGTCGACCCCCGACCTTGTGATAGCAGTTTTCTAATTCACGCAGATGGCATGAACCGTTCCTCTAGTTTTCTGAGCTGTCTATCGTCCAACCCTCCGGTGATTTCCTTTTGATAGCGGGCAATGAAGAGCACGGTCGACCCCTCACCCAGCAAGTTTACAGTAGAAATTATTTGGTGCTCTTGTACGCTCAATTCCTCAGCTAGCTGGCGATTTATGGCATTCATATTCTAAATTCTCGTTCCTAGAGATGAAACGATTATACCGGGTTACTCGAGAAGTTCTAGCAACAATCGCTGCAAGGTAATTTTCATAGTGCGACACAGTTCCGGTACACCTAGAGGGAGGGCATGGGCTAGACTATTAGTTGATAGTAACAATGCCACTATTTATTTACTACGGATGCCCCTTCAGTTACTTTTTCTGTTGTGTCGGACATTGAGAGTCCTCTTGCTTTATTTTTAGTGAGATTTTATCTTATAATTCAATTAATTATTAAATTTCTTCATGATTAACGTTGACGCTTTTTGTTTTAACGGTCGCTGTCATGAAAATATTTTAGTTGTTAGTGTTTATTATTAATAAAAGTAAACAATTATCAGTTTTTCGATAAAACAAGAAATTTTAAACTTTATTGCATGACTAAAAAAACCAATTTTTTAGAGGGAAATTTTTGCAAGGATGCATCAATCGTTCTTGTTGAGGTGAAGTATGCCTTTGTTTGGAAAAAAGTCTCCGAAGAGACCTAAAAGCCCACCACCAGTAAAACACGATGAATTGAGAGGTGCGATGAAACCTAGCGCGTCTGGTTCTGCAATTTCAATACAACACACAACCGACTTGGAAATGCTTTTGCTAGCTGCTGGTAGTATTGATATCAGAAAAAATAAGATGCCAACTTATGATGAATGGTTGAGGCAAATTGACATTTCAGCCGCTGGAACAGAAGCAACAAACTCTCCTAAAGTTGGTGGAAAAAAACCATTGCTTCCACCAACTAAAGCAGGAGCTTCACCTCCAGTTCCACCAAAAACGGGCGTTAAAAGGCCAGGAAGCCCTAAAACCAGAGCAATTTTACCGCCAGGGGCCCGGCAAGACATGCAGAGAAAATCGGCGGCGGCGCATAAGCAAGTGATGGAGCAAGATTCTCAAATCAATATGATATCATCGATGATAGCTGCATATTATCAATCATCGATTAGTGAACAGCTTTATATTTTATGTAATCTTTATTATTCAATTTCTAATTGGTTAGAAAGTGCACCTAAGGGATCACCTGGGCCTGTAGGCGGAATTGTATGGTTACAACAAGCACGAAGGCCTGCTGTGCAGAATTTATATATGCGAGTAGTTTGCTTTTTAAGATGGCACTTTAAATTATCATCCAATAGTGAGCTTCCTAGTTCATTAACGCATTTTTTTGGGCGTGAAATGGGAGCTCATGGTGCTGGAGTTGACCAATATTGCGGACAGAAAGGGATTTTAAGATATTTAACCGAGGCTGAAAGAGATAAATTTAAAATTAGATTTAAAGACGGTCTTGGATATCAACTTCCTTGGTGGATAGAAGAAGATCCACAAAATGCTGAAAAATTTTCAGGAATTTCATTAAAACAATGTTTGCCTGTTCTGGCCGAAAGTAGCCGAACTCCAGGAGTTGATGGTTCGGCAGTGTTTGCTCCACCATTACCACCTAAGAAAGGGGTGAGCCAGGTTATAACTGATGCCCCCAGTATGTTCATAGATGATTTTTCAGGGTGTGTTATGGATATGAGCTGGAACTTGTATTGTGCGCCTCATTATGGAGGCTTTGATAAAGGTGGAAGCAAGAAAAATTTCTTTCACTCTAGTTATATGCAAGGCCAACCGATAGCATTTGCCGGAAGTATTCGTATTCAAAAAGGTCGAGTAACAGGGATCTGCAATGATAGTGGCCATTATCGCCCTACTCAGCATCATATGATAACCGTATTGCAGGCTCTGCAATTTCATGGTGTTGATCTTAGTTATGTCGATGTTATCGCTATGATTGTTAGCAAGCATGGCGTAGATAAAACTTGGGTAGGAAGGGGAGATAAGGTGTTATTTGATAGAGGTTCATTGAATCGTCTGTATGATTTAGATGTAGCAGCTCAAGAGCATGCATATCATAAACAGAAAGGTGAGAATTAATGTAAATAAAAAAACCTCTATGGTTTGTTATTCTATAGAGGTTTTTTATGATTTATTTCGCAAAAATTTCATTAATTCTTTGCCATTAATGAAAATGTTTTTAAGTGTTTCATCGCAACAAGGCGAATGATTATAAAATGGTTTAGCCGATTTTTTTGATGGCAGTTTTTTAATTTACGCGGATGGCACTAACCGTTCCTCTAGTTTTTTAAGTAGCCTGTCGCTCAACTTTCTAACAATTCCCCTTCGCTAGCAAATAATTAAAGAGCACAGAGCCTTTAATTTATCAACCCTATAGTAGAAATGATTTAGCACTGTTGCACGCTCAATTCCCCTGTCTGTGTACAATTGATGGCATTAGCATCTTGTTCAAATCATTGTTTATAAAAGTAAACCAATCATACTAGATTACTCTAAAAGCACTAGCAGAAATGGCTACAAGGCATTTTTTATAGTGCGATTCAGTTCTGGTAAGCATGAAAGAATGGGCTAGACTTCAGGTTGATAGTTTCTTAAATTCACTTCATGGAAAGAGCGAAAATTTATATGCGCTGATCGAGAACGGATATCTTTGTTTTTTTAATTTCATTTGATCTCCGGTTAAACGATCATTCCTTGAAGGGTTTTACAATGAGTTATGAAATATTTAAAAGTATTGCAGAAAATAATGGTGGTGTGGTTTCTACTAAGTTTGATCAGGGATCCAGGTTAGCTGGCATGCATTACATCAGAGCGAGATCGATATTTGGCTTTAAAAAAAAGAAGATGGTCACTAGTAATTTAAACGGCTTAGATGGAATGTGTTTCGGTTTTAGTATGGTGCTTATCCAAAAAAGTTTTAACTTTCCTAGTTTTATGAGATTGATCAATACACCCGAAGGCAAAGGTAAAGTTCGTGGTTATATGCAAATGCAGAATTTACGTGCGGCAACGAAAACCGGAAAATTGCAGAGTGAAGAAAGTATTTATGCGAATGTTGAGCGAGGAGAAATTTCCTTGGTGAATAATTTTGCAGATATCGGTACGCTAGTATTACATAAAGACTACCAAATGGTTGGTAAAGTCAGCTATAACGCTGGTAAGTTAGTAAATTCAGCTTTGTTTATTCGTAATAACCCAGACTGTTATTTCCATCTAAATGTTTACGGAGCATCCTCTGGGCATGCTCTCGCCATGGTAAACACAGACAATGATTACGCTATTTTTGATCCAAATTTTGGTATAGCAAAGTTCTCTAAATCGGGCCGAGGTAGTACTAGAAGTTTTTGTAAGTTTATAGATTTGTTTATAAAACTCGTATACCAAGGCGGATTGACAGGGCATCATGAACTATATGCATACAGATCTAGAAATGCACCTAAAGCAACTATAAGAATCTAGCTTACTCAGTAAAAAAACAGTGGGTTAGATTTATTCGAGTAATTTGTAAAGGCTGTAGTAAGACGCTACTTCAGTGTATTTATGGCTTTTAACTCATAAGGATCTCTCACTGTCAGTTTTGCTTTGGCATTTTAATTTTCAGCAATCCCACTACAATAGGTTTTTCTGACTTTATAATCTGCTTTGTAGTGGATTAGATTAGGGAAATCATCCCATACAAAAAGATATCCAATGGGTTCTTAAGCGCTTTCTTAATAAATAAAACCCAATGAAAAACAAAAAAAGCCATATTTCAAAACTACCACCGCCAGTTTTAACTGATGAGGTTTTTGAGTTATCTTGCTGATTAGATTTAAAGGTTTCTAGGTATTTATTCATGCTGATTGGTTCGAAATGGGGTAAAGGTTCTGGTTGATATTGACTGCCAATTACCGGTATTGATATAGCACTGACGCTAGGCTGGTCAAGGTGAATTTCAATGTTAAAGTCCTCATTAACTTTTTGATATAAAAGATCTTGTGTATCCAGTGCAAAGCCAATTCTGTCACCTGCAGCGATATTTGATGCGGTTGCAGTTAACTGAAATTCAATGTTAATTCTTTCACCTGGAGTTGCTTCTTGTAGTGTTATCGGACTATGGCTGATTAAATTAGCAATGCCTTTTGGATTGATTCGATATAAATAACCCACTAACTCAACCCTTGGCTGACTCGGTGTAATGGTTAGCTGAACATCGGTAATGCCGCGTATTTTTGTCGTTTGTAGTAAAGGTTCAGTTTGCCAGCCGATACCATGGCGTGTTCGCAGTGTGCTCAAATCGACGGTTACGGGTTTGATTTCAAAAACATCCAGCACCGTTCCAATAATGGCCATGTTTCCGGTTGATGCACGGGAATCTCGTCCAGAGTAGATGGTGACTGAACCTTCGCTGGATCGTTGCGGTGCCATCATGGCGACTTCATTATTTTCCCTGTGGGAAAGTGCCAATTGCATTTGATCCATAGCGACTGGCCAATCAGAAAATCCTTCTCGCACTCTAGGAACACTGTCTAGTTCCATGACGACTGCAGCTTGCTGCATAATTCCGTTGTCGATACCTTTTTGCCAATAATCGAGCCAATTAAATGCATTAACCCATAGGCTATTCACTATGCCAGCCATTGCACCACCTTCACCTACTCCGTGTAACCCCTGATTAAGTTCAAGATGCTTAGGTGTAGTTAATTGCTGATAAAAATCGAGCATTTGATTCGGCTGGAATAAGTTGTCCTGGAAGTTATTACTAATAAAAACAGGTACATTACGTTGATTTAATTGATCAATGTAGCTGGCGGGTGATCGGTAGTCTGCCCAAGCGATGGTTTCGGAGACATTTTGAATATTGAGTAGGTTTTGGTAATTACTTTTTACTTCACTGCTTAAATTTCCAGTCAATTTTCCACTATTGATTAGAAAATCTGTCCAAGCAGTTCTTGGTGTTTCATGGCGGTAGAGCGACTGATATAAACTGGCCCAGCCACTCATTGCGATAACGGTTTTAACTCTTGGCTCTAATGCTGCAGCTTTCAATGCGATGCCAGCGCCATAAGAAATACCTGCCAGAGAAACATTACCCACTTCAACGGGAGTATTTTGTTCTAACCAATCAATCGCAGCGCTTGCGTCAGCCATTTCTTGGTCAGAGTTAATATTAATTGTACCTTCAGAGGTATGAAAACCCCGTGAATTAATTGCCAAAACGATATATCCGCGTTTGGCTAAAAATGCGGCGGGGTGTTCATATTGGTGTTCAGTTAGCGCCCAACTAGAAAAGAAAATAACTGCAGGGTAGCTTGCTTGCCCCGATGTCGGTAGTCGTAAGTTGGCTGAGAGCCGAATACCATCAGCAGAAGTGACTACTACATCTTCTTGATAAGAATATAAGCTTTTAGTATTAGTTTCTGCCAAAGATATTTGACAGAAAAAAAATAAAGCAACAGAAATGAGAAGCCGTAATCCATGGATATGCTTTTTCTTGTTATTATTTATATTCATGAGTCTATTCATTATTTTTATTGAGACTCAATAACACTAGACGTCAGAAAAATATCTAGCTGAATATTTTGTGGCTAATGTTGTTTTCTACCTCGTTAAAGTGACACCTAGCAAAGGCTAGCGAGCCAATTTGTAACAGGAAGTAGCGAATAGCAAACATAAAAAAACCGCTTGAAATAATCAAGCGGTTTTTAAATTTCTATTAGCGAGTTAACGGCTATTCTACTGTCACTGACTTAGCTAGGTTTCTTGGCTGGTCAACATCAGTACCTTTCAATACTGCTACGTGATAACTCAGTAGCTGTAATGGCAAGGTGTAAGCAATCGGTGCCAGTAAATGATCCATATGTGGCACATTAAGCACTTGAATGCCCTGTTCTGGTTTAATGCCTGCAGCCTCATCAGCAAATACAAATAATTGACCGCCACGCGCTCGAACTTCTTCCATATTGGATTTCAGTTTTTCCAGCAGATCATTGTTTGGTGCCACTACCACCACTGGCATATTTTCATCAATTAAAGCTAAAGGTCCATGTTTTAACTCACCGGCTGCATAAGCTTCCGCGTGAATATAAGAAATTTCTTTTAACTTTAATGCACCTTCCATGGCGATTGCATGTTGGCTACCACGGCCGAGGAATAATGCATGATGTTTATCTGCAAATGCTTGGGATAGTTTAAGAATCTCACTATCCAGCGCTAGGCATTGTTTGAGTAATGCAGGTAACTGGTGCAAGCCATCGGCAAAGCGCTTTTGCAGGGCATCTTCTGCTTGTGGATTATTTCTAGCCAAGACTGCGGTTAACATCAGCAAGCCGGTTAACTGAGTAGTAAATGCCTTGGTTGAAGCGACGCCAATTTCAGCGCCAGCGCGGGTCATAAAGGTTAAATCTGATTCACGAACCAGCGATGAGCCAGCGACATTACAAATGGCCAAGCTAGCGGCATAACCCTGTTCTTTAGCTTTGCGAAGTGCTGCGAGTGTGTCGGCCGTTTCACCTGACTGGGAAATGGTAATAAACAAACAATCTTCAGGCACTAATGTGTGGCGATAGCGGAATTCACTGGCAATTTCGACTCGGCAAGGAATGCCGGCGTAACGCTCAATCCAATTGCGCGCCACCATGCCTGAGTTATAAGAAGTGCCACAAGCAACAATTTGAACTGACTTAATGCCGGGTAATAATTTTGCGGCTTCAGGGCCGAAAGCTTCTGCTGCCACACCATCTTGGGTAACTCGCCCTTCCATTGTGTCGGTAACCGCTCGCGGCTGCTCATGAATTTCTTTGAGCATGTAGTGGCGATATTCACCCTTGTCTGAAGCGTCATAGCTAAGGTCAGACTCGTGAATTTTCCGTTCGACTGGATGAGCGTTTTGATCAAAAATCTTCACTTCATGGCGGCTTATTTCAGCAACGTCGCCTTCTTCTAAATAGGCGAATTTTCGAGTGACCGGTAATAATGCCAAAGGGTCAGAACCGACGAAATTCTCGCCAATCCCGTAACCAATAACCAATGGGCTACCGGAGCGGGCAACCACTAATGAATCTGGCTGAGTACGGTCGATAAATGCTGCACCATATGCACCATGCAGCTGTTTAACCGCCTGTTGAACTGCTTCTAGCAAGCTTGAAGTTTGCTTGCGTAACTCAGCTACCAAATGCGCCATAACTTCAGTATCGGTATCTGAACTGAAGTTATAACCTTGATCGCGCAGCTGATTGCGTAGCAATTCATGGTTTTCGATAATGCCGTTATGTACCACCACAATGTCAGCCGACTGGTGCGGATGCGCATTGCGCTCACTCGGTTCGCCATGGGTCGCCCAGCGAGTATGAGAAATGCCGGTGCCGCCAGTTAAAGGCGTTTCTTTCAGGGCGTTGCCCAATTCCTGCACCTTACCCAGACGACGCAGCCGATTAATTTGCTGCTCTGGATTAATAATGGCAATACCTGCTGAATCATAGCCGCGGTATTCCAGACGACGCAGGCCTTCCAGCAGAATTTCGGCTACATCTCTTTGAGCAACTGCACCAACAATTCCACACATAACATCTTATCCTTGAGCGATTTACGCTCGAACAATGACTATTTCTTAACCGGTCTTTGCCAGTTATCGAGATTCTTTTGTTTGCCCCTGGCAATTGCCAGCTGGCCAGCTTCAACTTTTTTGGTAATCACCGAACCTGCAGCAACCGTGGCATTTTCTGCAACAGAAACCGGAGCGACTAAAGAGGTGTTAGAACCAATAAATGCATTCGCTGCAATTTGGGTTTTAAACTTATTCACACCATCATAATTACAAGTGATGGTACCCGCGCCAATGTTGACACCCTCAGCCAATTCGGCATCACCAACATAGCTTAAATGATTAATTTTTGAGCCTTGGCCGACCCGGGTTTTTTTGGTTTCTACAAAGTTGCCAATTTTAGCTTTTGCGTCCATTTGCGTGCCGGGACGTAAACGAGCAAATGGGCCAATTTCACAAGCTTGTGCAATCTGTGAATCTTCAATCATGCTATTGGCTTTAATAATGGTGTCATCTGCAATACTGCAATCTTTCAAAATACAGTTAGCGGCAATTTCAACTCGATCTCCCAAGGTAACTTTGCCTTCAAAAATCACATTGATATCGATTTTGCAGTCTTGGCCAGTAGTTACTTCACCACGAATATCAATTCGTGCTGGGTCGGCGAGGCTAGCGCCATTGCGCATCAGTTTTTCTGCTTGCCAGCTTTGGTAAACCCGTTCTAAAGCAGCCAATTGTACTCGGTCATTAGCACCACTAACTTCTGCAGCATTACTCGCGATCACTGCATGCACCGGACGATTTTCAGCAACTGCCATCGCCACTAAATCAGTCAGATAATACTCTTGCTGCGCGTTGCTATTACTTAGCTGTGGCAATGCAGACTTGGCGAATTCGGCATCGATACACATGATGCCACTATTACCTTCGCAAATTGCCAACTGTTCTGCAGAAGCGTCTTTTTGCTCGACAATTCCCAGCACTGCGCCTTGTGGGTTACGAATGATCCGGCCATAGCCTGTTGGATTGTTCAGTTGAACTGTCAGTAGCGCCAAACCATTTTCCGGGGTTGCTGCCAGCAGCTGTTGCAAGGTTTCAGGCTGAATTAATGGCACATCACCATAGAGCACCAGCAATTGGCTGGCATCGGCAAGGCTTGGCAAAACCTGCATGACTGCATGGCCAGTGCCTAGCTGCTCGGCTTGTTGTACCCAATTAACAGGCTGACTCTGTAGTTGCTGTTGCAGCATTTCAGCGCCGTGGCCGTACACCAGATGTATGTCTTTAGCGCCAATTTTTTTAGCGGCATCAATTACATGTTGCACCATTGGCTTGTTGGCCAACGGGTGTAAAACCTTGGGAAGGGACGATCTCATCCGGGTGCCCTGGCCGGCGGCCAGAATAGCGGCTGCAAGTGTCATCAGCAGACATTCCTGTCAAAAAGGCGCAATTATACGGAGTATAGAGTCGCTTTATAAGAAAGTTCTGTCACAAAACGAGTCGATTCGATCGCGGAGCTGCTTGGTTGGAGTACCGAGCCGCTCGGTTAGCGTGCCGCTGTTTAGTTGGAGCGCTGGGCCACTGAGCTAATTAACAGAACAGCTCAATTGAAAAATGATCGCCAAGCTTTTCTTTTAAAACATTTCAAACAGGAATACCCTGTGTGAAAAATATCATCTGCTGCAAAATCAATGAAAAAAACCAATAAAATACTCGCCTCCTCGCTGGCAGTAACCGGCTTATTATTGTGGGGACTGCCAGAAGCAATCCGCTTTGCTGGTCAGCACTGGTTAACTGAACAAGGCTTCAGTCCAGCCAAAATCAGCGATATCGACCTAAACCTGTTTGCGGGCACCTTGTCTGTAACAGGCCTTGAGATAGGTCGACAAGGCAAACCTGAAATATCAATTGGTTATGTTGCGGCAGACTTAAATGTTGCTGCTTTGTTTCGCCGACAAATTCATATTGCTCAATTATCGTTAAAATCAACTGATCTTCAGCCTACTCGACTGGCTGATGGCCGTTTTCAATTGGCTTTTGTGCAGCCTGAAGCATCGGCTGACGCACAGGTTGATACAACGATTAAAACAACTGCGCCAGTTGCAGAAACTACTGATTCTGAACCATGGCAGTTCGGTATCGACCAGTTAATGATTGATCAGTTGTTGGTGAGTTTTACTGATCAGCAACCACCCAAGCCAGCAAAGGTTGATTTCAAACTGCAGCAGTTGGCGCTTTCACAGCTTTACAGCTGGCAACCGGCGCAGCCTGCGCAGTTGAAAATAACTGCCCAATTGAATCAAACACCGCTTGAGCTTTCTGGTCAGCTACAACCATTTGCTTCGCCAATTAAAGCCAAGCTGAACTTACAACATCAAGATCTGCAGTTAGCGGCTTTCCAGCCTTGGCTGCCGGCTGATTTAACTGTTTCTGGTTGGTTAGCAAATGCATTGTCGGTGGATTTAGCATTTGACCCTGAACAATCGGATCAAATCGAGTTGGACTTTTCTAGTCAACCGGTGTTGAAAAAACTTCAATTAACTTTTAATCAGTCAGAACAACAAAGCTCATTATCGTTTGACCACTTACAATTAAATGTTGATGGCGATTTAAAACAACAACAATTAACGGTTAATCCAGAATTAACAATAAAAAATATTCACCTTGAACAAGCGCCGCATACTGTTCAATTAGCAGAACTGTCGTTGAAGCGATCAAAAATCACCAGTGATTTAAAAACTGAAGCATTTAATGTGCTGCTAGAACCGTTGCAGTTGCAACAACTAGCGATTGCTACAGAAAAACAATTACAGCTTGCTGTGGATAAAATAAAGCTACAACAGCTGTCAGCAAATAAAACGCAGACTATTGATGTAAAGCTGAATGATTTCTCAATCAACCAGCTCATGGTCAATCACCAACAAAAACCATTAACTGGCTTTGCTGATTTTTCTATTCAGCAGGTTGAAGTGACCGCATTTAATCCACAGAACGCTCAATTCAGCGCTTCGCTTGAGCAACTAGCATTAAACCAGCTGGTATTACAGCAAGCGCAGCAAAATTGGTTGCAGCTGAATGCCCTCTCACTAGACCGGGCGACTTTTGCTCCAGTCACTTCAGGCGCTCTAACTGATACAGCGAACCCTCAATTAAACACCGCCCAGCCAGTCATTACATTAGGCAGTTTGCAGTTGAAGCAACTCACTGGTGAGTTGCAGCGTCAGGCGGATGGTGCAATTCCATTGTTAGATCAGTGGTTGGCACGAATAAATCTGATTGCTGATAATGCACAAACGCCTGAATCAGTCGCGGTGGAAACTGTTTCAGCCGAGACTGCACAGGAAACAGTTTTACAAACTACTGAGCAATCGCAGCCGCAGTCGAAAGTAGCGCTAGAAGAAAAATCAGGCTTGCCGATTGTTTTGCAGCAGTTTCATCTAGACGGCGCTTTTAAATTTACCGATTTACAAGCTGAGCCAAATTTAAAAACAATGCTGCAATTAACCAAGCTAGACATTTCTGATTTAAATACCGCAGATAGCGAGCATTTTTCACCAATAGCGCTTGCAGCCAATATTGGTGAATACGGTGAGATAATTGTTGATGGTGAAATTGCACCGATTAGTCAAAAAATAAAATTAAAGGGTGAAATAAAGAATATTGAATTACCTATTTTCACTGGCTATATCGAACCAATGCTGGGCTATCAAATATCATTAGGCCAGTTGAATAACAGGTTCGAGCTGACACTGGCTGATCAAAATCTGCAGTTAGAAAATAATATTCTACTGAAACAGCTAGAAATGGAACCTGTCGATCAAGCAGTAATTGACCGAGTTAGCAAACAGTTGACCATGCCGATAGATAAAGCGTTATCTTTCTTGCGAAATAGCGATAACAATATTGAACTCAGCCTACCAGTTGCTGGCCCATTAGATGATTTGTCGGTTGATACCGGCGATATTATTGCAACGGCAACCACCAATGCGATTAAAGAAGCTTCGATTTCTTATTTAAAGCATCTGTTACAGCCATGGGGAACCGCAATTACCTTGGCCCAATATGCTGGAGAACTGCTATCTGAAGTATCGCTCGACCCGGTTGCTTTTGATGCAGGGAGTAGTGAGTTAAATCTTCAGGGAACTGATTATCTCGGTAAGTTAGCTCTACTGACACAGCAGCGGCCTGACTTGCAGTTAAAGCTGTGTGGCGTGGCATCGAATAATGATCGCCAATGGTTTGAACAACAGCGGTTTGAAAAAGAGAAACTTGAACAGCAGCTATTAGCACAGCAGGAATCTGAAAAAACAGATTTAGTTGAAAGTAAGCCGACTGAGGTTGCCAGTAATTCTGCTAAAAATACTGCCGAAGAAATTAAATTAGCCGAACAGCAGTTAGCTGCACAAGTGGCGCAAATAACCGAACAACTTAACCAAGTGGCTAAATTACGAGGGGATGGGGTGAAACGTTATCTAGTGGAACAGCAAGGAATTGATCCGGGGCGTTTGTTGTTGTGTAAGCCTAAATTAGAAAATGAAGCGCTGCCGTCGGTGGCGGTGGGGATTTAAAATCTAGAGAAAATCAGTTCAGCAAAAGCGCAGGCAAGTTGTCTGCGCTTTTGCTTGTATACAACGTTGAATCTCCTTCTTGAGAAACTTTATCCAGTAAGGCTCATTACATCGTCAATTCAAAATTGTGCATGTATTGCTGTAATAGGTTCTTTATATAACAATAAGTTCATATATAAACTTAGCTAGTTAGTCATGTTGTTTTTGAACTAATTCGTTTTATCTTTTTTCATAATAATGGTCAACCACATCTGATCAATTGATGAGTGAAAACACGACGGTGGATTTTAGCTATTTTTTTAACGAATTCTATCAAGTTTTTAAGAGAATAGAGCTTTGAAGTGAAGTGTATAATGTTATGATTTAAATTCAGAAAAATATTGAAACTTATTGGTTTTTTAAATTTTAATTGATTTAACGTATGCATACTTTTATTATCTCGATTATGCAGCAAGCAATTTCAATGCAGAAATAAATTCTGTCAATGACACTTGTTCAAATAACATTATTCCAGAGCTTTAAGAACTGTATTGTATGAAAAACCTTTCTAGGTGATCAAGCGATCGTTTAATAACTAACTGCCGCCCATTTATCTAATGATATAAAGCAAAACAATATCTTTGTGGCGTCTGTTTATTCAGATTAGAACCTCTTACAAAGCTAGATAGAACTTAGAATGCAAGCTGATAAAGATAATAAAAGGTAAGGTAATGAAAGGTCAGCAGTCAAAACTTACCAAACTTAGTATAAGAAAATCGATTTTCATCCTGTCATTAATCTATAATTAGATAATTAATGCAGAAGAGCTTTGAAAAAAAATATAGCAGCATAGAATAGTAAAGGAAGTTTAAATGAAGTTCATTAAAATATTAACAGCCATTACAGTCACTATAGCCTCTTCAATTGCAGTAGCTCAACAACCGAGTTATACACCATTTGAAAGAGCGTTTTTAGATCTAAAAATATACAATGCAGATAGTGCGCAAACTTGCCAAGATGCTCTAATGGGTAAAGAAACATTTAATGATGCTTGGCAAGCATACATAGACGCAGGTAGTGTAGGTCGTGACGCATCAGCATTAGCTAATAAGTTACATGCGAATTGTATTTCTTTAGCTCAAGCTCCTAATGGCGGAGACGAGCAACCCCAATACACTCGATTTGAAAGGTCGTACTTAGATTTAAAATCATATAATAATGAAAATGCAGCTACATGTTTGTCTACTCTAAATACAGATTCATCTGCTGTTGTTCACGTTTGGAAGATCTTCATAAAAAATGGAAGCGTGAAAGATTATGGTAATTCTTTTGTCAATAAAATACATCGAAACTGCCTCATAGATGCTGTTCCTATAGTTATCGGATTAATCGGTATTCCATGGGAAGAACTTACATCATTCGAAAGATCATTCTTAGATTTGAAAGCATACAGTAGTAACAGTGCTGATGTTTGCAGAGATGTTTTATTGGGCAATGAAACTATTAATAGCTCATGGGATAAATTAACTAATGCTGGTTTTATAAGTTCTGACAAGCCACTAGCTAACAAGTTAAATATAAATTGTATTGATAATGCCTATGCAGAATATGTAGCGTCTGGCGCTAGAATATGGACAGATTTAGGCCCTGGTTGGACTTTTCAAAAAATTGATATGCCTGAATACCTGCGATACCTAGATGAGGTTGGCTATAAAGCCGAGACATACTTGATGAAAATAGCTTTGCCCTGGGAAATTGGTCATTATTGGAGAGAGCTCAGTATTATAATTGTAGTTAAGTACGAAAGTGATCATGCAGTATTTGGAAGCGAAGTTACAATTAATGGATTTTCTCATATCTATGGCGCAAGCGTTAGTCAACCTTGGGCTCATGTATATGAAACATCAGAAACTTATATTTATCAGTACACGACAACACTGGGGCATAGCCCAAATGTTGAGCTGCCTCGTGAAGTATCTGAAATAGCAAATGGTTTCTCTGCTTACTATAAATCAATACTGCCTATATTAAATGAATTTAAATTTAAAGTATTTCCTCATGAAAATGTCGGATCAAAAATAATTGTATCGAGTCAAGTAGATGCGTCGAAATAATAAAAAACTAAAACAATCACGAAACGAGAGAGGTGATTCTTTAAAGCCAAAAAGCGCTCTCTTTTACATCTGCTACTTTGGTTGTCGCAATGTAAGAGTACGTTCTATAGCTGATAGTTTCTGAAAAAAATCATGCTTAGGCTATGTTTTGAATTGTTCCAATATTAAAAAAGCGAAGTACCTTCTGACAGTTCAGTATGTCGGATGGCGCTTCGCTTATCCAACTTGCGAGCGAGCATCAAACAGGGCTCGGCTTCGCCGCTAGTTCCATCAAATAATCAACCACTTTGCGTCTGACCACCAAGCCAACCAATCGGCCTTCGTCGACTACCGGATAAAAGCGACGATGGGTTTCAGCCATTTCGCTGGCAAGCGCCATTAAGTCTCTTTCTGGGGAAATGCTATCTGGGAAGGCTTTCATTACATCTCCAATGCAGACGTTTACATTGCTGTAATAGGCTTCCTCTAACGTTTGTTTGATTAGATCCTGCTCAGAAATAAACCCCACCAAGTGTTTTTGCTTATCGACTACTGGTAAGCCGCTGAGGTGGTGTTGACGGAACTTGTGCCATGCATCGGACAAGCTTTGTTGTGGCTGCAGTGTTGGAGCAGGGTGCATCATGACATCTTTTGCTTGTGCCATTGTCGGGCCTCCTGACTGGTTTCGACTGGTTTCGACAGGTTTATTGTACGCCTTTGCTCTTAGAAATGTGACTAAGCACCATGTTTTTGTTCTCAGTAATGATCTAAATGCAAAGGTCGCAGTACATGAAGTACGATGGGTTAAAATAGAACAACGCTCAAAATAATTGAAGAATACTTTCCCTTGTTTGCAGTAGCTGCTTTAGTTGTTGTAAACAAGGGAGGGTTTATGGCAGATTTCGTAGATAATGGCTTTGAAGATTTAGGAGATTGTGCGTCATCAGCTCTCCATGATGTAGAAACCATTTATGCAGATATAGGGCAAGTTGCGGCTTCTCTGTTAACTATATATGGAGGTGTTGCCTGTAATTTTATTGCTGCTAGGGCAATACAAGAAAATCTATCGATGCCTCAAAAAATAACCACGCATTATTTAAATAACTGTATTATACAAGCTAGTGCGTCTTTAACAAAAGTTAAACTTAAAAGTGTCTTTAATGAAAAAAGCCTTTCGCATCTTTTACCTAAATACACGGACATCATACAGGCTTTTGAATCTCATAGATTAAAAAGATTGTTTTTTTCCCAAGGTCAATATGGAAAAGATCCAATATATGAATCAAATTGGGATATGAGCTGCCATGAAATGCATTCAATTATTTTAAAAATAATGGTAGGGGGGGCGGTTTGTTTCAGCTAATGGATCATGAAACTTTTATTCCTTTTCCTACAGAGAATAGGTGTGGCTTTTCTGTATCTTTTAAAGGTGCGAATGGAAAGTCACACACTTGTAGCCTTTTTCCTACATTGAGAGGCTGGTGTTTTTTCAACTCTAAAAATGCTGAAAAAGGTAAATTTAAAGGCTCTGCGCTATATGCTGGGGATCTTTCAGCCTATAGTGTATTGATTGATCGGATCTTCGCTTTAACTACTAATTATCAATGCAATACGGTTCAGATTATTCCTTGGCATTGCCCGAGTATTGAAAAAAAAATTGCTGAAGATCCAGTCATTTCTAGCGATTGAGTTAAGGCTTAGTAACAGCTAGCTGACCGAATACCTGCCATAACCATCTCTTTCTGTTAGAATCGCGCCAGTTAATTTTTCTGGTGTTAGATCGTGCATAGCGAAATCTCCCTTAACAAGCGGCTAGTCATGGCCCTTGAAGATCTGAAGTTCACCGACCCAACTGAAGTTCAGGAAAAAGCCATTCCATTGGCAATGGACGAAGTGGATCTGTTGATCAGTGCTGAAACCGGCAGTGGCAAGACCTTGGCCTTTATGTTGCCAATGCTGCAGCGGATGTTGGACAGTACATCTAAAAATACCGGCACACGTGGCTTGGTAATGGCGCCGACTCGTGAGCTGGCGCGTCAGCTGTACAAATACAGCCAAAGCCTGGCCAAGCACACCAAAGTTCAAATTGGTCTAATTACCGGGGGCGATGATTTCAAATATCAAGCATCTACCTTCCGAAAAAATCCAGAAATCATCATTGGTACGCCGGGTCGACTGCTAGAGCATGTTGAACGCGCCAGCTGTGATTATTCTGAATTGGAAATGCTGGTACTCGACGAAGCCGACCGCATGCTAGACATGGGTTTAGGTGAAGATGTTCGAAAGCTGGTGGCGGTCTGTAACCCAGAGCGGCAAACCATGCTGTTATCTGCAACCTTAGGGCCCAAAATTGACGCGATTGCCGCTGATATTCTGACTAACCCTGAACGGTTGCAGTTGAATAAAATTACCGATGAACACCAAGACATTACCCAGCAAGTAGTGTTGGCAGACGACCCAGCGCATAAGCAGCGGCTAACTGACTGGCTGCTGGCGAATGAAAAATTCGAGCGGGCGATTATCTTCACCAACAAGCGTGACCAGGTAAGTAACTTACGTGATCAGCTTTCTCGCTACCGTACTCGTATCGGCATGCTGCACGGTGAAATGACTCAGGATAACCGTAACCTGGTGATGCAAGCATTCCGTACCGGCCAAATTACCGTGCTGGTCGCAACAGATGTTGCCGCGCGTGGTCTGGATGTTGGCGGTGTTGATTTGGTTATCAACTTCGACATGGCGCGTAAGGCTGATGAATACGTTCATCGAATTGGCCGTACCGGCCGTGCAGGTCGTAAAGGTTTAGCGGTTTCTTTGATTGGCCCATATGAGTGGAACTTGTGTGCGGCGATTCAAAAGTACCTCAAGCAGCGCTTCGACAAGCGAAGTATTGAAGGTATGGAAGGCACTTACACAGGGCCTAAGAAGGTTAAATCTAACGGCAAAGCCAGCAAAAAGGTTCATAAAAAGAAGTTGGCTAAAGCTGAAGCTAAAAAGCCAGTTAATAAACGCAAGAAGCCGGGTCGCGGTCCTAAAGCGCCGAAAATCGATACCGGTGGTGGTTCAAAACCATTAATGCGTAAAAAGAAAACAGAAGATTAAATTTGATTTTTAGATTTAATCAACAAAAAAGGCAGCGATACAAGCTGCCTTTTTTGTGTGCGGTAATTAAGCAATAGATGTTAATTAACTTTGGTTTGATGAATTCTAAAAAACCAAAAAAATTCTAGCGATATTGTGATTTCTTATTTGCAGTGAAAGCTATTAGATAGCGCCAATATTCTACAGCGGACTATTAGTATTCGAAGCCAAGATTGCTTATCTATACCTGACTGCTGTGACTAGCTTGTCAGCTTTACAATCAGCAATTGTTGGTTGCTTCATCAAAAAAAAACGACTAGCGGTATTGGAGCTAGTTATCCTTACCTTGCTAGAAAATTGCCTGTTTTTTGATCAATTTTTAATAAGTGCTTCAAGCTGAGCTGCGACAACAACTTGGACTCAGTATACCCGGTTGCCGACAGGCTATTCACAGAGTTATCCACAGAAGTGTTTGATATGTTTTCAGGTAACTGTTTGATTTTCATTGCATGTGAATAAATTTTGAAAATTTTTGTCTAGTAGCTGGTGAAAAGATTCACTACTAGATCTGGTAAAGTAATCATGGCAAAATTCTTGATACTGAGTATTTATACAGTGCCAACAATACAATAGAAGTTGTTATTGATTGGCTAGTAGGAACGGTTTGACTGGTCACTTCAGAACTTATTTACCAACTGCAGAAATGGCGCAAGTAATAACCGTATTTTTGGCGCGGCTGGTGCCGCTAACCATAAAGCGGTTGCACTCAATAACATTAATAAAGTCCAGCCTTGGGCGCGGCAATAATAGAGTTTTAATGCGGTACCAAATGAGCGCTTTATTTTGGCATTACTAATATCAATTGAATAAATTTCATCTAATAATAAATGCACAATAAAACCAGCAGATAAAAACAAGCCATATAGCCAAGATAAAAAAGCAGGCAATCCGATAAAGTGAAAGCAAATATTGACCAGCGCTAGCGAACAACAGACGCAGCATATCAGAGAATGCCAGCTACCCCGGTGTATCGTAGTGCGCTTGAACAGCGGTAATATTGGCCAACGCATAAGTAATGTTACGGCTAATATTACCAGCCAAATTTGCCACAACGGGTAGTCTGGGCCGAGTAAGACCAGTAATACCACGCTAAACAGCAAGCTCAAGCTATTGAATATGACTTTTAGTGAACTGGAATTATCGGCATCAATATCTGGCAGCAGGCTTCCCATAGTGCCGGCAACCCAAAGCCCAATGCCATTTACCGGGCTAATGAGTTCGTTTGCAATGATCAAACTGGAGATTAACGCAGAAGCCACGCTACCCACCGTTAGATGAGTATTAAAATTGGCCATTTGATGACAACTTCTCAAAAATTAATATGATTTGCCCACAGGCAACAAGCGCCAATTTACCTTATTTGATCTGTATAAAATACTGTATGCAATAAATCTAATTTGCGTTTGTGCAATATTGGCTGGCTGGCTTTGCCGATAAGGCTTTGATAGCTTAACTTCAAACTAGAAAAGCAGGCGGTTTTACCGGTGTCAGATATTTCTAAAAACAATAGCCTTCAGCCAAAAAAGCAACCAAACCAATTTACCCCTAACGACTGGCATACCTATTACCAGCAAGTTTTGGAGTACCCCCAGCGGCCATCAACAGAAAGAGCGGTAGCGTTGCTTAAACAGCAACAACTAATGGAGCCAGCAGCAACCGTTGCGGTTGATTGCGGCTGCGGAATTGGTCGCGACAGTGCTTGGTTGCTTGAACAAGGCTTTAGCGTGTTTGGTTTTGACAATGCCGAACAAGCAATAGAAGTGTGCCTACAACGCTTTGTCGACCAGCCTCATGCTCATTTTATGGTAAGTAATTTTGCTGACTACCAATACCCCGAAGCTAACTTGCTTATCGCCAATGCCAGTTTGTTTTTTTGCCCCGAAGCAGATTTTCCCACTAGCTGGAAAAACATAGTCACTGCATTAAAATCTAGCGGAATTATTCATGTAGATTTACTTGGAGTAGATGACAGCTGGGTAAATGATCCTGAATTTAATGTATCTGCATTTACTAGAAAAGAAGTGGACGCATTATTTAAAAATTTTGAGATTGTTAAGATTAAAGAGCGAAATGAAGATGGAACTACTGCGATAGGCACTGCTAAGCATTGGCATAGCTTTCATATTTTAGCGATCAAGAGATAAAACATGCGCCTGATACGCTTATTAAAAAATGACTTGGCGAAAGAATCAGCCCAGTGGGTTGAGTCCGGCATCATTGAGCAACAACAAGCAGAGCAAATTTGTCAGCAATATGGTGTTGATTATCATCAGGCACAAGTACATTCATTTGGCTATCGAATGCTGGTGGGGCTGGGTTTCCTGTTTATTGGCCTGTCGCTAATTACATTGATTGGTGCCAACTGGGATGACATTCCCCGTGCAGTTCGAATGGGCTCACTGATTGGTTTAACCCTATTGACCCAGCTGTTTGGTTGGCACAAGTGGCGACAAGGCCTGCAGTCTTCTGCAACGGGTGTGTTTTTTCTTGGTAATATGTTTTACGGCGCATCAATTATATTAATTGCTCAGATTTATCATTTGGGTGAGCATATGCCCGATGGTATCTATTGGTGGGCTTTCGGTTGTTTGCCATTGGCGATGCTAACGCAAAGCCGTATTTTGATGCTGCAAACACTGCTGCTATCGACTGTTTATTTACTACTTGAATCTAGCCTTGGTTTTTATCCTTTAGCATTCTTTCCTTTTGCCATCAGTTTGCTTTGGTTTCTCTATCGTTCACCCAGCAGTTTAATCATATTGTTTGGTAGTGTGTTCGCCATTGGTTATTGGGTTGAATCTAGTTTTGGCTGGCTGTGGTCGCTGAGCCAGAATGGAATTGGAAGTTTCTATCTTGGCTGGCATGTAGAGCATGTTTTGGTCACTGCTGGGCTGTTTGTGTTTATTTATGGTTTGAGCCAAAAGTTGGCGACTTGCCAATCGGTCAAAGCTAAAGATTATGCCGCGGCCCTTGCTTTGTGGAGCTTACGTTTCGCAATTTTTAGCTTGCTGATTCTCAGTTTCGAAGATCCCTGGCAAGATATGATAGAAGCCGATTGGGATAACCTGGCTTCTGCAGCAATATTCTATTTACTAGCAATTGTAATTACCCTTGGCTTGAGCTGGCAGAATAGAAAAAATAGGCAAACCATTACTTTTTTGATTCTGGGGTTATTAGTAGGAATATTATTGTTAGCACCAGCTATTATTGATGTCGATTACTACGCGCAGCATTTACAAATCATCGATAACTTATTGCTAGTTGTAGTGGGCTGTGGCTTGATTATTCGAGGTATTCAAAGCGGCACTTCTCACTACTTTTACTTCGGTGTCACTACTATTTTAATCACTGCTTTACTCAGATATTTCGATTTAATTGGTGATTATATCGGTGGCGCAGTGCTATTTATGGTGTTTGCAATAATCTTGTTGGCTGCTGCCAAATTTTGGAAATATCATGCCGATAAGCAGCTAGGCAATAAAACAAACCATGGTGGGCAAGCTGGAGGGCTGAATCATGAGTGATTCCAATAAGTCTTCTGTCGGCAAGTGGTTGCTGGTGTTTATATTGTTACAGGGCTGTATTCTTGCTGGAATTTTGATCAAGTCTGCTATTCCGCTTTGGACCGGCCAACAAATTCGGGTAAAAATGAATCCGGTCGACCCTCGTTCACTATTTCGTGGCAATTATGCACAAATTACTTATCCATTTTCACAAGTTTCTGCGGATAAATTTGAACAGCCGGAATTACTCCGCGAAGGTGAAATTGTTTATGCTAGCCTAAAGCCATCTGCTGATAATCTTTGGGTTTTGGACAGCGTGAGCCTTGAAACACCGGCAGGTGGTGTTTTCTTGCGAGGTCGTATGGCGCAGATGATTTCTTGGCGCGAGCCCAAAGTTTTTCGCATCAAATATGGTGTAGAAGCTTGGTTTGCACCGAAAGACAAAGCCTTGGCATTGGAAGCGCAGCTTCGTGACAAGAGTGGCGTTGCGGTACTTAAAGTCGCCGACAATGGCCAAGCTCGAATTGAATCGATAGAAGCGAATCATTAACTCCAACTAAATAAAAAACAATAAATAATAGATTATTTATGAACAATAAAAATATCAAGGATCGAAGCTTTAACAATCGAAGTGCGTGGATATTTAGTGGCTCAGAAGGTATCGGTTTAGCGATAGCTGAAGCTCTAATACTGCGTGGCACCGATGTGGTGATTGTTTCGCGTAGCGAGCAAAAACTGCAAGCTTCAGTGAATCTTTTTTAAGAAAAGCTGGCAAGGGGCATATTATTAATACCGCTTCAATTGCTGGTTTTATTCCTCTGTTTGGTTATACCGGCTACAGCGCCAGTAAATTTGCAGTTAAAGGTTTTAGCCGTGCCCTGAGAATTGAATTAAAGCCATTTAATATAAAAGTTTCTTTGCTCTGCCCACTCAACACCAAAACGCCCGGCCTAGAAACAGAAAATATACACAAGCCAGATGCAGTATTAAAAACCGAAGAAAAGCTAGTGCCAATGGAGCCTGAAGCGGTGGCTAAAATCGTGCTGAAAAAACTGCATTCCAACCCTTGGTTAATTATTCCCGGTGCCGATGGTTGGCTCGCCTATTGGGTTAATCGACTTTCAACTCGACTAATGAATTGGATTGTTAGAAGGCCAGTGGAAAGTGTGAAGGATTCGGTGGGTTAACTTGACCGATCAACAACCATCTTGCTTGCATTAGATCAATCAACATAAGCCGCAAAATTTGCATTTCCGCATCAAATAACCCCCAATAATGAGCCGCAAACCTATCATTTGCGGCTCACATGACGAATTAAGTAAGAAATTCATATGTCTAGCAACACAAGTAATGGCTTGATTTTGTCTGTCAGAATAAAGTCTTCAAAGCAGGTAAAGAAGGCTTCCCAAACAATATTAGCGCTCAAAAATATGCCGCTTTAGCCAAATGTGCTAAAGCAACTACTACTCGCGACTTGGGCGACTTACTTTTGAAAGGCTGTCTTCGGGTTGAAGGTGTAGGACGTGGGATACGGTACTTTATTAATCATTATTAACTTCGCTGTTCAACTGGATGATTAGGGGGCCATGATAGCCAACTGATTTCTACTATTTGAAAATTTGATGGCTATTGCCAATCAAATTGGAGTAGGTTTATTTCTTCGGTAAAAAGTACAAACTTGGTATAGCAATAGGGGTGTAGTCATGAAAATAGTCTCTTTCTCCGAGGCAAGTAATAACCTCGAAGCTGTGCTGGATGGTGTGATTAATGATGCCAATACCACGCTGATTCGCCGAAAGAATGCAAAAAATGCGGTAGTGATGTCTCTAGATTGCTACAACGGTCTAATGGAAAGCGTATATTTGCTGCGATCTCCCGCCAATGCTGAGCATCTCAACCGATCAATTTCTCAATACCAAGCTGGTAAGCTAGTTGAGCAAGACTTGTTACCGTAAACTGCCCCTGCGCCTGAAACCACCTGGACTGACCCAATGCTTCATCTATACCAATCCAATCGGCTGGAGCATATGTTCCAGCAGCTATGCCAAATCCTTGAAACACCGCTAAAAGATCCAATGGCTGCCGAGCAGTTTGTGGTGCAGTCGCAAGGTATGGCGCGCTGGTTATCTCAGTCGTTGGCAGAGCGGTTTGGTATTCAGGCCAATGCGAAATATCCCTTTCCTTCGGCGCTAATATGGCAGTTGTTTAACGCCATGAAGCCCTTGCCAGAAACTTCACCATTTGCCTTGGATGCTTTGGTGTGGAGCGTGATGGGTCAGTTGCAGCCTTTGTTGGCAGATGCTGAACAGGCAGACAATCAACCGACAATTGCGGCTGATTCGGTGTTAGCGCCTTTGGCACAATATCTGGACGGTGATGAACCGCAGCTGCGGTTATTTCAGTTATCAGACAAAATTGCCGACACCTATGACCAATATCTGGTCTATCGCCCGGACTGGATTAGCTTATGGGAAGCCGGTGAAAATCCATTAGAGCAAATGGAAGACCAAGCTGCGCATTGGCAACCACAGCTATGGCGGCAAATTACTGAGCAATTAGGCACCGATCACCGAACCGGTTTATTGCTGGAATGGCTAGAAACCGCGACCCCGGAAATGGTCAAAGAAGCAGGCGTACCTGAGCGAATTATTTTATTTGGTATTCCAGCAATGCCGGTGTCGCATTTTATGGCATTCGTAAAGCTTGCCGATTTAATTGATGTGCATTGTTTTTTGCTCAACCCATGTGAAAAATTCTGGGATGATTTGGTAAGTGACCGACGTGCCGCCAGCATTAACTTAAAAAATGCTGCCAAGTTATTATTGCGTGATGATGATTTATTGCATCTTGACCAAAGCCACCCGCTGTTAGCCAGCTGGGGCCGGATGGGCCAAGATTTCCAGCGATTGCTAAATCACCAACAAATGGATCCACAAGGTGAATTTTTTGATAACCATGATGTGGCCGATAGCAACCAGCCAGTCAGTTTATTAAGCGCAATTCAGCAATCGATTCTTGACCTGCAATGCCCCGGCCGAGATAAAAACCCAGTGAACACTTGGCAACAAAATGACCGGTCGATTGTATTTCACTCGGCGCACAGCCCGTTGCGTGAAGTGGAAGTATTGCATGATCAGCTATTAAAACTGTTTGATAGCGAGCCAGATTTACAGCCAGCCGATGTGCTGGTGATGATGCCCGATATTGAATCTTATGCGCCATTAATCGAAGCGGTATTTAATAGCCCAGAAAGCTGGCAGCAGCGTATTCCTAGCTCGGTGGCCGACCGTCGTCAGGCGGCAATGTCGCCGTTAATTCAGGCTTTTAATGGTTTGCTAGGTTTGGCCGGTGGTCGCTTTGGCGCAGTTGAAGTGCTCGATTTACTGGAATATCGACCTTTGGCTGAAAAATTCGGCATCGAAGAAGACCAATTACCGAAATTGCGTCACTGGGTCGATAAAGCAGGCATTCGCTGGGGGCGCGACGCAGCACATTTACAAAGCTTGAATATGGACGGCGAGGCTCGCCATACCTGGCGCAATGGTTTAGATAGATTAATTCTCGGTTATGCCATGCCACCTAATAGTTCTCAAGATGCATTCTCGGCGGGCTGTGAATTATTTAATAGCGAACAGCCTGGTGAATTACCGATTGCACCCATCGATGCGGCAGAAGGTGAATCAGCACAATTGCTAGCCAGATTATGTTTATTTATCGACCAATTGTTCGAGCGGTTGCAACAACTAGAAGGCAGCTTTAATTCCAGCCAATGGCGAGAAAAATTATCGGCATTGGTGGCTAATTTTATTAGCCCCGACCAAGACCAAGCCGCTAGTTACCAGTTTTTGTTAAATGGTATTCAGCGGCTAGAACACACTACAACGGCCGCTGGGTATGACAAGCCATTATCATTGGAAGTGGTGCGAATTTGGCTTGATCGTGCGTTATCGCAAGCGATTCAACCAGGCAACTTTTTAACTGGCCAAGTCACTTTTTGTCAATTAGTGCCGATGCGGGCGATTCCATTTAAAGTGATTTGTTTGCTGGGAATGGATGAAACGGCATTTCCTCGACAAGACCGCCGTGCTGGTTTTGATTTAATTCGCCACCAGGGCCGACAAGGCGACCGAAGCCAGCGAGATGAAGACCGATATTTATTCCTCGAAGCTTTGCTTTCAGCGCGTCAGCAGCTTTATGTCAGCTATGTTGGCCAAGGCATTCGCGACAACCAATATCGGCCACCTTCAATTCTGGTCAGTGAACTGCAAGATTTAATTGAACAGGGTTGGCAAGATCAAAACGGTCAGCCGCTATTGCAGCAATTAATCGATAATCATCCGCTGCAACCATTTAGCCCGCGCTATTTTTCTGAAACTGATAGCAATACTGCTGAAACTGCCACAATGAGCAGCGCCCAAAGCTATTCAGCACAAGCCAGAGAACTGGCCGGAATATTAGGCCAGCAGCAGCTATGGCCCGGTTTAGGTAAGGCGAGTTCGTTGCTACCGGAAAAATCACTTGAAGAATCAGCTGACAAATCTGCAGCAGAAACCAGCCAATTGATTGCGATTAATGTTACGCAATTGGTCGAGTTTTTCTGTAATCCGGTACGTGGATTATTAAAAAATCGTTACGGTTTATATCTCGATGAACGATTTAATTTACCAGAAGATCGAGAAAGTTTTGATTTAGCTGGTAAAGAGCGTTATCAACTATTAGATGATGCAATAAAGCGCCGCTTAACCGGTGATAGCCAAGATAGCTTTAGTTTGTATCAGGCCCAAGGTGAATTACCCGGCGATAGCTTTGCCCAGTTACATCATCAAAAGTTAACGGTCGATGTCGATGCGCTGTTGGAGCACTTGCCAGCAGATATCAACAAGCCAGTAGATGATCAAGCGATTGATTTAATATTGGATATCGATACTTCAGCGCTATCGCAGTTATTACCCTCGGCAAATTCACAATTAAATTCAATTGACCGTTTTCAAATTAGCGGTCGAATTGACCATCTTTATTCTTGTGGCCGAGTATTGTGGCGGCCGACTCGAAAAACCGGCATTAATTTACGCGACCGAATTTGCCTTTGGTTACCGCATTTACTGTTATGTGCTGCTGATAGTAATTCTGAAGTTGAAGCGCCGGTTGTTGCAAAAAATAGTCAATTTGTTTGTATTGATCATCAAATTGAATTGCCAAAAATTGAAGCCGATACAGCGAAGCAGATATTGCAGCAATGGCTTAATTTCTGGTTAATTGGCCAACAGCAGCCATTGCCGTTCGCACGGCGAACTGTCGAAGTGTATCTGGATAAACGCTTGGCTAAACGCAAACCACTAGAGCATCAACCGGCAGTTAATGCCGCGATTGGTGATTGGCTGGATGGCCGCAGAACCCTGTGGGGAAAAGATCCAGCTGAAAAAGATGACCCGTGGATGCTGGCGGCTTTTGGTCAAACGGATCAAACAAACCATCCGTTCCAGAGCGACTTATTTGAACAACTGGCCGAGCAGTTATTACTGCCGATGATGGAAGCGACTGATCCGCAATAATTGGAAGCTTAGGCGAATCGCCTGCGCTCCTAGCATTACAAACCCTTCAGATATTGATTATTAGCCGTCGGTTTTATGTGCTGATGCAGCAGCTCTGCTGCATCTTCTTGCTGATTTAATAGCGACTGGAATTGTTTTAACAGTGTGGTGTGAACAAATACTTCAATCAGCATGTTGTGCTGGTGAGCGATTGGAGATAACTCGGCAATTTCAACCAGGTTGAGCTCTCGAGATAAATTCACTCGGCTGGCGTTAAGCTGGCTAACAAAGCCAATTTGCCCGGCATTATGAGTGGTCACCTGAGTTGATGCATGTACATCAAGACTGGGGAAATAATGTTTTAGTAAATAAAACAGCCCGATATCTTGAACGATAGCACCATCAATAGCCGTATTGACCAGTTGATTAAGCAACTTGAACAATGCCGGTAGCTCTTGCTCAACCACAACCACATTTAAGGTGAGAAAAATTTGGCATTGGTGCTGGTGAGCCAGATTCAGTAAGCCATTGAGGTTATCAAAGCTGATGTTGGCGGCACGGGTTCGGGCATTAAAATGATCGAGCCCACAGTAAACTGCATTGGCACCGGCAATAATCGCCGCTTTGCGCCGCCGGGTGCTAATAATTCTCACGAGTCTACTGCCATGGATAACTGCCTAATATAAAATCGATTGTCACATGCAAGGCTTACCATTCTAATCGACTGTTAATTAAGTGTCATTGAGGCAGGTTAGATACCGATTGAAATAGTGGATTGAAGCGATGAATCGGGAAAGCTTGCCATCGCGACAGCAGTTTCAATCTGGTAAACTTCTCCTATGAATGAATTATTAAATCTTTTGAGCCAAGCTTGGCTAAGCCGCTCAGAACTCCAAGCGCAATGGCAAAAAGAAAACACTGATTGCTATCGAATTTTCCACGGCACCAATGAGGGTTTGGCAGGCACTACGCTAGATCGCTACGGCCCTTTGCTGATTCTTCAGACTTTTCATGAAGCATTGAGCGATGATCAATATGCTCAAGTGAAGCAGTTTTCAGCGCAACAATTTCCAGACTTGCACCTAGTTTATAATGATCGAAGCCCAAGTAATTCTCGTATTAAAGAGACGGTTAGCGAGCAGAATCAGCTTGATCGCACACCACTGATTGGCCATGAATTGGGGATTAACTATCGGGTACAAGGTCGTCACCAAGGCCAAGATCCCTGGTTATTTTTAGATTTACGGGCAGGTCGCCGTTACGTTAAAGAAAATTGTGCCGGTAAAACGGTGTTGAATTTATTTTCTTATACCTGTGGTATTGGTATTGCCGCTGCTGTTGGTGGTGCAAAACGTGTAGTGAATGTCGATTTTGCTGAATCATCTTTGGCAGTCGGTATCGAAAACGCCCAGCTAAATGATTTAACGCAAGTTGAGTTTATTCAGTCAGATGTATTCCCGGCGATTAAACAATTTGCCAAGCTGCCAATTACCACTCGCCGTAATAAGAAATTACCTAGTTATCCTAGGCACGCCGCCGAACAATTTGATCTGGTATTTTTAGATCCGCCTCGCTGGGCGAAAAGTGCTTTTGGTAATGTTGATTTAATTCGTGATTATCAATCATTATTTAAACCCAGTTTATTGGCTACCAAAGAGGGTGGGCAGTTAATTTGTTGTAATAATGTGGCTCAAGTTGATCGAGATGAATGGCTTGAATTACTACAGCGCTGTGCAATAAAAGCGGGCCGTCCGTTAAAGAGCATTGAGGTTTTATTACCCGATAGTGACTTCCCCAGCCCAGATGGCAACCCGCCATTGAAGATTGCGATTTGTCAGCTGTAACGGTGCAGAATTAAATCATCTTACCGTTTTAGAGAATAATATATTGGGCAGTGCCGTACTTGGCATTGCCTATTTCAAGCTAAGTGAGGCCCAGTGTAGGTAAAGAAACATAAGATAAAGGATCAATTGTTTGCAGCTATTTTTTATATAGATAAATCATTTCTTTCTTCAAATTATTCGCTCTTGAAGTTCTTTATCGATATACCTTACTTCATCAATGAAAAAAGGGAATGAAATGTTCTTTACTAAGCTTTCTAATTTTATTAAGTATTTAATTATTTCCTCAACACCTTCTCTGTTTGCCTCATAGATAGAAAGCCCTAGGCTTGGTTCAAATAATAGAATAATATTTTTTCTACTTAAAATAAAAAAAGAATGAGTTTCATTGCGTGGCGACACAAGGAAAGTAAAATCTTCGTCTTCAATTAAATTCATCATTAAAAATGAAGAAAGGCGAGAAGCATACATACTTTCAATCAATATAAATATGTATCCAAGGAATACTGAGTACCTATATTCCCCCATAATTTTTTCTTTTATTGAAGCACCCTCATAGATTCTTTGATTTATCATTGATTGTAGCGGCTTAGGCTTGGATTTTATTAACTCAAGGCGGAAGCTTTCTTTCGAAAAGTCAATGTTTTCTATGTTTATCAAAAAAGCCATGCAAGAACCAAAGCAGTAGCCGCTTGCTGCTGTTTTTTTTCTATTCCGAATGTAATTAAATGATTTATTTTCTGTTTCATATAATAAATTAAGAGATTTTTTAAGAGCATCCATTTTATATTATCTATCCATATGAAATAATTGTATCGAAATATAAGGAGTAATTAAAAAAACAGCAAAAATTACTAACCAATAAGATTTTTTTTAAAAATAAAAAGCGTCCCTGCCTTTAAATTGACTAGACATCTCTGTAATAAATAGAACTGGCCAGACCAGCCAGTACAGAGATATGCCTACTCGGAGCAGTTATATTCTGCAACATGATCTAATCTTGTGTTGTGCGGTAGCGCTCAGATACCCAAGCCACTTTAATCAATTCCTCGCTTACATGGATGTAAGTGCTTAGGTTCAGTCTAGAACTAACAGTCTGTGCCTAAAGATGTTTTTAACTCCAGCTTGGTTTGGGTATATTTACAGCGATAGGCGTTATCAAGACCAATGGCTAAAGAAAATGGGGATGTACGGATGAACCCTTCTCAAACTAAATTAAGCAAGCCAGTTTTTCTTTTAGGTGATTGTGATCTGCTGCGTTCTACCCAAGGGCTAGATGGAGACAAGCTCTGGTTGACCCGATTATTGGATTACTGTGAAACCCCCGATCCTAGAGTTGCCTGCGTCAGCATTGACCAAAGGGTCGAGCAGCTGGGGCTGGAATTTTCTTCGGTGATTGTGGCGATGAAGCAACTAGGAGTTACCGATTGCCGTTTGGTAAGTGCCCACCCAGACCAAACGGAAAAAGAGTGGTTATTTGATGCTGATTTGTTGGTCATTATTGGCAGCAATAGTTTATCTGAGCGACAAACCTTCTTTAAAAGCCAGCTATTCGACATGATCCATGAAGTAGTTGAGCAAGGCGTGACTGTGATGGCGGTGGCTGACGGTGCAGAGAGCTTGGGTTATTGGCAGGAGGATGCCAGTGGTGACTCGTTAATGCCCGGTTTGGAACTGATTCCGGCAATGATTCGCCTACAAGAAGAAGCCGAGCCACAACCGCAATTAAAAGAATGGATTAATACCCTGACCAAAAAAGATCAACCGATGGTGGGTTTAGGGGTTTGCTATGGCGGTGCAGTGATTATTCACCCAGGTTTCAAATTAGAACCGATTGGCATGCCAATGAGCTGTTTAACACCGATTGATGATGAAATAGAGCAAGAATTAGTGATTCCTGAGCCTTGCTTACAAAGACATCGCCTGCATTAACTGTATTTTTGCTAGCGATGTTTCCTCTGAAATCAGCTTCGCTGACATAGCCTGAGTGACAGTTTATGCCGGTTTGGCTTGCGTAGTTTTGACTGATTACCGTATAACACAGGTATATTTGAATGCCGTTGGTTTAGCCGACGGCCTTCAACTCTGGAATTAAATACCGCGCTAGAGGTTTATTTCATGTTCAATAAGTTCAAGAGCCTGTTTGGAAGCAAACCACCTGCAGCAAGAACATTAGAGCACGCCCGAGATTTACAAACTGGCGATATGATTCAGCTGGATGATAGTTTTTCTCTGCCAAAAGATTTGCGCGGCGTGATGTTCACGGTAGATGGCATTAGTACCTGTGAATATGAGCATTCTCGCCAGGCGGTTTTTACCTTACAGGGTGAAAACGGTGAAACGCGTTATCTATCTATCGAAAAAGATAGTGGTACTGAACAACTGGCTTTCTCCCGCCCTATTACTCGTGAGCAAGTCGGTCAACTATTCGACCTAGAACAGTTCGCAGAAGTATTTGGTGAGGGAAATGGTACTCGCTTACAGCGCCAGCAGGCACCGGCTGATTTAGCTGAGTGGAGTGATGATGCTTATGTCGAAGAAGAAGACGCAGAACCTGCTTATTTGCACGAAAATAGCGATTACCGCCAAAGCGCGCCACCGGCTAATTCTGGTGAATCTTATCAGGCTTATTGGCTGGAAAATGACCAAGGCAGCCATGCGATAGAAATTGAAGTCTATGAAAGTGGTGAAACCGATGTTTCCCTAGTTCGCTTAGAACCGCTTCATCGTATTCGTGAACTTTGGCCAGCAGGCAGTAAATAAATGACCGATAAAACATCCAACATTAATGGTTCAGATGCTTTGCCATCTCGCTGGCAAGGGTCGCTAGATGCATTAAAAGCGATTCAGGTGGCTTTTGATCTGACTGCAGATATTCAACGGAATATTCGAAAAAAAGCAGTCGATCAGGATATCTCTCCTTCTGATATGCTTCGAAAAATTCTTGATCTACCGGTGAAAAGCAGACGGGTTCGCCCTCGCTTAACCATGTCTTTAACGCCGGAAGATCAAAAAATGATGGCAGAACGCTATAATCTCGATCCAGCCGATACCCATGCAATTCGCCAGCAGGCAGCTGCAGAGTTGAAAGCTTGGGCAGAAAAGAAAAAATAACTAATCTCCAGAATGGCTTGGCAACATATGCTCTTTTTTTCGCTTCGACGATCAAAAATTCAACACTTGCGTGAGCAGCTGAATACTCGGCTAACTGCGCGTATTCGGCGAATGTTGGTTTTGTTGTTTATGCTAGCAGGCGCTCATACCCTTACAATTAGTTGGCTGGAAGGTATGTCGTTGGGTGATGCCTTGTGGCTTACCGCCACCACGCTCACCACGGTGGGTTATGGTGATATCTCAGCTAGCACTGCAGGTGGCCGGTTGGCCACGGTAGCCTTTTTGTATCTGGCTGGTATTTTTGTACTGGCGCAGCTAGCGGGCGATTTTATCGACTTAAGAATTCAACACCGTGAGCGCAAAATGCGCGGGCAATGGGACTGGAAAATGAAAGAGCATATTGTACTGGTTAATGCACCAGCCAATGACACGATTAGCTATTTGCACCGTCTATTAATTGAGCTAAGAAAAGTGCCTACTTTTGCCGATATGCCGGTGGTACTTATTTCAGACCAGTTCGAGAATGGCCTGCCAGATAAACTACTTAAGCTCGGTATGGTGCACGTTCACGGTAATGCGCAAGATAACCATGCCTTAGCCGATGCCTCGGCGCAACATGCTGCTTATATATTGTTATTGGCGCAAAATGCATTTATGGATAGCTCAGATTTACTGACCTTCGATTTACTCGATCGGTTTGCTAGCAATCAATATCCAGCAACGATTGCTTGTGAATTTGTTCGAGATGAAAACCGGGAGCGCTTTAAGCGACTAGGTGCCAGTTCAGTTATGCGGGCACTACGAGCGCACCCGGAAATGCTGGTACGAAGCTTGGTAACACCAGGCTCAGAGCAGTTACTAGAAAACTTATTTACTCAAGATGGTGTACATATCGTTCGTGTCGATATCTCAATTAGTGACCATAGTTGGAAGTCAATTTGCGGTAAGTTACTTGAGGTAGGTATTGGAACGCCATTGGCTTATGTTTCGAATGACGACCAAGTAATTAGCCAGCCACCATTTGAAGAAATAGTGAATGCTAAAGGTTTACTGCTTTTACAAGATTCTGCTTGCGATGTAGATAAAAATTGTCTGGAAGGTATTTTCTAGCATTGGTTAAACTACTAACAACAGACATAAAAAAGGCGCTAAAAATTATTTTAGCGCCTTTTTCATTCAAATATAGCGAAGACTATTTGCTCATCGCTGCTACGGCAGCTTTAGCGCAGGCTTCGTCATGCTGGATATAACCACCGGCAATACCGATGGCTGCAATCAGTTTTTTATCCTTAGAGAATACTGGCTCACCGCCACCGATTGGTAGTAGGCCTGGGAATTGGTTAAAAACTGGTTGTTTTTGAGTGATTTCATAAACCTTTCCGGTAGGCATTCCCCAAGAAAGTGAAGTTTCAGCTTTTAAAGTTGCGCCGGTATATGAAGCGGGTAATGCCTCATCCATCCGCATCGAAGCTCGAACATCCATGCCGCGATCGACAATAACCATCGACATGTTCCAGCCTTTTTCTTTTGCTAGAGTCATACAAGCCTGAATACCAGCTTGTGCTTTCTCGGCAGTTAAGTATGGACGAGATGCTTCAGCTTGAGCCGAAGTAGTTACTAATAATGCGCTGGCTAACAAAGCAGAGACTACTACTAATTTCATTGTCGAATCCTTTTTCTAATGACAGCACAATGTACCATTTTTTTTAAAATGAAACATTCATTCATCTTAAATATTTACCCTAATATCACTTACCAGTAAGTTTTATAATTAAAATGTCAGCTATATTAAATTCTTGCTACTAATTGATATAAAAGTTTAAGCTAAAGTTTTGGTATGATACCTGGTATGAATATATGCTACGAAAGGTATGTATTCAGGTAATATGACTTAAGAGAAAAGAGCTTATTGAAAGAAAAAATTTATGAGCAGTTACTCTCTTTGATGTGTCAATTGAGGGTTAGCTGACGGAAGTTTCCTTCCACTAGTTGCGACTATTTTGATTATTCTAGTTTTTTAGTTTCCTTTAGAACTAAGCAACTAAGCTGTTAGGGTTGAAGGCTAACGTACAGACTGCTCAGGCATCTTATTTTATTTATCGAGACCTTTAATTTATGAGAACATGTTTTTTTTGGATTTTATCTTTGTTGATTTCGAATGTCTGTGGCGTTGCTTTTGCCGAAGACAGTCTGCTCAGTAAACTACAACAAGACAAATCTCACCACACAGAATCAGGATTTACTAACCCTTATTTAGATCTTGAACCTAGCGTTGTTGCTTTTTTAAAAACACGCTATTTTGGTGACTTGAGCTGGCCAGATGAGCCAGTAAATTATCGAAAGTTTTGGCAAAAAGCGGATCTACAAAAAATAGATAATCCCTCAGAAAAACCACAAGCCACTTTGATTGGCCACTCGACCGTTTTACTGCAATACCAAGGGCTGAATATTCTGACCGACCCTATTTTTTCCGAACGAGCATTTCCAGTTCAGTTCGCTGGACCAAAACGTTACACCCCAGTTGCTATCAAACTTGAGGATCTGCCTGAAATTGATTTAGTGGTAATTTCTCATAATCACTACGACCACCTTGATAAAGATACTGTGAAAGCGCTAGGTGACAAACCGTTATGGTTAGTGCCGCTGGGGTTAAAATCTTGGTTCACTAGTTTAGGTATTGATAATGTTCAGGAACTAGATTGGTGGAGTGAGTATCGGTTCAAAGGCCTGACACTTCAGTTTCAACCTAACCAGCATTGGTCTCGCCGTGGACTATTTGATACTAACAAGAGTCTTTGGGGAGCTTGGGCATTTATCTGGCCAGACTTTACTGCTTGGTTTGGTGGTGATACTGGCTACAACGATGTGCAGTTTAAGCAAATTGGCCAAGTGTTGGGTGAAGTCGACCTAGCGATGATTCCTATTGGGGCTTATCAGCCTCGCTGGTTTATGAAGTATCAGCATATTAACCCTGATGAAGCAGTGAAAATATTTCAGGATATTAATGCAAAATCAGCATTTGGTATTCATTGGAATACTTTTGTTTTAACTGCTGAAGCAATCGATCAACCGCCAGTCGACCTAAAGAAAGCATTGGTTAAAAATAATCTTTCGGTAGATAGCTTCCGCGCAATGCCGCTAGGTGAAACATACCAATCAAATTAATAGGTTAAAAAAACATTATTGTTATTATCTGTTGAAGTGATTAACGATGCTTTTTGACGTAACATAATCGTTCTGTGTATTCTTTTATTCCAATGAAATTGATCAATTGCGATTAACTATTAAAGCGCGGAACAGCTATTCAATTAAGCAATAGAATATTAATATTTATTGTTGGTTTGATCAACAGCGGTTTAGTTTTTAGAACAGTGGCATGAGGCTAGTTAGTTTTTTATATTCAGTTCTTTCAGTTGGCTTTTAGGATATAAAGCGTAACTTGTGAAGTTACTAAAATTATAAAAGTTTATTTAGTTGCCATGCTAAAGGATAACCTTTTTAAAATATAATAAAACATGAGGCTTGCTATGATGACTTTGAAAAAAAGTGCTTGGCTACGATCGAAAGCTTTGTCGATTAAAATTTTATTTCCTTTGATATTTTTAGCAACATTTCAAGCACATGGTTTCTCATTTTATAATGACTTAAAAGATCATACCTATAGCGTTAATATTGATGGGCCTTCAGATTTTTCTCAGAACGTCAGCCCCAAAAGTGCGCAGTCATGTCACTGGTCAAATACTGGTTGTAATCCAGGTGGTGATCGTTTCGGCTTATTAACTGCCAATATTCATATCGATAGTCTCGACTTTCACTGCAAAGTTAGCTTCCAAGCAGGAGGTTTTGTACGTGTGCGTTACAGCGAGGGCTATTTGCAATGCCATGGTTATGACACATTTGGTACAACTCGTGATGTAAATCCTGTTCAAGTTAATAACAATCAGCGAAGTGTTCGTTTTTTGGCCACTGCAGATCCTCAATATGATAATACTGACTTCAATCGTAATGGAATTTCAGATAGAACTCTGAGTGTTGCTGGGAATATGATTAAGTCGTCGAATAATATTCGTGGTTTAATAGTAGCGGGTGATTTAACTCAAAATTCACGTAAAGACGAACGTGAATTATTTGAGCGTGCTACTTGGCCTGTTCGTGATTATTTATATGAGGGTATGGGCAATCATGATGACAAAGATCCATTGTGGTATCAGCGTTTAGCCTGCCCATTGTTAAATTCATGTGTTTCGCCATTTGACATAATGAATTCCATCAATCATCAGCGAAATTCTCTGTTGCAGAAAGAGCAACATGAAGGTGGTTTATATTCATGGGATTGGCAAGATGTACACGTTGCTCAGCTAGGAACTTTTATCGCCAATGAGCCAAGAGCAAACACTGTTAGATACCAATTCGAAGATATTAATCCTTATAACAGTCTAGATTTTTTAAAAGCTGATTTACGAGATAATGTTGGCCCATCAGGTCGTCCTGTCATTTTAATATCTCATTACGGTTTTGATAGCCGATCACTCGGCCCGTGGAGTCATCAGCAACGAGTGAAAATGTGGGAAGCTCTTGATGGATATAATGTTGTTGCGATTATATCGGGTCATGATCATAGCTCTCCGGGATATGAATGGTATCGCAATGTTAATCGGCCATTTGGCACTCAGAAGGGTCCGGCTGTTATTTTAAATGTAACTGCTGGTGCAGCATTATTTAAAGTCTTTGTTGATGTTGAAATTTCCGGTAATACAATGACAATTAATCGCATGACGTTTGATCACGAAGATAGGCCATATTCTATTGATAGCGTCTCTGGAGACATTACGGCTAATTATCAAGCTAGTGAACAGATAATGCAATATCAGAATATAGAGAACAATCGCTGCTTGCAGCGCAGCGGTTATTTAGTTGCTATTTCAGATTGTAATGGTGCAGACAAATGGGTTCATGAAGAAAGTAGCGAACGCTTGCGCCATATAGAAAGCAATCAATGTTTGTATAATAGCGGTGGAAATCGGTTAGTCAGCATTGCTAATTGTAATAATGAAAGTAATCAGAAATGGTTTTGGTCAGGTGAGCAAATAAAAAACCGCAGTAATTATCAATGCTTAGATTTATTCCGTAATGAAAATAAAGCGGGGGTTTGGAATTGCCACAATGGTAATAACCAAAAATGGCGCCGTAAACTACGTTAGTATAAATAATCAGGAATAATTAAAAAACATCCGCATCATAAAAATGATGCGTGTGTTTTTTATGAAAACTCAAGTGAAGCAGTGAAAATATTTCAGGATATTAATGCAAAACCAGTATTTGGTATTCATTGAAATACTCTTGTTTTAACTGATGAAGCAATTGATCAACCGCCAGTCGACCTAAAGAAAGCACTGGTTAAAAATAATCTTTCGGTAGATAGCTTTCGCGCAATGCTGACATGTGAAACATTTCAGTAAAATCAGTGTGTTGCAGGGTGGTTCTTCTCGGTAGTTAGTAACGCGACCAATTGTATGTTTTGACGCTTTGTCGTTATTCCATATACTCTACTATATCCTAATTCTTCTGGATTGATTATATTTAATAAAACATAATGTTTTTTATTTTAGTGATCGTTCTGGTTTTTTGGCTTGTAAGGTGAGTAGTATGCGAGCAATAGATATTGTTGTATCTGGTGTTGCCAGTATATTTGTAAAAAAAGTTCAAAGAAGTGCAGAAGAATACGGAGGAAGCTGTACTAGTGCATTTACTCAAACGTCAAAAGAATTAGCTAGATACATTTGTAAAAATAAAGATGCGTCAGGTGGAATTTGTGAAGCATTAGTAGCACATTGGATGTATCACCACACTCAAGGAGGGTCCTTATGGGATCATATTTGCTTAGGAGGCGATGTAAAAAAATTAAACGGCCGAGAAATACAAAAAATTGCAGTGCTACAAGCATATGGAGCAAATGCTGAAGACCAAGATGTTCTCTCAGAACAATGGCTGGCAACTAAGGGTTTAATACCGATTCACTTTTCAATATCTGGAGGTGATGGTTATACCAGAGGAACAAATCAACGCTTTTTCAGCGGAGCAAGCGGCCGAAGAATAAGCCGTAACGATGAAAGTGTTACCACAACCGATTCTAACGCATTGGCAAAGGCAATTTGTAGTCTTGCAAGTAAGAGTGGAGGATATCGAAAAATTGGTATTGAAGGTCGCTCTGGTGGACATGCGATGGCGGCATATGTAGGAGATGATGTCTTATTTTTTGACCCAAACTACGGTGAGTTCTGGTTTGAAACGCATAACTTATTTATTGAATGGTTCTCGAAAGCTTTTTGGAATAAATCTCTGTACGCAACTTATATTGCAGGTTTGAGTAGAAAGTATGAGATTAGGCATTATTCTAATAATGTAAATAAGGTTGAAAATATTAAGTTAACTTAAAGCATTAGTTAATTGTCTGATAATCAACGATTCTTGCCAACTAATCGATCTATCGCCGACTGCAATAAAGTTTGGGTTTAACAGGCATTGCTTTTGATTATATTTTAATGAAGCGAAGTCTGGGCCTAATATAGCACTGCCAGCTTGTTCTAAAATGCATTGTGCGGCGCCAGCATCTCACTCGCTTGTTGGGCTAATTCTGGGATAAAAGTCGGCAATACCACCTTCGGCGATTAGGCAAGTGTTTAATGAACTGCCCATTGCCAGAAAATCATAATTGCCAATCGTTTGAAGTCGCTGTACTAGCTTCTCTGCACCATGTCGATGGCTACTAGCGATCAACGTTTTTTGCTGCTGTGGATTCCAGCTGCGGCTGTGTAACCGAGTCCATTGGTCAAAATCTATATGATTACTCGCTTTCCAACTGCCCTTATCTTTTAACCCGCAATAGCTAACGCAATGTACTGGAGCATAAATCACCTCGAGAATGGGTTTCCCTTGATCAATCAATGTAATATTAACAGCAAATTCACCATTTCTATCGATAAATTCTTTAATGCCGTCTAGCGGACGTTTGGAATTACCACAATGGTAAGGGTCGCAGAAAATATAAATTACCCTGTATCTCGATGACCGCCCAACCCGCACCTCGCCTCCGGCTCTTGCAGGCTACATGATGTTGTTTTGTAGGCTGCAAGAGGTAATGCCGACGACTGCATGGATGCAGAAGGTAGGGCGACGCAGGATGCCAAAGCCGAGATGCGGCATTTCAGGGTAGTTATTAAATTCCGCAGCCCTAATAACCAAAAATGGTGCCTTAAACTACGTTAGTATAAATAATCAGAAACAATTAAAAAACACCCGCATCATAAATCAGCACTTGGCGTTCATTGGAATGCTTTTTTTTTGATTGCTGAAGCGGTAGACCGACCGCTTGTCGACTTAAATAAAGCGCTAATTGAAAATAAAATTTCTCTGATTAATCTCTATTTGATTTTGATAAGTGAGATATTTCAATAAAATTAATAATTTAAAAAACTAAGGTGGTTTTAAGTTGCTATTGGCGTGATTAACTATATCTTTTGACGTGAAATTGCCATTACGTGTATTATTTTTACTCTAATAGGATTTATCAATTGAAACTAACTATGAAACGCAGTGCTGCTCTTCAATTGAGCAACAGAATACTGTATTTATTGTTAGTTTGATTAATAATGGTTTGATCTTTAGAGCAGCAGTATTGTGTTTTAATTTCGTTTAAAATTTTACCTACAGCATTTCTCATTTTTTCGATAGAACGCCTATCGCGTTAAATGCGTGCCTTGTAGATGAAAGTCTTAGTATGAATTTAATGCAAATATTCTCATTGATTACGATTGTAGTCGCTAAATTGCACCTAAGAAGGTATAAAATGGAAATAAAAAAAATAAGTTTACTCATCGGCTCATTACTCATGAGCAGTACTGTATTGTTAAGCTTCAATGCGAGTGCGACATCACTATCTAGTGTTGACGATATTCCAGCACTCCCTGAAGACTGTCGCGGCAGGATTTGTTTTATTTGGGAAGAAAGAGCGTCAGCGCTTGAAAATTTAGCACGCGAACTAGATACTGAAAATAACCGTTTGCAAAAAATTATCTCATCGTCTCAAAACTACGATATGGAAGATATTAAAGCGAACAAAAGTGCTTGCCTCGCTGAATTTGATATTGAAAGTGGTCAATATAAGTTAGATGGAACAGCGCCTGATAATTCTGCTATAAGATGCGTTAGCCAGGATGATTTTGATGCTTTTTTATATGAGCGTAATATTACGTTAGATCCAACAACTGATTTTGGTAAAGTACTTAATAGGTTAAGAGATAGAATGGCTGAAGGTGCAAGTATTGCTAAAATTGGTGATCAAGCACAAATGATTGTCAATCATACTGCTTTTGGCCTTTTCCGTGTTGAAGCGCTTTTTAACCTCTCTTACTTCAGCTATGCCAAAAGCGAAAATAACTATTATCAGTTATATACTTCATTTTTCTCACCTTATTCAAGTTTATATCAGGAAAATTCTCTTGATGATTTTAATGCAATAAATGGTGAAATGGTTAAGAAAGGTGATGGCGGTCAATTCTCTCAAGGCGTTAACGATGCCGCTGAACTGATCGTAGAAATGATCAGCGAATTTTCGGGAGTTGGGAGTGAAAACCTAAATTAATAAGGTCTTATAATAGATTCTTAGCGGATTCGCTTCATAAGTGAATCCGCGTTAATTAATACTCAACCATTCTTGCCAATTAACCGATTTATCGCCAACCGCAATAAAGTTTGGGTTTAATAGGCTTTGCTTTTGATTATATTTTAATGAAGCGAAGTCTGGGCCTAATATAGCACCGCCAGCTTGTTCTAAAATGCATTGTGCGGCGCCAGTATCCCACTCGCTGGTTGGGCCAATTCTGGGATAAAAGTCGGCAATACCTTCGGCGACTAGGCAAGTTTTTAATGAACTGCCCATTGCCAGAAAATCATAATCGCCAATCGCTTGAAGTCGCTGTACTAGCTTCTCTGCGCCATGTCGACGGCTACTGGCGACCAACGTTTTTTGCTGCTGTGGATTCCAGCTGCGGCTGTGTAACCGAGTCCATTGGTCAAAATCTATATGATTACTCGCTTTCCAACTGCCCTTATCTTTTAACCCGCAATAGCTAACGCAATGTACTGGAGCATAAATCACCCCGAGAATGGGTTTCCCTTGATCAATCAATGCAATGTTAACGGTAAATTCACCATTTCTATCGATAAATTCTTTAGTGCCATCTAGCGGGTCAACCAACCAGTAACGTTGCCATTGCAAATGTTTCTCTAAGTCATCGGCGGGAGATTCTTCTGATAGTACAGGCAAACTGGAAATTTTCCGCAAACCTTTAGCAATCACCCAGTGAGCTGCTAAGTCTGCTTCAGTCAACGGCGTGTTATCTGATTTGATTTGAATATTAAAGTCAGCATTTTTATAAATATTTAAAATAGCTTCGCCTGCTTGCTCAGCAATTTCTCTGACTTTAAATAGCAGCTGTAGATTAATTTCGGTCATTGATGACTACCTTTTCAAAACAGATCAGATAAAAACTGAATATTATAAGTTGGCTAATTTATCTCTGAGCATAAATAAACCAGCGAGGCTGCGAGCTTCGGTGCATTGACCGCTTTGAATCAGTAAATCTAATTTATTGATCGGCCAAAATACCACTTCAGGAGGCTCGGGTTCATCGCCCTTGGCAGTTTGTGGATAAATATCTTGTGCGAGTAGTAGTTGAATTTTATGCGACATATAAGCCGGTGCTAATGACATTTCAGTCATTTTTGTAACTGACTTAGCGGCAAAACCAGTTTCTTCCATTAACTCCCGATTGGCTGCTGTCAGATGATCTTCTCCGGGGTCTACTAAGCCTTTAGGTAGTCCAAGTTCATAGCACTCTGTGCCAGCGGCATATTCCTTGACCAGAATAACCTGATGATCTGTAGTGACTGCAGCAACCATCACAGCGCCGTAACCCTTACCAACTAGCCGTTCGTATTGACGGGTTTCACCGTTGGAAAACTCTAGGTCTATTGCTTCAATGTGAAATAGGCGGCTGTCAGCAACTCGTTGGCGTTGATGAATTTTAGGGCCTTGCCGACTGGACAGCAATCGCTTTAGAAGATCACTATCCTGCAAGGTTTCTGAAGTATCTCTTGTGGATAGATCTGTCGGCGTATTGGCTGGTGAGTTCGAGAGCGTTGGATCAGGCATTTTTCCTCCGACATTCCTATGCGGGTCTGTTTACCTATTCAAACATAACACTGCCTGAACCATGCGTCAGCTTGAATTGGTTTGTCAGCGCGGGGGATTAAGCTTTTGCTATGATTGCCGCCAGAAACAGTTTTTCCCGGAGTCTGGTTTGTCATTATCTGAAACATCTCAAGTCACAGCTGATTGGTCGCAAATTGATACTTTGCTACTAGATATGGACGGTACTCTGCTGGATTTACACTTTGATAATCAGTTTTTTCTTGAGCTTTTGCCCGATCGAATGGCGCAAAAGCATGGTGGAACCAAACAGCAAGCCAAGAGCAAACTTCAGCAGCTTTATCATGAGTTGAACGGGACGCTAGATTGGTACTGTCTTGATTATTGGAGTCGGCGCTTAGATATCGATTTGATTCCAATGAAGCAAGAGCTTAAGCATCTGATCGGTTTTCGGCCTGGCGTTGAGCAGTGCTTGAAAATTTTGGGCGATAAAGGCATTCGAAGAGTGTTGGTGACCAATGCGCACCCGGCAAGCCTGGAGTTAAAATTGGATGTGACCAATCTAGATGATTATCTGGATTTGATGGTGACAGCCCACCAGTTAGGCCACCCCAAAGAACAGCAAGATTTTTGGCATAAATTGCAATATGTTGAAGCTTTTGACCCCCAAAGAACTTTATTTATTGATGATAATATTGCAGTTTTGAAAAGTGCAGAGCTTTATGGCATTAAACATTTAAGGGCAATTCGACAGCCAGATAGCCAAAGAGAGCAGGTTAATACTGCTGGATTCGCTGCCATTGATGATTTTATGGATTTGTTGTAATTTTATCTAGAAAAAATAGCAATTAAATGTTTAATTAAAAGGAAGTAAGTTGCTGTGTCAGAAATAAAATTTTCAACCGAAGAAAAACAAATTATCACCAATAAAATACAGAAGTATTTTGAGCTGGAGCTTGACCAAGAATTAGGTCAGTTTGATGCAGAATTTTTGTTAGATTTCTTTTCTAAAGAAATTGGTGGCTATTTCTATAACCGTGGTGTTTCTGATGCAAAAACTGTTTTAGATGAGCGAATCGAATCTATTTCTGATGCGTTATATGAAATAGAAAAGCCGGTCAGTAGATAGCAAGCATAGCGGCCAATGGTAACGAATTACTCGTATTTACCGGTTTGCTTATCCCTGAGCAAATCCTGAAACAATACAAAATGATCTTTAATCGCTTCAGCAGCTCGCTGGCAATGGCCAAACTGAATCGCTCTGGCAATGGGTAGGTGACGCTTCCTATGATGTCTTAACACTTCAGGGCGAGCGAAAAGCGCAGAAGTGTTATCGATAATACTCTCAGTTAACAAGTTTCCGAGCTGTTTCAAAGAATGAAATATTAAGGGATTACCGCTGTACTCAGCAATTTTCAGGTGAAATTGCTGATCTTTTTCGATATCTATATTGTCGAACGTTTTATCTAGCGCTATCGCCAGTTCAACCAATTCAGTTTTTTGTGCTTCGGTGGCATATAAAGTAGCTAATTTTACTGCTTCACTTTCCAGTAGTAATCGAAAATCTAATGTATTTTTATGCAACGAGGGACAGCTGATCAGAAGATCTTCCATCTTGCCTTGATAACTGGTTTCAGGATGCTCGACAACGCGGGTTCCACTGCCTTGACGTGTTTCCAGTAATCCACGGCTGACCAACCGCTGAATAGCATCACGTAAAGAATTTCGTGACACATCCATATCTTTGGACAATTGCCGTTCTGGCGGCAAACGTGTGCCGGGCGGCCAGTCACCTTCGAATATTTTTTGTTCTAGTGATTTCATCACTAGTTCGGGAAGTCGTTGCAGTAAATCAGGCATCAGAAAAGCTTTATCTGATAGAGATAGTATGAGCCTAGCTGGCAAATGTAGAAAAAATATAGACCAATGTCAGGATTTGATGAATTGATAAACTGTCAATTAAGAAATCTTATGTTGCGATCTCATTATAACCGATTGTAAGAAAAATGGTCTGACAGATTAGAGTTAGCATATCTGCTAGGCCATATGTTTTGATATTTTTATTAATACCCATGCCATTTCAATATGAGCTAAATTCTGCACTTTAAAGTGGCTTGGGTATCTCGCGGCTACATTCATCCAATAAATGGAAGATCGAGCGATAATCTATACCGCCGTGTTCTGTTAAGCCAATTTCACAGGTTCGGCTAGTAGAAACACCTTGCTCACAACCATCAATTTGCTTCGATAAATTTTCCAGTGAAGAAGCATTAAGTTCTGGTTGAGTAAAACCGCGATCACCGGCGAAACCGCAACATTCTATACCTTCGGGAATGATTAATTCATCAGCACAGTGGCTCGCTAGTTTTTCTAGCGTTGTGGTTAAACCTTGTTTGCGAACGCTACAAGTCGCGTGCACAGCTAGGCGGTGAACCTTACGCCGAATGGTTAATCGAGGCAGTAGATGCTCTAGGCAAAATTCAACAGGGTCTAACAATGTCATCTTGCTATTCGATGCTTCAATTTCAGCCTTACCACGAACCACACACGGGCTGGTATCGCATAACACCGGGTACTGACCATTGTTTGACGCGAGCTCTAGAGCATTTCGCAGTTGCGTAGCTTTGCTTTGCGCTTGAACAGCAAAGCCTTTGCTTTCAAATGGCATGCCGCAACACAAATCACCTAGTTTCTTTGGAATGATCAGTTGGTAGCCGGCACGCTCTAATAATTGGCGAATGACATCTATCTGGCTTTGTTGACCCTTAGCATTGCCAAAAGTACGGCTGGCACAGCTGGGGAAAAATACAATTGGCTCACCGTTGTTTAAGCTATTAGACAGGCTATAGCTGGCAGATCCAGGAGAGGTTGCAGGCCAAACAGGCATCGCCGAGAACATTTTATGGCCTTTTTCGGTGATCCGTTTTAAGCGCTGATTACCGATGATTGCCCCAGTTGCCTTGGCTGCACTCAAACCAGCGCCGGCTATTTTCATAGCGCTGCCGTAATTATTAGCTGCGATGCTGGCGATACTATCGGTTGTACCACTGTTGCGCTGGCCGCGTAATTTACGGGTCAGGTCAGCAATATTAATCCCAACTGGGCAGCGGGTTTGGCACATGCCGCAGGCGGCGCAGGTGTCGAGTCCGTTATACAACCAGCTTTGCTCCAACTCTTTAACACGTGCTTTGTCATCATCACGATCGGCACGGCTGATCTCTCTCCAAAGTGCAGCACGTTGGCGAGGTGTTAGAGTGATATCTCGTGATGGGCACACTGGCTCGCAGAAGCCACATTCGATACACATATCGATGCTGACGTCAGCTGCTGGCAATGCCTTAAGATTCTTCAGATGTGATTGGGGGTCGTCGGTCAAGATGACACCCGGGTTGAGAATGTTGTGTGGATCGAGCAACGCTTTAAGCTGACGCATTAAATTATAAGCTTGGCTGCCCCATTCCATTTCAACGTAAGGTGCCATATTGCGTCCGGTGCCGTGCTCAGCTTTCAACGAGCCGCCGTAACCGTTAACTACAAGATGCGCAACTGCATCCATGAATTTGCCGTAGCGATCGATTTCTTGTTGCGTCTCAAAACCTTGGGTGAACACAAAGTGCAAATTTCCTTCCAATGCATGGCCGAAAATAATTGCATTGTGATACTCGAAATCGATAAACAGCTGCTGCAATTCAATCACTGCTTCTGCCAGTTGTGGCACTGGGAAGGCGATGTCTTCAATAATAACCGTGGTGCCAACTTCGCGAACACCACCGACAGCCGGGAATAAACCTTTACGAATCGCCCATAATTTACCGAATTCGGCTGGGTCAGCGGTAAATGAAACTTCGGCCGCTTTATTAAAATCTTTTAACACGTCATTAATGCGAGCAATTTGCTGGTTGAGCTCGTTTTCAGTTGCAGCACGTGTTTCGATTAATAGTGAATTGGCTTGTTCATTAAGGTTGGAAATAAAATCTGGCATGCCGGGTTTGCCATCAACAGAAGCTAATGCTTTACGATCCATCATTTCAACTGAATCGACTGGTTCTGTTTTTAAAGCAGAAACTGCACGGCAAGCACTATCAGTGTTATCAAAAACCACCAGAGTCGAAGCTTTATGTGGATGCTCAACCACTGTGTGGTAACTGATTTCAGAAATAAAACCCAAAGTACCTTCAGAGCCAATCATCAGGTGCTGCAAAATATCCAGCGGATCTTGATAATCGACCAAAGCATTCAAGCTATAACCAGTGGTATTTTTCAAGCGGAATTTATGACGAATTTTATCTGCTAAAGACTGATTAATACAGGTTTGCTGTGCTAGATCGGTTAAGCCGTTTAATAACTCAGCGTGGGTGTTTTTAAATTTGGCTACGCTGTCAGGGCAGCGGGTGTCGAGTAATGCGCCGTCAGCTAAAATCAGTCGCATTCCGGCGACGGTATGGTAGGAGTTTTGCGCCGTACCACAGCACATACCGCTAGCGTTGTTGGCAGCAATACCACCAATTTTACAGGTGTTAATTGATGCTGGATCAGGACCGATTTTTCTGCCCCAAGGCACTAGCGCTGCATTGGCATCAGCACCAATAACGCCCGGTTGCAGGTTAATCACCATACCATCAGATTCAACCTTGCGGCTTTTCCAGCTGTTGTTTAAGGTGATCAAAATAGAATCGGTAATGGCTTGGCCAGATAATGATGTACCTGCCGCACGGAAGGTCACCGGCACATTCAATTGGCGAGACAAACCCAGTAAACGAGTGATCTCCTGCTCATTATCAACTTTGATCACTGCTTGCGGAATCAGTCGATAAAAACTGGCATCTGTTCCATAAGCGAGGGTTTTCAGCGGATCCGAGGTGATTCGTTGTTGATCAATAAATGTCTCAGCGGCTGCAAGATAGTCGCGGTACTTCTTATCAGCTGAACTAGGGTGCTTCATCATCTCAAAACCTCAAACCAATGTTGCCTGTTAGCACCCGAATGTTAACAATACGGCTTCTCAGGACAAAAATAAATTGAATCAAACCGTTATCGTTTGAGAGGCTAATCGTTTTTAATCCATTTGCCATCAGCAAAACTACCTAACTGATCTGACTAGGTAGTTATTCGGATTAAATAATACTTGTTGCATGTATAAGGTATAAGACCACAAAGCACTTCCTGAAATAACTACAAAAAACATTTGATGATTCAAAGCTGCACAGGAGAAGTATTTTGACCAACCTGTCGAAAAATGATCTGGACCGAGCTGCCAATCGGTTGAGTTACTCCACGGCTAAAAAAGTTTATCTCTATTCAAGTTGTCTGGTCGATATGTTTGACCCGCAAGCCGGTATTTCAGCGGTAAAATTATTTGAACGTGCCGGAATAGAAGTGATTTTTCCCATGGGACAAAGTTGCTGCGGCCAGCCGCCGTTAAATTCTGGCCATGCCGATGAAGCAAAAACCATTGCTAAGAGCCAATTGGAATTATTAAAAAATCCTTGGCCGGTTGTTGTTATGGCTGGCTCTTGTGCCGCTACTATGTTGCATGAGTATCCTGAATTATTAAAATATGAACCTGAATGGAAAAATTTAGCGGAAAATGTATCGGGCAGATTATTTGAATTTACTGAATTTGTGGCGGGCCAGCTTGATTTATCAATCATCGATGTTGGCGCGTCTGTAAAAATTGCATTGCACACATCTTGCAGCGCTCGCCGAAAGCTTAATTCTTTGCAACAAGGGCGTGATTTACTGGCTAAATTATCAAACGTTGAACTAGTGATTCATGATCGTGAATATGAATGTTGTGGCTTTGGTGGAACCTTTGCAATAAAGCATGGAGATGTCTCTGCAGCGATGGTTCACGATAAAGCAATTAGCTTGTTGGATGCCGGAATTGAAAGGGTTGTTAGTCCAGACCCCGGCTGTTTGCTGAATATTGGCGGGCACTTAGAGCACTTACATAAAAAGGAAAATAAACCTTTGCTAAAAGTGCAGCATGTCGCCAGTTTTCTCTGGGAACGTATTAGTGGTGAGCAAGCATAGCCTGGAGGTAATGTAATGAGTAACTCACAAAAATACACGCCAAACACTTCTGCCACTAGCCATATTCCAGTAAGGCAAAATGATTTTAATCACCAAGCGCATGATGCACTTAATGATGGCCAGCTAAGAACTAATTTCCGCCGTGCAATGGATGGTCTAATTGCCAAGCGCACTGCACAATTTCCCGATAGCGATGATTTGGAAGCCAGAAGGCTGCATGCCGAAGCTATTCGCCAACGCTGTTTAAATAAATTGCCACAATTATTAGAACAGTTAGAAAGTAATCTCAAAGCTAATGGCATTAAGGTGCACTGGGCTGAAACTGCTGAGCAGGCTTGTGAAATAATTTATGGTATTTCTGAGTGTCATCAAGCTAAGAGTATGATCAAGGGTAAATCCATGGTCAGTGAAGAAATCGAACTGAATCACTTTATGGCTGAAAGAGGTATTGACTGCTTAGAATCAGATATGGGCGAATATATTGTCCAGCTGGCTGAAGAAAAGCCTTCGCACATAATTATGCCAGCTATTCATAAAAATGCAGTCGAAGTGGCTAAATTATTTGAAGATAAAATTCCTGATCACTCATACACCGAAGATATCGATGAATTAATTCAAACGGGACGCCGTGAATTAAGAAAAGCATTTTTTAATGCTGACATTGGTTTGTCTGGCGTTAACTTTATGGTGGCGGAGACTGGCACCTTATGTTTGGTTGAAAATGAAGGTAATGGCCGAATGAGCACCCATGTGCCGCCAGTGCATGTTGCAGTGACCGGTATAGAAAAGGTGGTGGAATTTTTGTCCGATGTGCCACCGCTCTATCATTTGCTAACTCGTTCAGCGACCGGTCAACCGATAACTACTTATTTCAACATGATCTCCGGACCACGGGGAGAAAATGAAAAAGATGGGCCAAAGGAAGTGCATTTGGTCTTGTTAGATAATGGACGTAGCCAAGCTTATGCCGATGCACAGATGCGTAAAACGCTACAGTGTATTCGCTGTGGGGCTTGTATGAACCACTGCCCGGTATATAGCAGAATCGGCGGCCATGCCTATAAAACAGTCTACCCAGGGCCAATCGGAAAAATCATTTCTCCTCATATGATGGGACTAGAGCAAACTAAAGATTTACCTTCAGCATCGACATTATGCGGTGCATGCGGTGATGTCTGCCCGGTTAAAATTCCGATTCCATCATTGTTACAACGATTGCGGATTGAATTAAAAAGAGTGGTCAGTAGTAATGATCCACAACAGGTTAATATGAAAGGTGCTGGTGCTGGATACAATGCGATAGAAGCTAGAGTTTGGAAAATTTTTAGTTGGATTTACTCCAGCCGATATCGGTATAAAATGCTGTCGTGGATGGCCAGTCGTTTTGGTAAATTATTACCCAATATCGGGCCGGTTGCGGTTTGGAGTAAAGTTCGCAGCAAACCAGTGCCAGCCAATAAAACGCTACATCAGCTGATGGAACAACGATCTCGACAAGCATCTGGTCAGTCGAACGGGAGTGATAAGTAATGAATGCACGTCAGTCTATTTTAGATAAATTATATCAAACCCGTGATTTAGCTGATTTCATTCCAACCAAAGCAGAAGCTCCAAAATTGCCAACCTGGAATGATCAACAAAAACTAGAAAAATTCACACAAATGATTTCAGCCGTTAACGGTGAAGTTCATTCTTGTGAAAAAAACAACTGGCCACATAAGTTATTAGAAATAGCGCAACAGAACAAACTGGGTAACCTGCTACATGCGCCACAAACTGAATGGGGTGCCGTGCTAGCTGCTTATTTCCAGGCTACTGAGCATCAACTTGAGTTGCTAGAATATCCACAATCTATTGATGAAGAAGGTTTTAAAGAAAAGCTATTTTTCAGTATTGATGCGGCTTTTACAGGCAGTATTGGAGCAATTGCTGAAACCGGTACTTTAATTGTTTGGCCGAACCAGCATGAGCCCCGCTTAATGTCTTTAGTGCCGCCGGTACATTTTTGTATTCTTGAAAAAGAAAAAATATGGAATACCTTTGCAGAACTGATCGAAAATGCTGGGTGGCAAAAAGGATTACCCAATAATGCATTGTTAATTAGCGGGCCTTCTAAAACTGCTGATATTGAACAAACTTTGGCTTATGGTGCCCACGGGCCAAGTCAGCTGATTGTTTTGGTGGTGTGATTTTTTTGTAACAGCGCACCTGGTATAAAATGGCCAGATGCGCTGTTACAAAGATTTACCGATTAAAAAACAAGATTAATTTCTCTACCATCTGATACGGTACAACTGCCAATTCCCCCGCCATCAATACCAAAAGCTGGGTCAGAAAACTGGAACTGACACTTCATTGAATTGCCTTTATTTCCAATCAGCAGCGCTTGTGTTTTTGAACTGGTGCTGGTCGAATCACCTAGCAGTAGAGAATCATCATTTGAAGATTCACCAATACTCCAAGTTGAACCTGACTGACTAGTAGACTGCTGTACAAATTTCCCTCTGAAGACTTCACCGTCACCCGTTTGGACAGTCAGCTCACCATCTTTGGCAAAAATATCCTGTTTGTAATCGAATATGACATTAGAGCCTGAAGAGCTGACGCCTCTAATGCTTCCTGTACTTTCACAACCAACGAGCCAGATGACTAAGAAGCTGCAAAGATATATCTTCAGATGACGAGTCTGTAACATGCGAATGAACCTCTAATAAAGTTATGGTTGATTTTTATATCAACAAATAGAGTTAGCTTGCCAACAAAATTGATAACTAACTAAATCTTATTAATAGTGACAGAGAGAATAGCTTATAACTAAGCGTATTTTTTGAACGGAATCACAGTTAATAAATCTATCTAGTATCTTTATAAGATCAAATGTGTGAACAGCGCCATGAAGCTCTTTTTTAAAGAGGTCAAAATGACAATATTAGCAAAATTGTTTGTTGCACCTGATGCTCTATATGGACTATCTAGTATCGTAAAGATTTTTTTGATTTCATTATCTTCGCTAGCTGTTTTGCTAAAAACATTTCTTAGAATTTTTACTAAATGGTTAGTCAGTAATATCATGCTCTTTAGAATTTTCTTATTAAATTCTGAAGTATTGTCTCGGAAAGATATATAGCTAAAACTCAATATGATTGATTAAATTAGATAATCATTGCTCCGTACTATTTCTGGTTGGTATTTTTTGCTAAATAACTGATTTTGCGAGCATTAATCAAGTGCCTGCACAATTGTTAATCTTTTTGTTGTAGGCGTTGTGTAAGAAAGCTAATCATACAATGGTTTTAGTAGGTGGAGTTGCTTTTATTGTTAATTAAAAAACCAATTAAAGAGGTGTTTTCTTGTGGTAATAGAAAGAATAAAATTTGTTTTTTCAATGTTGATTTTTTCGACGCTAATAAGTGCTTGTGGAAGCAGTAATAGCAATACAACAGCCCAAAATGCAAGAGCTATACTACTGGCGTCAGAAGTACCAGCCTATATAGCCGCTTATGAAGAAGATCTTCAAAGACGAACTTTTTTGTTTAACGGTCAAGGTCTTGATGCTGCATTTTTTCAAGTGGATACAGAAAATCAGCAACTCGTTATGAGTTTTAATCAAGGTTTAATATTTTTAAGTATCGATCTTGCTAGCAGAGATCTTACTGGAGATATTCGAGTTCACCTAGGAAACATTGAATCTGACGTTGATGAAGTAATTAATCAACCACTAGCAAGATTAGAGTCAGATAGCATTAATTTTCAAAAAAGAGGCAATGATTTTGTCTTTTCAGGTAGGCTGGAAGATAGCGTAACTAACGCTTCATATAGTATTTATTTTGTTTATAACTCAAGTTACATTACTGAAGGTGATGCCAATATCGAAATAATTACTGACTCAGTCGCAGTGATAGCAGGTGGCTTGGGGATATCAACATACATTAAGGTAAAAGATTTAGTTACTAATAACCCTGGTGTGAGAACGCTGGTTTTGCAGGATATCCCGGGGTCATCAGATGATAGAATCAATGTTCATACTGGGCGTTTAATTCGTCAAGCAGGAATAGCAACTTATGTTCCAAGTTTTGGTGAAATCGCATCGGGAGGAGTGGATATTTTTCTGGCAGGTGCCACCAGACATTATGAACAAGGCGGAATGGTTGGTGTGCATTCGTGGTGCTGCATTAATGGAAAATCAGCACACTTAGCACCAAGAAATGCGCCAGAGCATGAATCATTAATTTCTTATACTAAGGAGATGCTAGGGGAAGAAGCGGGAGAAGCATTCTATTTCTTTACGCTCGAAGCATCGTCATTTGAAGATATTCATTTTATGACAAACGATCAGTTGTTAGAGCATATCGTTGATAATATATTACCACCGAATCAACCGATTAATTGAAGCTGAAAACATTGTATGTGAATTTTTACTATTTGAAATAATCAACCATGCGCCATGCTCAGAACATAGCCTTGATTATTTTTAACGTAATAAAAAAGGCCTAGGGGGGAGCCTAGACCTTTTTTATTATTACAGCTGGTAGCGGAAAATTAAAAAGTGATTACCTTTTATTTCCTTTACGCCGAGTTTCAATAAAGTAACTGGCTTGCCTGCAACAGTAATGATGGTATTTTCTGCGGTAGCAACATAAGCGCTAACGGCTTCTACGTGCTCAGAGGCTACGCTTTCTTTCACTCCCCACGGGAGTGACATAACTTTGTTGTAGTCTCAAGTATCACAAATTTTAGCTTCACGTTCGGCGACGGAACGCAAAATGCTTTCTTCAAAAGCTTTTGCTACATCACCATTCTCGGCAAACAACATAAGCATACCCTCTAAGCAAGTAGTGCAAATAATTACAATGACACCGTATGCGCTATCCTGGAGCGACACCGGAGCTAATTTATTCAGCAGCTTCTATATTAGCTTTTCCTATCCCCCTGCCGCGTGAGCGAAAAGAAACATAATAATGTTTCACTGGAGCGATTCGTTTCTAACACGGTGCGTTCTGCTGAATGTTCTTCTCCAGTCTATTTTCAGAACACCTCGAGTGACTTGACTTAAGTCTCTGTTTTTGTGGGTATTTGGTATGACCATACAAAGTAATCTGTCTGACCAGTTGATTGATAAGCCGTGATGATCGCTGAACCTACTACTAAAGAGGTAGTTTTGGTTTGGTGTTGACACTGAAGTTATTGTTAATTGGTGTGATGTAATGCTTTTAAAATACATACACCTGCGATCAAAATTTTTAAATTGAACCGATGAAAATTGAAAAATGCTGATATTCGTTTGAATACCAGCACCGGTTTGGCGGCAAAAAAAACACCACATTATTCAGATCAAAAAATTAGTTATTTTTCTTTCGTTTTCGGCTTTCTGTCTGAATATTGCGATACATTTTGGTCTGACTTTTAAAATGTGCGCGTTTTTCGGCTAGGCTGGCGGTATTGTTGGCCTGCTCTCGAAGCAGCTTTTGGTAATTGAGTAATCGTCTAGGTTCTAGTTCGCCGGCTTCTATTGCAGCAGTAACAGCGCAGCCAGGTTGGTTCTGGTGCTGACAGTTGTTAAATCGGCATTGTTGCTCCAACTTTTGAATATCATCAAATGTCGATGAAACGCCGTGCTCGCAGTCGGTTAGTTGCAGTTCACGCATTCCAGGGGTATCAAGCAGCAAGCCACCCAAAGCTATCTGCTTGAGTGCTCGAGAAGTTGTAGTGTGTCTTCCTTTACTATCATCTTCTCGGATACCACCCGTTGCAAATGTCTCTGAGTTGGCCAGGGTATTGGCTAAGGTTGATTTCCCCACGCCTGATGAACCGATAAAAACTACGGTTTGTCCATCTTTGCACCACGGCTGTAAAACACTTGTAGATGAAGCATCAAGTCCGTTGACCTGCTCAATAATCAAATTGGAATTTAGTTGCTTTAATTGATCGATATAAATATCTGGATCAGTACATACATCAAGCTTGCTCAGTACCAGAACAGGTTCGACATTTGCCTGATTCACCAAAGATAAATAACGTTCAATACGACCCAAGTTAAAGTCGTAGTTCAATGAACAAACGATGAAAGCAGTATCAACATTGGCAGCAATTAGCTGGGTGTCCAATTTGCTACCCGGTGCTTTTCTGCTGAAAAGAGATGTGCGTTTAAGCAACCGATAAAAACTCATATCATTATTCAGTAGCAGCCAGTCACCCACTGTAATCAGCGGCATTGAATGGCCAATAGCGAGATGATACTCGCCTGATACACCTGCAAGTTGATAACCTGATCGATGTTGTGCAATAACTCGATATGCCTGCTGTGTTTCCAGCTCTTGTAAAGAAAGTTGCTGCTGAAAATGGGTACGCCAGCCAAGTTGGCTCAGTTTAGAAAAGTCGTGCATTGATTACCCCCGACGCATAAAAATTATGCGCACAAGACTGAGAATATCTCAGGGGCTTTTGGCCCCGGTTGAATACCGGGCAAGAAAGGGTGTTTTCACTACTAATGTTTAGATTGCTGTGACAGCAGCTTCAACACTTAGATAACGTAAAGAAACAGACACGGTTGAAAATTGTTATAAAAACAATGATAACCAGAATGCTCAATCATAAAACAGGTTAGCTGTTACAGACCCATTGCCCGTGGTGCGTTGAATACAATCATAAAATTCCTCCAGGTGAGTTTCACAAGAACTATTTAAAATTCCAGCAAAGATTATCAGTTGTTTCATTTAGCTACAATTGATAATTTTTAAATTAACCAAAGTCTAAAAATAGTGATGATTTCTAATCATTACAAAAGGGTACAAAAAACATCTTGTAATAGATGACCCTGACTTACTAGCATGGTGTTAATTGATGGGAGTGGTTGCGTTATGAAAATAGTAAATAAGTTGGTTGGCGCCTGTGCGATGTCGTTGTTGCTGTTAACCGGTTGCGAAAGCACTGGAAGTATTCAAGGTGTTAGCTCGGGTGGTTCGAATGTTTCATTTGAATATACTCAAGATATTTTTGCCAATGATGGCAAGCTGACAGTCAGTATGCCCGATGGTGAAGTTTTTAATGGCAAGTTTGTTCAGCAGTCGACTAGCCAGTCAGGCTCAACTTGGAGTATTGGTGAATCTTCAAATGATGATTCATTGCTACTAGGTGATTCGACAACGACCAGCTCGAAAACCCAAGCATTGTTGATTGGTAATCGTGGTAATAGCATGAAGTGCCAATTTCAATTTTCAGATCCATCTTTTGGTATAGATGGTGGCGGCATTGGCAGTTGTAAAATTTCTGATGGACGTGATATTAACTTAGTATTTTAGCGTCAATTTAGCCTAGCTTTATCATTTCAGTTTTTTACCAGTCGGTTATTTCTATAGGGCTCAGAATATTCCCCATTTCTTGAGCCCTTCTCTTTTATTACTATCCAAACTCTGTGATTAGCGCAGCCTGCGCATTTGATTGCGATTCCTTTCGGTAATTTGATCTGTCTTCCAGTTCCTTTAACTCAATTAAGTTTTGCAGTCCCTGCGAATTGCACCTCGTCAAATTTCATGCTTCAATGCCACCTCAACATGTGTGAGCCATTATTAACATCTGTTGGGTTTTGTTGCTGTAAGCGCTGCCCACTGTTGTTAGAAAGCAGCCAGCGGGCACCAAAATGACAGAACGCGAACAACAAATTTTAGCTTTGATTAGACAAAACCCTTTGATTTCACAAAAGGTTCTTGGTGAACACTTAGGGATTAGTCGAGAAGCGGCCGCCAGTCATATTATGAACCTGACTCGTAAAGGCTATGTCCGCGGTAAAGGTTATTTACTGAACGATCCGCTAGAAGTAATGGTGATCGGCGGTTGTAACCTAGATATTCAGGGCATTCCTGCTAAAGCCGGGATTGCCGGTGATTCGTTGCCTGGACAAGTCTCAATGACCCCTGGTGGCGTCGGTAGAAATATTGCCGAAAATATCGCACGTTTGAGCCATGAAGTTCGCATGGTTTCAGTGGTGGGAGCTGATGAAGCGGGCCAGCAGTTGATTGCTGCGACAGCAGATGCAGGAGTTGATGTTTCATCAATTCGACAGCTTTCTGGCCGACGTACTTCAGTATATTTATCGATTCTTGATCATCAGCATGAACTAGTTCAGGCAATCAACGATATGGATACTATCAATGATTTAACGCCTGAAGTGTTGGCTGACCAAGCTTCTAGTATTGGTCATAGTAAAGCGCTGGTGATTGATGCCAATTTAACATCAGCTGCACTGGAATATTTATTTACTCGAAAGCCGCTAGCGCCTGTTTTTGCTGATTGTGTTTCAGCCAGTAAGGCTGAAAAATTAAAGCCTTGGTTAAACCGTATTCATTGTTTGAAACCCAATGTTATGGAAGCAGAATTATTATGGGGCAAGCCAGTTAAAGATCAGCAAGATTTAAAAAACTGTGCGCAATGGTTTCATGCTCAAGGTGTCGCCAAAATATTTATTAGTCTTGGTGGTGACGGTTTGTTTGCAAGTGATGGTCAGCAACAGCTGATGATTAAACCAAAGCCCTGCAAAGTTATTAGTGTTTCAGGTGCAGGAGATGCCTTAATGGCAGGCTTGGTACACAGCCATTTAAAAAATTTAGATTTAAACCAGACCGTAGATACCGCACAAGCTTGCGCGGCTATGGCTCTGACATATCACTCGACAGTTAATCCGGCGCTTAGCGCCGCTGCGGTTAAGCGACAGCTCAGGAAATAATGATGAACCCATATCTCGATATTCACCCCGACGTTAAAGCAGCACTACAAGCCAATAAACCTGTTGTAGCTCTAGAGTCTACGATTATTTCTCACGGAATGCCGTATCCAGATAATGTGGCGACCGCGTTGAAAGTTGAAGAAACCATCAGAGAAAATGGCGCAGTACCTGCAACTATTGCAATTATTAATGGTCGGATAAAAGTCGGTCTAACTCACGCCGAAATTGAGCACCTTGGAAAAACCGGTTTAGGTATTATCAAAACAAGTCGTCGCGATTTACCGATTATTCTTTCTAAAAAAATGGATGGTGCAACTACCGTTGCAACTACAATGATTGCCGCAGCTATGGCAGGCATTAAAATTTTTGCAACGGGTGGTATTGGTGGTGTTCACCGTGGCGCAGAAACATCGTTTGATATTTCTGCTGATTTACAAGAGCTTGCAAAAACCGATGTAGCCGTTATTTGCGCGGGCTGTAAATCAATTCTCGATATTGGTCTGACTTTAGAATACCTCGAAACCAATGGTGTCCCCGTCATTGGTCATGGCGTTAAGCAGATGCCGGCTTTTTATAATCGTGAAAGTAATTTTGAAGTCGACCATCAACTAGATAGTTCGCAAGAAATTGCTGCGGCATTGAAAGCTAAGTGGGATGCAGACCTGAAAGGTGGCGTAGTAATCGCTAACCCAATTCCGCATGAGCACTCTATGCCACGTGATGTTATTGACGCAGCAATTGAGCAAGCGTTAAAAGAATTAGATGAGCAGGGCGTAAAAGGTAAGCAATCAACACCGTTTCTACTGTCACGGGTCAAAGAGTTGACTGGCGGTGATAGTTTAAAGTCCAACATCGAGTTAGTTATGAATAATGCGCGTTTAGCATCGAAAATTGCTGCGGATTATTGCAAGTTGTAAAGTTCCCGGACCCCGGAGGTGAAAACCTCCGGACCCTTCAGGCTGTGTCTTAGTGCACAGCCTTTTTTTTTACCTATTCAAAATAGACTACTTAACAAACATCTGCCCAGATAAAAACAAATTAAATAGTGACCGTTGTTTAATAAGTAGCTTTTTGTTTTGGTTATATTATAACAATATAATTAAATAATTTAATTTAAACAAGTCTCTATAGTTAGATTTGTGGATCAGTTTCAGAAGTTAACTTTTGGATAATCTCTATAGGAACTAACTTAAAAGTGACTGTTTGTCGTCAAATGTTTGAGCTTCTTGCATGAAATAGGATATTTACTTAGGATGTATCATCTTTTCAATATATTGATTGGCATTGATTGCTTTTTTATTCATGTATGACGATGAGCCTTAATATGCATAGCGCAGTAAAAAAAATGCTGTCAGGTAAAAATTATAACTGTCTCGATGAGCAATTAAGCCAGTTACGCCTGCAATGCCAGAAAAAGATGCAGTTATTTAACTTGGTCGATATTACTGATTCTGCAATGGTCAAACAAAATATGCGGGAATTAGTACCAAACATGGCAAAAAATGCATTAATCAATCAGCCATTTTACTGTAGCTATGGAATTCATCTCTTGATAGGAGAAGAGAGCTTTATCAATTTCAACTGTACTATTTTAGATAATGCATGGGTCACTATTGGCTCTCGGTGTATGTTAGGGCCCAATGTACAAATTTATACTGCGGCACATGACCTCGACTCTGAATTACGAGCACAAGGGATAGAAAAAGCGTTACCTGTAACAATAGAAGATGATGTTTGGATTGGTGGTGGAGCAATCATCCTGCCAGGCGTTAAGATTGGCAAACGCTCAGTTATTGGAGCGGGTGCAGTGATCACCAAAGATATTCCTGCTGACAGTCGGGCTGTTGGTAATCCAGCTCAAGTGATTTTACAGAAATAGCGTCTGATTCAATCAGCCTAAATAGGCAGTGATATAGTAAAGCAAGCGCCTCCTAAACTTGAGCTTGTTCCTGCTTTAATCTCCCCGTTAGATATTTGAAGTAATCGCTGACAAATAGCTAATCCTAATCCATATCCAGACTTCTTATCTAGCTTGCAAAACGGCTGAAAAATCTTATCAAAATTTGATGGATCGATACCAATGCCATCATCTTCCACTGTAATAATTAGCCGTGAATTTATGATGTTTGTAGATAATAGAATGCTGTTGTCTGCATATTTTTGCGCATTTTCTAATAGATTCTTTAAAATTCTTTGTGTTTTATTTTTATCAACAGTTATTTTAGCTTCTGAGTTGGCATTGGTTGAATAGTGAATTTTAATGATTTGAGAGTCAATAGTTTGAATTACGGGCTGAATAAGTTCAGCCAGCGATATTACTGTAAGATCAATTTTTTGATCAGGACGCTCCAAACGATTGTATTGTAAGAATTCATCGACAAGATCTTGCAGTAAATATAGGTCTTCTTCTAATGACTGAATTCTTTGCTCAGTCTGTTGTTGTGGTGATTCAGCCAGTAACTCAACTTGTAATTGTAGTCTGAAGATAGGTGAGCGTAATTCATGTGCCACCATATTGGTAAGCTGCTTGTGGCTAGCGATTAACTGCTCAATTTGCTGTGCCATTTGGTTAAAATGCAGATTTAATTTACCAACTTTATGGCGGCTTTTTTCACTGACGCGAGTTGTGAAGTTGCCAGAACCAAATCGATTGGCTGCTTGTTCTAGAAAACTTAGCTTTCGGTGTAAACTAAACAACCATATTCCACTACCCATAGCTGCAATTAAGAACAAAATAAACATTGCAGTTGCCATGCTGTGATCATCTTTAATAATCAAAGGGTGGTTGTCATTAATCTCTATTTTATAGAATTGGTTTTTGTAGTCGAGGCGAAAATAATCAAATTCATTATCATCGAACCATACTTTTTTTATTTCTAGGGCTTTAAGTATTGAAGGAGGAATATTCTCTTTATCGATCGCTGTGATTAATTGTTGGTTTTTATTTGAAACAAGATCTAGCAATGCTTGTAAATTAGCAGATGGATTTTCTTGTATAATTTGATCAATCAATTCAACTTCAGCAGAGAACTGTTCTGCATATTGTTGGTTAACGTTGTCATCAAATAAATATATATCAATCAGATTGATAGAAAAAAATATGCTGAAAACAATCAGCAAAAAACCTATATAAAGAGAAATAAATAGTCGAGTCATAGTAATCGGCCTTGTTAACTACCCTAATTATGCCATAGAGAATAAAAATTAAGACTGATTACTTTGTATGGGAATGTAACTACTGTTCGGTATTGGTAGCCCAAAACTCAGGAACGAACATGTAACCCTTGTTGCGCACAGTAATAATGCCTTTCGCCCTTCCAGGGTTGTCGCTTAGTTTCTTTCTCAATTGAGCGATTTTGTTGTCAATGGTTCGATTGAGCCCATCATACTCAAGCCCAGAAAGTGATTGCAGCAATTGATCCCGGCTTTGCACTTGTTCGGCATGGCTAGCTAATTGCCAGAGAATTTTAAACTCTGATGGTGTCATTAAAAGTTCTTGTTTATTCAAAAAGCAGGTCTGTTGTAGCTGATTAATATGTAGCGTGCCAAATTCAAGTTGGTTTTGTTTGACAGGCCTAATATTTTGCTGTTGTCGACGTAATAACATATTGATTCTGGCCAATAATACACGTGGTTGAATCGGTTTTTTTACAAAATCATCGACACCTAAATCAAGAGCAGTTAACTGGTCTGTATCATCTTCGCTGGCGGTAAACATCATAATTGAGCCATTGAAGTCACTTCTAATCTGACGACATACCTCGTGACCATCTAGATCTGGAAGCATAAGATCGAGGACGATGAGCTCAGGGGGTGTTAATTTGATTTGTGAAACAGCACTTTGTGCAGTGGCGAAGTGATGAATATTCAAGCCATGGCTTTGCAGATAACTGGTGAGTAACTCAGCCAGCTTCAGATCATCCTCAACCAGAAAAATACACTTACTAATCACTGTTGCTCTCATTCCCCGATTGCCTAGAGCGATTATAGCGATTTGTTGAATAGAAAAGCGTTTCTGGTTGATTTATCAGTATCAACGCAGCAATTATAAGTAGATTTTATTGATCTATCGCAAGTTTTTATGACCCGCAGCCATATGATTTTTATATGATCTAATAACTTTAATTTATGAATGCTTGAAATAGCAGAAATTTTACTGATTGATACTCTGGAAGTGCAATTGATTGGATTGAATGGAAAAAAAGCTAGCTGACTCTGGTCTACAGTAAAGGAGATATACTATGACTAGCAAAGTTGCCCACCCTGATTTCTCAATCTAATTGCTATGCTGAATAATTTTTAGGCAATAGTAGTTTCCTATTAATCGGTATCTGTTTCATTTAAGCCAAGGTTAAAATATGAATAAGCTGTTTGGAAAACCTTCTAGATTTGTGCTTCCAGGATTAATTTTATCACTACTCCCTTCGTTTTCCTCGGCACAAGCACTACCAGATATTGGTCCAGTATTGAGCCCAAGTTCATTTTCTGCTTTAAGCGGTCAAGCATTCAACTTTAATATTGATATTTCAGATACTAACGGTGGCGCATTTACTTTTCAAAATTGGACTTATCCTGCAGTAACCGGTGTGTCTGTTAATTCGGCTACTGGCGCTATTTCTGGCTTAATTGCGACACCGGGTATTTACCAATTATATATTCGTGCTCAAGATGCGACATCACTTTCGGATACTGAATATTTTACGCTTAAAATATATGATGCCGTGAATCAGGATTATCAGGTGTTGCAGTCATTTAGTGCTAAGTCAGGCATTACTGATCAAGCCACAACTTATACTTTGACAGCCCAGAATCTTAACAGCCATGCAGCAGCTTCTACTGCGACCGTAACTGCAACATTCAGTGGTAGTGTGTCATTGACAAACACTAATGACGATTGCGTAATATCCAATATATTAGAAGGTAAAGAGATTTCATGTAATTTGGCAATACCTGCCACAGGTGAAGTGCAGCGCCAATTTTCGATTACTCCAAGCGCTAATAGAAGAATTGCTGTAGTAGCTGAAGTATTTCGTTCTGGATTAACGGATATAGACACTGCAAATAACCGCTCAGAGCGCAATTTTTATGCTTATTCTGCAGAATTTAATGCCGCTAGTCAGGCGAGAGCTTATTCTGAAAATGCAGCCGCTATCATTCTTGAAGATCTGAATAAAGATACTAGGCCTGATTTAGTTTTATTTCCGGTCGAAGGATATCCGTCAGTGATGTTAAATCAAGGTAATGGCACCTTTGCTGCACCAGTTGTTCAAGCGGGTTATTTAAGAACTCGGGCTGTTGCTGCTGCAGATATTGATAATGATTCACTTGTCGATATTTTTGCAATCACCCATCGTGGTGCTGGCCAGAGTTTGAATGGGCGAATTATTCATTTTGAAGCAGATGCTAATGGACAGCTTCAAGTTCGAGGAAATATTGATGGCATCCGGTTTAATTCAGACAAACTAGATTTTGGTGATGTCAATAATGACGGATATACTGACTTAATTATTGGTAGCCAGGCGGGTGATAGCAATACGATTGTTTACAGAAATACCAATGGAAGTTTTAGTACGGCAAATAACATTAATATTCATACCGGCAATATTCAAACGGCTCTGGTTGCGATTGACGATTTATCAGGTGATAAATCTGGTTACCAGGATATTATGGTTGGAACTTTTGATGAAGGTAGCTCTCAGACACCGGTTAATTCAGCTATTTATAAAAATAATAAAAATAGTGTTTTTAGCTCGAACATTAACACTAACTTCCTCGAGCAAGTTAAAACATTTTCTTCAGAGGTAATTAGTGAACCGAAATATTTGACTATTGGCGATGCTAATGGTGATGGAGATAAAGATTTATTGCTGACTTCTGTTGTAACTAGGCGGACTGATTTGCAGAGAAATAATACTAGTCGGTTATATATTAACTCTGATTATAGTTTTAGCACTTCAACCAGCTTTATCAGTAATGATCTGAATACTACTCATATAATGGATATTGAATCTGATAATGATAATGACATTGTTGTGATAAATAAGGATGGTAGTACGCAGGTTTGGACTAATCAGAGTAACGTGTTTGGTTTGGCTGATTATACTTTGAACCTTCCAGAGCAATCTCTAGTGGTATCAGGGTTCCTTAATGATGATACGTTTCCTGACTTGGTAACAGTATCTAAAACAGGGGCTGGGGTTCGTGTGTTCTTGAATCCGCTGACCGGATCATCAGCAATTTCATTTAGTAGTACATCTGAGAATAATGGTGGTGTATTTGGATTTGGTTGGTTATTACTATTATTCAGTATTTCATCTGCTGCTGTGATCTTTAGAAAGAAATTTAGAGAATAAATCAAACTTTGAAATACAAAGCCATATCCTTTCGGGTATGGCTTTGTATTTATATAGATGTAATTTATACCGTAAATAAGCATGGATGCTGGTGCAGACATTTACATGGCTATTTTTTATATTGTTTATGACTGCTGTTGTTCTCTAATAGAAGCATACCATTGTGATGGGTTCACTAGCTCGCCATATTCATCTACTGGCGGATAGGGTATACGCTTTTCATCACAAAAATATTTTAATTTAGGTTGGGTCCAACAGAATAATAACCGGCGGCGCTCTTCATCCGACATTTTACTGCCTGATGTATACATACCGGCCCGCATGCGTTGGCGCTGCGCTTCAAATAAAATCAAAGCGGCTGCAACAGAAACATTCAATGATTCAGTTAACCCCAGCATCGGAATAATAATATGCTGGTCAACTGCTGCTAGGGTGGCTTCTGGTACACCGCGTTTTTCTTGGCCTAATACAATGCAAGTCGGTTTGGTATAGTCGATATCTCGAAAATCTACTGCACTATCTGATAAATGCGCCGCCAATACCTGCTTACCTTCAGCTTGTAGTTGAGATACTGCATTTAGCGCATCATCGTGTAATTGCTTTTCGACATAACGGTCGGCACCCATGGCAGTGCCGCCAAAACTGCTCATGCGATCGTGTGGATAAACACAATGGACTTTTGAAATACCAACTGCATCGCAAGTGCGAATCACTGCGGCGACATTTCTCGGTTTATTTACGTTATCCATTAAAACCGTTAAATCCGGTTGGCGGCGAGTAATTGCGTCATCCAAAATAGCCAAGCGTTCAGGGGTCATGCCAAAATTTCCTGCAGTATTAATTTATCTGAATCAAAAAAAACAGCAGCGCTAATGGCTGCTGTTTAAAAATTATATTAAGTAAACCAACCTAAAAAACTACAGATTGTGGCCGCGAACAATCCGCGCGGTACCTTCAACATGGCGTAATTTTCGAATAACACGAGCTAGGTGAACTCGGCCTTTCACCGCAACGGTGAAACTCACTACACTAATTAAGCCATCACGATCTTCAGTGGTGATATTTTCGATATTGGCATCGCAATCGGCAACCGTCATTGCCAATCGAGCCAGTACGCCGCGTTGGTTGGTTACTTCAACTCTAAGCTCTGCCAGGAATTCTCCCACCACTTCATCATCCCATTGCATGGGTAAGATTTTATGGGGATGGTTTTCACGGTCAGATACGTTATTACAGTTATTAACGTGAACAACTAGGCCTTTACCAGCGCTCAGGTAGCCAACAATTGGATCACCAGGAATGGGCCTGCAACAGCGGCCATATTTAATCACCAGTCCTTCGGTGCCTTTAATCGCTAATGGATTTTCATCTAAATTAGACGATTGTTGCTCTTCGCTAATTAATACTTGAGCTACTAAAGGCGCCATTCGATTTCCGAGACCGATATCTTCTAACAGATCATCCCAGTTTTCTGTTCCCAGATGCTCTAACAGTTTTTTCCGCTGATCATCATCTAACTGAGTGGTACTGAAGCCACTGGACACTAACTCTTTATCTAACAGGCGATTGCCAAGCGAGATAGATTGAGAGCGGCGTTGGGTTTTCAGATGGTGGCGAATACTGGCGCGGGCTTTACCTGTGACAACAAAGTTAAGCCAGGCTGGGTTGGGTCTTGCGGCCGGCGCGGTGATGATTTCAACGGTTTGGCCATTATTAAGTTGCGTACTTAATGGGACGAGTCGTCGGTCAACCTTGCCTGCAATACATCGGTTGCCCAAGTCGGTGTGAATGCCATAGGCCATATCAACTACAGTCGCGCCGCGGGGCATTTCCATAATCTTGCCTTTAGGCGTAAACACATAGACTTCATCGGGGAACAAATCGACTTTAACGTTATCGATAAACTCCAACGAATTACCGGCTTGTTGCTGCATTTCCAGCAGACCACGAATCCATTTGCGGGCACGCTGTTGGGCGTTAGAGCGGCCACTGCCATCGTCATCTGACTTATAAAGGAAGTGCGCTGCAATACCGTTATTGGCCATTCGGTCCATGTCTTCAGTACGAATCTGAATTTCAACCGGCACCCCGTAAGGGCCAACCAGAACGGTATGAATCGACTGATAGCCATTGGCTTTAGGAATGGCGATGTAATCTTTGAAAGCGCCCGGTCTTGGTTTGTACAAGTTGTGTACCGCACCGAGCACTCGATAACAGGTATCGACCTTATCGACCACTACGCGAAAGGCGTAAACGTCGGTAATTTCATGCAGGGTTCTGGCGCGGATGCCGGGATCTTCTTTTTTGGCTCTCAGCTTGCGGTAAAGGCTATACAGGTGTTTTTCACGCCCATAAACCTTGCAGCCGATTTCCTCACGTTCCAGACATTCCAGAACAGCGCTTTCAATGGTTGAGATAATCTCGGTGCGATTACCTCTGGCTTTGCGTACCGACTCTCGTAGCACTTTGGCACGATAGGGGTACATGGCGGCAAAACCTAAATCTTCCAGCTCGATACGAATGGTGTTCATACCCAACCGGTTAGCAACCGGTGCGTAGATTTCCAAAGTTTCGGTGGCGATTCTGCGACGTTTTTCGGGTGCTAAATGCCCCAAAGTTCGCATGTTATGCAGCCGGTCGGCCAGCTTTACCAAAATCACTCGAATATCTTTGGCCATCGCCAACACCATCTTGCGGAAGTTTTCCGCTTGGGCAATGGTGCGATTTTCGAATTTAATTTGGGTCAGCTTGGTGACACCTTCCACCAGTTCTGAAACATCGGAACCGAATTTTTCCGATAGATCTTCAGCGGTGTAATCAGTGTCTTCAATCACATCATGCAGCAAGGCCGCCATAATGCTTTGATGGTCCATCCGCATGCCGGCGAGAATTCTCGCCACGGCAACTGGATGTGATATATAGGGTTCGCCTGAGCGGCGCATCTGCCCGTCATGAGCTAGCTTGGCCAGCTGATAGGCTGCGCGTACTTGACTCACCTGATCTCCGTCCAGGTAGGTCAGCAGCTGTTTTTCCAGCCCGGATATATAGTCCTTTTCCGGCTGTACAGCAGATGCTTCGCTCACTACGATTAGAATCCCTGCATATGTTGTGCGGCTTCACGAGCTTCTTCTTCTAAACGCATGCCTTCTTCAGTTACCGCACCTGCCGCGATTTCGCGCAGAGCCAAAACTGTTGGCTTATCGTTTTCCCAATCCAATTTTGCATCGGAAGTACCAGTAGCTAACTGGCGAGCACGGATAGCTGCTACGCGAACCAGTTCAAAGCGGTTTTCTACTTCACCTAGACAATCTTCAACAGTAACTCGTGCCATTTTTTCGCTCCAGAGGAATAAAAGAGGCAAATTCTAACAAACAATCTGGGCTGAACCTATTTTCAACCGAAGATCATTCAATGCGCTCAAATCAATAATAATCAGACTCTTCATACTTGCAGATACAAGGACATTCACTGTCTACTAGTATCGCTAAATATTCTGGGTATCGGCCTAATCTCAGGCCAGTAATTCTTGCAGTAAGCCTTTTTGGGCTATTGCTTGATTTTGTAACTGCAATCTTCTGGTGATGATAATCGAATCCAGTTGATTAAGCGCGATATCAAAATCGTCATTGACTAATAAATAATCAAATTCTGCATAGTGAGACATTTCGCTGATCGCTTCAGCCATTCGAGCATCAATGATCTCTTCACTATCTTGTCCACGATTATTTAACCGCTCACGCAGCGCTTGTTGGCTGGGTGGCAGGATGAAAATCCCGGTACAGTCAGGGTTCAAGCGACGAACTTGCTCAGCACCCTGCCAGTCAATTTCCAAAATAACATCGGTACCTTGTGCCAGCTGTTGCTCAACGGCTTTTTGCGAGGTGCCGTAGAAATTGCCAAACACTTCAGCTGATTCCAAGAAGTCAGCGCTAGATTGCATCGCTTGAAAATTCTCTACCGAAGTAAAATGGTAGTTCACACCATCTGCTTCGCCCGGACGCATGGCACGGGTGGTATGAGAAACCGAAACAGTCACACCCTGGCTACGATCCAATAATGCTTTAACCAAACTGGTTTTACCGGCACCCGAAGGTGCTGCAACTATATACAAGTGCCCCGACAAGGCATTGCAGATATTGGCTGTCATTTTTTAAACCCTGAATAACAACAGCCACCAAACCAGATGGTTGGTGGCTGAAAAAATCTACCAAGTAAAGGCTTACTGGCCTTTAAGAAAGTCGTCGCTAAGATTTAATTCTTCGTTGGAATTAATTCTAATGCCACTGGCCAGAATGGTGCTGGCAATTTGCTTGGCTTCTGGCAGGGAGTGCATGTCATAAGTACCGCACTGGTACTCATTCAGTTCAGGAATGTCACTTTCTGCTGCAACTTCCAGTACGTCAGCCATGGCAGCCTTCCAGCTATCAGCCACTCTGCCTTCTTCAGGCGAGCCAATCAGGCTCATATAAAAACCGGTACGACAGCCCATAGGGGAAAGGTCGATGATCTCAACCCCATTGCCATTCAGGTGATCACGCATAAAACCGGCAAACAAATGCTCCAGCGTATGAATGCCGCGCTCACTGAGAATGTCTTTATTGGGCGCAGTAAAACGCAAATCAAAAACAGTAATGGTATCTCCACCAGGAGTTTGCATGGTTTTGGCAACCCGAACGGCTGGTGCCTTCATTCGAGTGTGATCAACACGGAAACTATCAAGAAGCGGCATTTAGGAGATTCTCATACTGGCGAAAGGCGGCAATTATACCTAGATGTTGCGTTGGCTAATAGACCCTTTAGCGATCAAACAACTGAAGTCGGTCAAGATGGTGTTATTGACAGATTGGCGTACAGCAGCGGGAAGGCTTTCAGCAACCCTGATGTTGTAGGTTGTGCGGAGCCTTAGCAAACCACAATATTTGTGCTGAGCGTGCATATTAATCGTTGCTAAGTGCTTGCATAACGAGGATGTGCCAAGAAGGCAATCTGTAAAGAATGCTACCTTGAGGGTTGCCTATATTTGGTTTGCTATTAAACGAAAACACCAAAAATTTATCAATAAAAAACAATCGGCTTTCGTAGCCTGGGTAAGTCTGCAAGTACACTCAGGAGCCAAAGGTTTGCATGGGATTGGGATCAAGTGAACGCTTGAATTTATATTTTTTATTTCGGTTAGTTGTATCTCTTCAGCATATTTTTTGCGGTTTTTTAATCTAGTGAATTGTTGGCCACTGGTCATTTACAATTGGCAAGCTTGGCATCATCAGCCACTGACTAAAATAAAAACATTTACTTTTCATTAAAACATGACATTCAATGCTTTTATTTTTCATCTTTGCAGCAAACATCTGCATTTCTACTGCGCTGGTCTTATTTTAAACAAAACAGCTTGTTGTATTAAGGGGGGGGATATAGTTTGCGCCTATTTCGGTGTATGTGAATGCTATCGGCCTGATACTGTTATATCACTTTAATCAAATAAACGGATAAGCCATGTTTAGATATTTTTTGTTATTTGTATTCACGTTTTTTTACTCCGCATTAAATGCCGAACCAGCAACACAGCAGAAAATCGCCACCAACAACTCATGGTTCAAAGTCAGTAAAGACGAACAATACAACGGCCTGTGCCAGGCACTGACTCAGTTTATGAACCAGCAACCCTGGGAAGCGCTGCAGTCCTGTACGGTACCTGATATGAGCGATAGCCCATTTGAAGCGGTAATATTTACCCCGGCTGCTGAAGAAGATCTTGCAAAGCTCGACCGAATTGTCGACCCCTACTTTTACCTATATGAAGATGCTGATGAAATTTGGCAGAAAAGAAAGCGGCTTTATCAGAATGGGGAGTTAGCGCTAAAAGAGGCTTGGCTGGATATTAATAATGATCAAATCACCGATCATGTCGTGGAATATTCCAGCATAAACAGTATTTGTCTGCCTTTAGGATATGGCGACTATGATCAACTGAAAAAATCAAAAGAGCAGCTTTGGAATAATATTAGCCTGAATGAGAGAAAAAAATTGGCTGAAAAATATGGTTTTTTCAAATCTTACCACGTGGTTGTTGGGTATAAAAAAGAAGGGGTTTTCTCATCCCCGTCAGGTTTGTTCAAATTCAAAGGCCAGACTTATGGGTATGAATCTTCACTCAGTATAAAGGATACAGCGACCAAATGGGCCATTAGAGATTTCTTAGAAACTTCATATGTTTCTACTATCAAGCAAAATACCAACCCAAAACTGGTAACCACTACAGGCTGTTGGTTGCATTTAAATAAAAGGCAGGTGGAAAATGAACGACTCCCAGTGGAATGATTTAAAAACGAAGGAAGGTGATAAGTCTAGTATTTATCTAGATAGTAAAGGCATAACAAGCATCGCATCGGGTTTGAATTTAACTGTGGGGAGCTCATTAGATGCAGTGTTGGATGTTCTGGGGCATACTAAAGAAAGTTTGGGCGATATTAGAAGAGGAATACTTAAACATAATCTAGGGAAAATATTCAAAAAAGACTGGAATAAAGACAGTAGAAAAGCAGAGGTTAACGCGCTACTAAATACCGCGGCTAATAGTGTATCGAAAACCAATAACAAACCATCTAGAACGATGGATATCACTCGTGAAGAGAACCGCAGGCTTGCAACTGAAAAAGTTTTTGATGGTTCTGAGTCCGGTATTATCACGCGAATAGCTGCAGTGGGAAGAACTACAAACAAAAAAGCAACGGAAGCTTTTAATAAACTAACAGCAGATCAAAAGCATTCTATCAAAGATTTAAAACATCATGGTGGTAATGGTCTAATTGGCCCCAAGCTGTCAGCTGCAATAATTAATGATGAACCACACAATGCAGCCTATGAAATACTATTTGGCAGCAACCATAATGATCATGATGGCGATGGAAAAAAAGATACTCGTTAGTCCGGTTTTCATTCTAGAAGAATTGACGAAGCTAAGGCATTTACTGATGATTTAACTGGAAAGGAAGCGGAAAAACTTCATGCCAAAATTAAGAACAACAAAGATGGTTTAGAAAATAATATAAAAGATGCAAAAAAAGTTCTTGAAGGATCAAATGAAGCAGTTGGGTTGTCAGAAAAAGAAAAACAAGCTGAGTTAAAGAAATACAATAACGTCATTGGTGAACTTGAAAAGAAAATGGATAAAGCAAAAATAGAATATGAAAAAATAGTGCTCTCTGCTGATACAGAAACTTCTAACAATGATGAAGATGAAGACACCACCACTACTCCTGAAGATGAAGAAGACGAAACTTCCGAAGACGGCCGCCATGTAAATCCTGAAGATATTAATAATGATGTCGTAGCAAATCCGGATAAGGTTGATCCGGAAGACACTTATACCAATAACGGTAACCCCGACACTAAAGAGCCAGAAGGCCCGGCAACGCAGGATGATAGAAATGATCCGAATTATGGGGTGGTGGATCCGGTTAACCCTGATTTAATAGACCCATTAAAAACTGGCAATTCTGGTAATGGAACCGCACCGAATAGTGGTGCCCAGCCAGATAAAACCTTCGACCAGTACAATAATGATAAAAATGAAGAAACTGCAGCAAATAATGGTTTGACACCACCTTCCAAGCCTAAGCCAAATACTGGTTTTACCGGAGATACCGGTGGCACGATACGAATTTATATGCCCGGTTTTGGTTATGTTAATGTAGGCCGAAACGGTTCAATTAATGGTTTTAATCCTTCTGGCGGCAGCTTTGGGGGGTGGTCGATATGGCGGCGGGTCATTTGGTGGTGGCCGTTACGGTGGTGGTTATGGAGGCGGTTCATTTGGTGGTGGTCGCAGCGGTGGCGGTTTCTTTGCGCCAGTAGTTATAGACCTAGATGGCGACGGCGTAGAGTTAGTCAATTTATCGGATTCTTCTGCAAGTTATGATGCAGATTTTAACCAACTCAAAAACCCGATGGGTTGGGTCGGTAAAGACGATGGTTTGTTAGCCTTTGATAAAAACGCCGATGGCCAAATTAATCAGACCGATGAAATTTCTTTTACCAGCTATTTAGAAGGTGCTCAAACTGATTTAGAAGGTTTGGCGGCATTTGATAGCAATAATGACCAGCAATTAAATGCGGCTGATGAGTTATGGCAGCAGTTTGGTGTTTGGCAAGATGCGAATCAAAATGGTATTTCTGAAACTGGAGAGTTTTTATCGCTTGATCAGTTAGGTATTCAGTCAATTAATTTGGTCAGTGATCAGCAGGCAGATATTTCTGGTAGTAATTTGATACATGGTTTAGGTAGCTATCAAACCAGTGATGGGCAAACCCACCAATTAGCCGATGTTAGCCTGGCTTATTTATCCGATACCATTGAACAACAACTTCAGCTGAATGACGATGGCTCTGTTGATTTACAGATAGAGCAGGGACAAGTGCATTTTTTATCCGATCAAGTAAACCAGTTTAATTCTCAGCAGGCGGATTCATCGCTGATAGGTATTGTTGGTAGCGATCAGAACGATCAAATTGAAAAAACCGGCGATCAGAATGGCTTTATTATTGGTGGCCGTGGAAATGATCAGCTATTTGGTGGTGCGGGTAATGATGATTTCTTGTTTGCGGCGGGTGACGGTAAAGATGTAATCAACTTACAGAATAGCGGTGGCACCGACCGGTTGCTGTTAGCTGATATTAGCCAGCAGCAGCTGGAGTTCACGCAGATTGATGATGATTTGCAAATCTCGGTATTATCACCGCAACACAGTGACGATCAAATTACGATTGAAGGCTGGTTCAGCCAGCCACAGCAACAGCTGAATGCGATTGTTACAATTGATAGCACACTAAGTGCTGCTGCGGTCGACGGAATGATTCAAGCAATGGCAGGTTTTGCTGCTGCTAATGAATCAGGCGAAGTCAGCATGGCTGAAGAGCGCCAGCAGCAGGACTTGGGATTGGTTATTGCCGGTGCTTGGGGATAACGGCACAAAAACTACCGCACCTGCCAGAAGGAAGGTGCGGATTTTATGTAAAGCCTACTGGGAGCTCTGGCGGCGTGCCTACTTCCAAGTGCCGAGATAAGCTGCCTCGGCTTCGGCTTCCCTGTCGCTCTATCTTTTGAATCCATTTAGTCGTTCACCCCCAGCCTCTAGTCCCGAAGTAATTGAATCCGGTCAAAAAATAGTCAATCTTTGCTAGCTGGCTTTAGACCTCTCTGTTAGCATTGCCCGGATTTTTCAATGGGATGGCAGTAGTCAGTGAGTAGTCAGCAGCATTACCAGCAACAACCTATCGGTATTATTGGCGCAATGGATCAGGAAGTTGCCCTGTTGCGGGAAAAACTAACCCACAGTGAATCCTTAAGCTTCGGCGGTATTGAATTTTATACCGGTGAATTGGATGGTACGCCGGTGGTACTGCAGAAATGCGGTATCGGCAAGGTGAATGCTGCAATTGGCACCACGCTGATGGCCGACCGCTTCAACCCATCTTGTATTATTAACACAGGCTCGGCCGGTGGTTTTGATCCGTCGCTGAATGTTGGTGATGTGGTTATTTCTACCGAAGTGCGTCATCACGATGTTGATGTCACCGCATTTGGTTATGAATACGGCCAAGTGCCTCGTATGCCGGCGGCATTCACTCCATGTGAAACCTTGGCAGAACAAGCAATCAAGGCACTGGAACAGCTGCGTAGTCAGGGTGATCACCATTATCATATTGACCGTGGTTTGATCATTACTGGCGATACTTTCATGCAGTGCGAAAGCAAAATTGCTGAAACTAAAGCGCGTTTCCCGCAAACCAAAGCGGTTGAAATGGAAGCAGCAGCAATCGCCCAAGTTTGCCACCAACTCAGCGTGCCATTTTTAGTGATTCGCTCGCTTTCTGATATTGCCGGTAAAGAATCGAGCGTCAGCTTTGATGAGTTCTTGGTGACGGCAGCAACGCACAGTGCAGAAATGGTCATGGCCATTATCAATCAGGTCACAGCAGACCAATTATCACCGAGTCCGGTCGCTGCCTGATACAAAAAAAGTATTTAAAAAGCCCGCAATAATTAATTATTGCGGGCTTTTTTTATTTCCTATTTAATATAAATTATCTTCAGCACTCACCAATTTCAATTTCCAATTCTCCATTGCTGTTCCTTGCAGCTTTAAATTACTGGTTAGGTAATAAAGCCTCTGGGTTGCGATACCATCGGGTGCTTGCTCAAAGCGCTGTTTCAACCAATAAGGCGGAATCGACTGGCTGTATGCGGTTGCACGAACTGACAGTTTTTTCTTGTTAATGCCTTTAGGCAGTTTCACCGAATAAATCAGTTGGTCTTGCCCGGGATAACTCAGGCTGTTGCTCGGGTTTTGATAATCACTATCTTGCCGAGCTTTTCCATGTGGGTCGGTCGCTTGCATAAACTGATACATCACTGCGCCCTGAGGTTTGAAGTAACTGGCTTCTCGCCAACCTCTGGGAAGTAATCTGTTATCTTTTACCGATGTCACACGGTGAATAAAACTGGTAGTAAATTCATTTTGAGCATTTAAATTCAGCTCTTCATAAATTTGTACCTGATTTTCTTGAGTGATTTTTTCATAGTGAGGCTGATAACTGTTTTGATCGGGCAAAAACTCAGTTTCTAGTGGCTTGCTATTCGCACCTACGATAACACCCACTTTATTGGTTTTTCCTGATTGCCAAATAACTTTGCCATCATTTAAAACCTGAAAATCAATAAACATTCGTCTAAATGCCACACCGCTAGGTAATCTGTGACCACTTTTATTTTTTAAAATCACTTGAGTGGTTAAAGTATCACCGGCGAGAGATAAAATGTTGGCACTGATATCCAGCGTATTTTTCTGTGCTTGCTGAACCATGCTATCTATTGCCAGTTGATTTCCGGTGGTGGCTGAGGTCATATAATCTGTTTTCCCAACACCCAGAATATCTGAAAACTGATTAAACATTTCCAGCAAGAAAACATTCATACCGACATGGGTATGACGTTTGTAATTATCTCGCATCGGAATATCAAGATCTTCTTGGGGCAAGGTATAAGCGGCTTCTGCCACGCTAGTATCTTGAATCGTAGCAATTTTGGTTACTAGTTGGTCAATTGAAATTGATTTGCCCGGGTCGCTATTATCCAGTTTAAAGTCACTCGGCATATGACAATCTTGACAACTTTGAAACTCATCATTTGAATCGTTTGAGCTATCTGACACTGCGAAAATACTGTTCTGCCATTCCAAGAAAGTCGCTTGCTCAATGCTGTGGTTATAATCGGAAAAAGGGGTTTCGGCTGCTGCGGCAGTTAATACCGGAAATTCATTATTCTTCATGCCAATATTCGGCAAGTTAATCGTGTGGCAAGTGCCGCACATTTGTGAATCGCTGGTGTAATGGTTTTTAACCGGCTTGCTGTTTAGCGCATGCTCCATTGGTTTTTCGCTAACATCAAATGGGCCATTAATTTTATCTGCCGGGCCTGCATTAAACTGGCCGGTATTATTATGAAACATCATATAAGCCAGTTCTTTCGGTGTGGCGAAAGTTAGCCAATCAGCTTGCTTGGGCTGCCAGTCTTTAATTGCTTTGGCATTTGGTGCGTCTATATGATGGCAAACCATACAGCTAATGCCTTCTCTGGCCAGTTCGCCGTACTTATCATATTGCAAACTACCGGCTTGTTTTTGCAGTTGCTGATCTTGCTTGGTTAGCGCTTCGCTTAAATAGTAATAATCGACTTTGAAATTAGCATCGAGCGACGGATCTTTTTTAGCATCTTCGGTTAATTGCCTTTGTCCCATTGCGCCATGGCAGCTTAAACAAGTATTGGTGACTGCTTGCTGAGTTGCCTTTAACGGTGCTTTTAATTGTTCGGGATGATTAATCGCGTCGTTTTTTAGAATCGCCATTTCAGTTTCTAATTGAGAATGAAAAATCGGATCACGCCCAGCCAGCCCCATGGGTGACCAGCGCCATTCGCCAAATTCCGAAATATTAAAACCATCGCCATAATTAGGGCCGGTTTGAATAAACATGCTAACCCCTGACGGCGAACCACCTAGGCCGCCATGACAGCCAAGGCAATTATCAGAAGTAACATATTTTTGTAGATGGCCCGCAGGCATCGGCACATGATCTAACCATTGCGGTGGGAATTTTTTGACACTAGATGGATCGACTTTACTGATTTGAGGAAAGGTATCAATAAAGGCTTGGTTTGCTTGAGAAGTTGAATTTTTAACTACGGCGGCTGAGTTGTCCAAGGAGCTATGGTTACTGAATATTTTTTGCAGCTTTTTATCTGCTGTCTGTTTGGCCGCTTGTTGCTGAGTATTCCAAGGTAATTGTGAAGTAGGCAACTCAATGAGCGACTGCACAAATGGATCATTTTTTAATTGTTCGATTGGCCCACTATCAAAATGACTCGGCGTTCGCCAAGAGTTATCCACCATAAATTGAAGTGGTTCTCCGGAAAAACCTTTTATATTGGCTAAATCACTAAAAGTCAGCTCACTTTCAGCTGATGCGTGGCAGCGAATACAAGGCATAGCAAAGCCAGAGTAGCGCAGTTGTACCGCACTGTTGTCTCGATTAGCTCGAGTATCTACTTGCTGATCTATTGCTTGGCCTAGGCTAACACTGCCCCAAAACCAACCATCTGCCGAAGCGCTGCTGTTTTTAACCATCACAGTCCATTCGCTAATCAAACTATCGATTAACCGGTCGTAATCTCGATTGGTTGGATATGCAGGGTTATTTTTTAATTCTTGATAAAGTGCAGCAGGCGGTGAAAACATTTCTTTAATAATCATCGCACCATCAGGAATTTCTCCCTTTCTGCCATTGACCAGCCATTTCATTACTCCTGGTGAATAATAAATCCTGACGGCTGGGTGAGATCCGTAATATTTTCCATCAATCCATGGGCCGGTATCGCGTACATCCTTATCGCGTATCCAGCCTAAATCTACATAGCGCCTTTGCTGAATCCAGTTATATAACTGAGTTTCATAATCGACTAAAGGCATGCTGCCGGGTAATGGTAAGCTGGCAGGCTGACCAAAATTACTGGGTGATTCTGCATGTGTGTTTCTGGCTGGGGTTTGAATACAGGAAAGTAAAAAGATCGACATCATGCTGACTAGGCAGAAGCTTAACCAGCGAGCTGATGCAAAAGCCATTTTTTTTGTTATCAGGTTCAAAATCTGTCTCCCTCAGATTTTTAAATGGGCAGAGCCATTTTTCAATTTTTCAACCTGAAGATTGTAGCAGGGTGTTTTTAAATACTTGTTACCGTATTGAAATGGTTTGGTGTTGGAAAATAACAAAAGAACTAAATATCCCTATCTATTATCAAAATTCTGAAGATAATTAGCCGATAACAACAAAAACAAAGCCAGCCATGATTGCCGAACCTTTTGACAAATCTACAGCCAGACCCTTGGATAGAATCCAAACTCAGCCTAGTTATGTGGCTCATACTGCGTTCAATCAGGCTACCGCATGTGTGCTGTGCAGCTTAAATTGTGGTTTGCGAGTCAATGTTGAAAACAATCAAATCACCGACATTACAGCAGATCTAGAACACCCATTTAGCAAGGGACATAGTTGTAACAAGGCCTATAGCATCGGTAAATACAATCAGCATAAGCAGCGTGTTACCCAGCCACTGAAAAGAAATCTACAAGGTGAGTTTGAGCCAGTGAGCTGGGATGAAGCTATCGCTGAAATCGGCACAAAACTGCGCACGATTCTTGACCGCGATGGCGGCAAAGCTTTGGCAATTGCCGGTTTGGGTGGCCAAGGTAATCATTTGGATATTACCTATGGATTGTCACTGCTGCAGCTGGCAAAAAGTCCGTGGTGGTTCAGTGCTTATGCACAAGAAAAAACCCAGCATGCTCTGTTAGATCGTCAAATGGTTAAGGCACCTTTGCATGGTGTGCTGCATCCAGATCCGTGGAATAGTGATTGTTTGCTATTGGTCGGCACTAACCCAGTTCATTCAAATCGTGGTTATGCTTCAGCAACAAAGCTGCGTCAATTTGCTAAAGATCCGAAAAAAATACTGATTGCGATCGATCCACGAATTCATGAATCATCCCGCTTGGCAAAAACTCACTTGCCATTAAAGCCGGGCAGCGATGTTTGGCTATTTAGCGGCATGTTGAAACATATTCTAACGAGACAGTTATATGACCAGCGCTTTGTAAGTAACAGCACTAGCCAATTTGAACAACTGCAGCAATTGATGGCAGATGTAGACCTCACTGAAATGGCAACCCGTTGTGAGTTAACGCCTGAGCTGATTATTCAAGCCGCAGAAAGCTACGCCAATGCAGAGCGCGGTTGTATTTTTTACGACACCGGAATTGAATGGGTTCCCAATAGCACTTTAGTGTCTTGGTTAATACGGGTGCTCATTAGTATTACCGGCAATTTATGCCGTGATGGCGGTAATCACTACCGACCAACTTTTACACCGAATACGCATTTGCTGGAGCAAAAGTCATTTACCGACACTCAGTCGGGCATACACGGGATTCCTGCACTTGGCCCATTTGATATGTTTTCGCCTAATTTGCTGCCAGAAGAAATTATTGATGGGCCGATTCGGGCGTTAATTGTCGAAGGGGCAAATCCGTTACGCAGTTATTCAGGGTCACAAGAGCAATCAGCAGCATTAAAGCAATTAGAACTTTTGGTGGTAATTGAACCGGCGATGACTGAAACAGCGATGCAAGCCGATTATGTACTGCCCAGCCCAACCGGTTATGAAAAGTGGGACTGGAGTACTTTTGGTCGGCATTTTCCTGGTATTTATGCGCATTTACGTCCGCCAGTGACTCAGTGCCAGCATAATGCCCTGCCAGAGCCAGAAATTTTCCACCGAATTGCTCAAGCCAGCGGCCTTTTGCCGTCACCACCCAACTGGCTACGGCGTTTAGCAGAAAAAGGGCCGAATAGTTTTGGCTTGCCTGCGGCAGGCGCTGCGATGGCTTTTATCGATAGCAAAGCCAGTTCAAGAGCAGCATTTGCTCGCTGGGTATTCTGGGCGTATCAATTGATTGGGCCGCAGCTACCTTCGCCTGCTTTAGCGAGTATTTGGGTTAACTGCCAGCTGTTTGCTTTGACGCGAAGAAAAAATGTATTGAATGTTTTCCCGCAATGGAAAGCTTTATTGCCGACCCAAATGGGTAAAAACCTATTCCAGAAAATTATCGAAAATCCTAGCGGATTAGAAGTCGCGAGAATGGATCAAAAATCTCCCTTTAAAGAGAGTTGCGGCTGGCGAGATAAAAAAGTGCGATTGTTGCCAGCATTTATTCCTGAGCTATATCGTGCTTGCTTAAGTAATCCGGCGGGCGATTTAATTAAGCATCCAGATTTTCCGTTAATGCTTGCGGCTGGAGAGCGTTCACCTTGGACGGCGAATACCATTCAAAGAGATCCGCAATGGCGTAAAGGTAAAGGGCAAAGTTGTCGGTTAAGAATTCATCCAACAGTCGCTGAGCAGCATGGTTTGTCAGCAGATGATTGGGTTAGATTAGAAACCCCTTGGGGAAAAGCCGAATTAGCGATAGTGCTCGATAAAGGAATGCGGTTGGATAATCTATCGATCCCCAATGGAATGGGCTTGTTATATCCCAACGATAAAGGTCAGCTAGAAGCGTTTGGAGTGAATCCAAACCAGCTAACGGGAACGGAGTGGCGTGATGAAATTACTGGTATTCCGGCGCATAAAACCGTTCCTTGCCGGATTTTTAAAATAAATGAAGTCTGAAAGTGTTATCTATAGTGATGGTTCGCCAATTTATAACTGTGTTAATGAAAATGGTTTTGCTCATCATAAAACTGTTCATTTAGGATCTGATATTGCCGCGCATACAACAATGCCGGGAGTTCATAGAGTGGCTTCGTTATTAAAAAGATGGATTTTAGGTGCATATCAAGGGGCAATACAAGAAAAGCAGCTAGAATATTATCTTGATGAATATGCCTTCAGATTTAATCGTCGAAAATCAAACTCTAGAGGGCTATTATTTTACCGGCTACTTGAACAAGCAGTCATAACCACTCCGATAACTTATAACGAAATAAAATCGCGATAATACTACATCTAGTAGCTGGCCGAGCTAAGTGGATAGCCCTTTTAAATATCCGGTGGCGAAAATAAGGGAAAAAAGAGAAGGATTTATGAGGAACATAACCAGCGAAGAACTTTTTCCGGGAGATATTCTAATTCAAACACGCAAAAATTGTACTTCAGCTGCTAATATCCCTCCTGCAGCATTCCACAGCATGCTCTGGTGTTGTTTGGGCCATACTGACTCTCGACCAGTAATTCACTCTGTATTACCATCTGAAAATTTTCAATATAATGGTGTTCTTCAACAAAATGCTTCATCCTATATAAAAAAACATCCATGTTACATCATAAGATGTAACGATTCAGAACTTGCAGATTATGCAAAAAATTACGCGAAAATTTGGGCAATAAGTACTGATGGAAGCATCGAAGAATATCTTCTCCAGAAAGACAGAATAAAAAGAAAAAAAGAAATAAGAAATAGTATGGATGATCCAGACACCCCTCTTCTAACTCCATTTGGTATTTCATCTATCGAAAAAAGATCTCTCGATAAAGAAAAAAACATATGGGGTACAAGTGCGATACTGAAATCTTATCAGGCTTATATTCGAGGAGAATCTAAAATAAGTTTAAGTGAAAACATAGGCGTTTACTGCATTCAATTTATACTTTGTTGCTATCAAGCTGCCGCGATAAAGAAATCAATTTCAAATGGCTCGATGAAACTACCAATTGAACTACAAATTAGAGCAATGCACGATAAAAGATTCTCTTCTAAGAATTTAGCCTTGACAACCGAAGTATTAAAATATAGCAATGAAATTTCTCAAGAAATTCCTATTTCATTGCAACATTATGCTAAGCGTTGTTATTTAGAAGATGTGCTAAAAATATTATTGTCAGAAGATCTATTTTCATTAGTCGGTAGACTTAATTAATTTAAAAAATGCAGGCTCGATACACTCAATCACAATAACAACACAATAACGCCAACACAATAACGCCACCCAAGATATTATTTATACCCGCCAAAAAACATTTGATTTCTCATCTGGTTGCCATTGATTTAATCTGTGAAAACCGTTGATTTTTGCAGGAGCGGCACTTGAAAAAGTTGTCATTTTCACATCATGCCATCACCCAGAGCTATTCTATACGATCCGAAAGAAAATCCATTTCTCCATGTAATTTCGCGTTGTGTTAGGCGAGGGTGGCTGTGTGGGGAAGATCCGACGCTGCTCAAAAAACACCGTAAAAATTACGATCATCGCCGCCAATGGATTGTCGATAGAATTGATCGACTGAGCAAGGCGTTTGCGGTGGATATTGCTGCTTACGCCGTGATGTCGAATCACTATCATCTCGTTGTATATATTGATGTTGAACGGGCAAAGAACTGGGATATCAAGCAGGTGCTGTTGCATTACTGTAAAGTATTTTCACCTCATCCATGGGTTAAAGATTACTTAGATCCAAGCAAGCGCCAATTGCTTACTCAAATGCAAACTCAATGGGTCGAAGAAACTGCTGATACTATTTACCGCAAACGATTATATTCCATTAGCTGGTTTATGCGCTCAATTAATGAGCCGTTAGCAAGAATGGCAAACGCGGAAGATTTATGCAAAGGACGTTTCTGGGAGGGGCGTTTCAAGGCGCAAGCATTGCTGGATCAACAAGCCCTGCTAACCTGCATGGCTTATGTCGACCTAAATCCATTGCGTGCCGGTATTGCACAAACGCCAGAAAGTTCGAATTACACTTCGGTTCAAGTGCGAGTAGAAACGGAATTACCTGCTAGTAATCATCGTAGAAAGAAAAGCCGAAAAACAAATGGTCAGCGTCGCTACGATTACAATTTCGCCCGATTAAAACCTTTTGTTGATAGCGAAACTAAGTCCAGCATTAACATCAAAGATAAAATTCATTCGCTGCCATTTAAATTAAAAGATTATTTGGAATTGGTTGATGCCAGTGCTCGCATGGCGCGAACTGATAAAAAATATCATATGGACGATAGTTTGCCACCAATTTTTGAACGATTAGAAATCGAAACAAATGCACGCTGGTGGGCTTCTGCCATGAGTGGTCGCAGCACTGTAATGGCCAGTGCGCGACAGTTTGCCCATGCGATGGGGAGCGCGCTGAACCTCAAACAGTTCAAAGAGCGGGTCAAGCAACAAACCGAAACTTGGCGACAGCAAACACTATCACCAGGAAAACAACCACCCTCTTGATGCTCATTTTTATTGAGTGGATTTAAATCCAGAACTTTTAAAATAAGATGTAATTTAAATAACCGGGCTGATCCGGTTCTCGTCGTGGCATTAATTTAATATAATTGCATTAAAAACGAAGCAATCGACCACTGCAATCATATTTAATGTTAGTGTTTTAGTGTTATTCCGGTCATTAGGTTTTTAGATTGAGGTATAGTTTAAATTATGGGTGGCGTGCTATTTTGCTATTTTGTTGCGCGGATTCGTATCATAAGTGCATAACCTCTGTTCGCTAACAGAGGTTGAGCTAAAAGAAGAGCTCAGATATTTTCTCTGTTGGCGACCAAACCAAACAGAGGCCACTATGGGCTACAAACATCTGAGCTCCGAAGAAAGATACTATATTGAGACACGCTTGAAAATGGGTGACTCGCTTAACACTATCGCCAGCAGCCTTCAGCGCAACCAGAGTACACTTTCCAGAGAAGTGAAACGCAACACAGGATTACGAGGCTATCGCCATAAACAAGCTCAAGCATTTGCCCAGAAACGCCTTGAAGACAAGCCTAAACAGAGAAAGATTACTGGCGCTACTGTCGATTATATTTGCTATGGATTAAAGGAAAATTGGAGTCCGGAACAAATTGCGGGGCGCGCAGGCAAAGATGGTTTGTTTAAGATGCACCATCAGACGATTTATAATTTTATTCGTAAAGACAAAAGATTAGGCGGGTTACTGTATCGCTACTTGCCCAGGAAATTAAAACCTTATCGAAAGAAATACGGTAGTTCCGGTGGCTCGTGCAAAGGTATTCCAGGGCGGATAGGAATAGAAGATCGCCCAACCATTGTTGATACCAGAGCACGTATTGGAGACTGGGAAGCTGATACCATTATTGGAAAAGGTCACCAAGGTGCGATTGCAACGATTGATGAGCGAAAGAGCAAGCTTCGTCTGGCAATGCCGGTTCAGAAAAAAACAACAGAAAATGTTGTCGGGGCGCTGATTAGCTTACTACTGCCGCTTAAAAAGCATGTTAAAACAATAACATTTGATAATGGAAGAGAGTTCGCTAGCCATCAAAACTTAAGCAAAAAAATTAAGTGCGACAATTATTTTGCAAAACCTTATAGCTCTTGGGAAAGGGGGCAGAATGAAAATGCCAATGGATTGTTACGACGTTACTTCCCAAAGACAATGTCTTTGAAAAATGTTAAAAACCAAGAAGTGATAGAAGCGGTTGATCGATTGAATAGTCGCCCAAGAAAATGTTTGAATTACCAAACTGCATACGAAGCATTTGAAGCAGAAACCAAGATCAGTAGAAAACAATTACTGGGTTATGCACTTAAGATTTGAATTCAGGTTGTGCTATTTTGTTATATAATTGCATTAAAAACGAAGCAATCGACCACTGCAATCATATTTAATGTTAGTGTTTTAGTGTTATTCCGGTCATTAGGTTTTTAGATTGAGGTATAGTTTAAATTATGGGTGGCGTGCTGTTTTGCGTGCTGTTTTTATAGATATTCGTAGAATAAAAACCAAAAAACCTGCAATGAATGCAGGTTTTTTAAATAATTATTAACTGATCATCAGTTATTGGTAAGAATAACCGCATCTTGCCATTGCTTAAATCCACGCCTTGCCAAAGGATGAAAAAAGCTGGCATGGGCAAAAGTATCTTCTAGTGGTAGATCCTTTAAAGGCGAAGGTACTTGTAATAACCCTGAGCCATTGTCCATCTCGGCTAAGTAAGGCACGCCAGACCAGCTTTCTAAAACGTCGCCCACCTGACTGAGACCGGTTAATAATGCTAATGCATGGGAAGAGCGGTTAAATACTAAGCTATCACCTAAGCCAACTTGAACTGCCAATGGTCTGGCTTGCATATTACCTGGCAGTGTTTGTAAGCGGTGAACAAAGTTAATTCCATCACCTGGGTCTAAAGCCATTTGAATATAACTTTGTAACCAAGCTAAATCGGATTCTGATGCTGAATCGGGAATGACGTTAGCAAAACCAACACCGTAAAATAACGCGGAGTGCATTAATATATTGCTAACACCCACGCCAGCTACTTGTAGCCAGGCACCTTTTAAATCTGGAGCCGTTGCAACAAACGTTGAACCAAAAACACCACCGAGAGAAGTACCCATGTAGTAGATTTTTTCAGGATCTATATCGGCAACATCGATACCGTTATATTTAAGGCGACTACTCAGATCGCGTTTTTGTGGCATCCAATCGTTTGCGGCAATAATGGTTTTTGCTGCATGCCAAGTCGCTAGGAAATCTAAAGGTGACTGGTGTGCCATACCAAGAATGCGGGGGAATTTTTCAGTTTGTAAAATACTGAAGATAAAACCGCCATCGGTTGCAGAGCGGTCACCATGATTCGGATGGCTAATGCTCAGTACCGCAATACCTTTTTTCAGGTTGGGCTCGCTGGCAATAAAGCGGGTTTCTCTAGGAACACCTAGTCCGTGGCCATAAATCATTAATGGCACTTTTCCGTCATTGGCTTCTTTTGGAAGTAGTAGTTCGAATTTAGCCCAGTTGTCTCGCTTATATTCACCACTAAAATCAACCTTTCCTTCGGGATCTCTGTATTCATTAAGCAATACTTCGCCACGAATTTTTGCGGCAATTGATCCGATATTTGCATAATTGACTTTTAAATTTCGAATTCGGCCACGCTGAGCCATCACCTGCTCGCTAAGCTTTAGCATGGGTTGAGTTACATTGGCTTCGCTGGCAATAGTGAATTGCGTCATGCTAACAATATCTTGTAGCGCTATGCCTTGCCCTGTTATGAAGTCAATCATTTGAGTTTCAGAGGCTGATGCGGTTGCTGCATCGTATGTAGACAATAGCTGTTGTACGCCCGGCGCAACATTTATTTGAGTTGGCTGATTAATTAAATCTTGAGTTAATACTGCGATTATTCTATGGCCAAAATTAAAGCGGCTTACCGGATAAGCTTCGATAAATTGACTGGTTTTTTGAGACTGTTTTCGGTTAAGCGATTTAATGCCGATATGCACATCAATCTGTTGCCCGCTATCTAGGTCAAAAACTTTTAAACCATCTAGCCCTTGATTGACTAGCTGCTCTGCTGAAATCTGTCGGTCTAGCTCAAACATTATTGGCGCAGCAGGAGAAAAACCATTGGCATTTTGAAATAAGCTTTCGGGCAATACGGAGTCTGGCAGCTCTCCAGAGTCCAGTGTTTGCTGAGACAGCATTAAGTTATTCGGCATGCTGAGTTTTAAACCGGTATCAGAAGTTTCATCGAGAAGGGTAAAGTGATCACTTGGGAAAGGAAGATTGCAGCTATTCAATGCCAGCGGGTTGCATGTATCAACAGCAGCTTGGGCAGATAAGCAAACAACGCCTAACAACGCAGGTAGAACTCGACGCATTTCGATGTCCGGTTTTTTTATAAAGGATAATCAGGTTAGAGATTGTCATAAGATCGTCATAGCGTTTCTGAACATCATTCATGTTAAAAACTGCGTTATCTGAGAATTAGCTACTCAAATTTTCATCCATATCACCCAGTAGTGATATAACGGTGAGTTAACTCTTTGGTTTTCAAAAAGCGACTGCTCCGCGAAATTTATCGGATATTGCGTCGGTCATTCGTCATTCGCATCAAAAAGTACATCTATGCTTGGGGTGATGCTTACTAATTAAATCAGATGGTCACAGGTTTTTGGAGCAGCCTGATGAATAGATTCTTAGGAAATTTTTTTGACTTGTCGAATACCTTTTCTAGTCAGAGTAATCCGCCAGACATTGATCCGTTGTTCGCCATTGGTGGTTCGAGTAATCAACCATAGTTGGTAAGATTTTTTAGCTTCGACTGAATTAACCTGTTGGCCGTCATAGGTCAGCAGCTCATCTATGGGTTCTGAGGTCAAGCTAATCATTTGCTGTAGGTTTAGAAACTGAACATCCTGTATTGCTTGATAGCCACCGGGAAGTTTGCTGATTTTAAGTTGTAACTGTTTTCGATATAACAGAAGTGTTTCACCGGTTTCTTTCGCCGAAGGCAGTTGTTGGTTTCTGGCTGTTTGAATGGTATCTGGAATTTTATCGAGGTCAGGAAAGCGAACCTGCTCTCGAATTTGTCCTAGCATTTTTTTCTTTCGACTGTCTAAAATAGTGGTTCGAAAATCAAAATAATTTTTATTGAGTCTTTTCCAAGTAATATTTCGAATTATTTCTTTGATTCTGTCTTTTAAAATGTAGCCAACCACCATGGCATTAAAAAATTGCAAAGTCAGGTTGCCATATTCTTGCTGTGCCATAAATGCAATTGCCATAGCGATCGCCATAGCTAAGCCCGCAGCAAGGCTAAACACCATTTGTTCCATCCAGCGGCCTTCTCTTTTACGTTTGACTTCAAGAAACAAAGTACTTTCACAAAAACGCCGCAATAGACGAATTCTGGCAAGCAACTGTTCATTTCTTCCATCGATTTTTATTTCTGGGTAATTATTTAAACGTCGCCATTCGCCTTCATGAACCAGAATTTGTTTTATGGGTGAGCTGTGTTCATTGCTCAGTTTGGAATGCTCTTGTAACCAGCGGCACAACTGATACTCCAGGTTGTGGGTTATATATTCATCAACTTGACGAAATATCCGACGAATTCTGCCTTCTTCAGGTATGGGTAATTGTCGAAGCTTTGTTAACAAAAATTCTAACTGAGTATTAAATAGTATAATTTTTTCGCGTTCAGGATTGGGATGAAGGGAGATCCAGTGGGCAACAGCATGCTTTATTTCGCAACCCAATCTACGTAGTTTCAAACCAAATCGAAGGCTTTGTTGATTAAATATCCGCTGGGTCAACTCATCGAATATTGGTGATTCTATAATTTTTTCTAATGATTGCGGGTTGACTCGATAGCGAAGAAAGCTTCTTAGATCACGGTAAAAAAACTCTGCGGGATATCTTTCGGCGGTACAGCCCAAGCTAGGAGGAACGAATAAATAATATTCTAGATGGCTGGTTTTACTGCCGATTGGATAAATTGAAGTGAGCTGAAGTTGGAAGCGATCATGAAGTTCTAGTTCAATAGTGACCTGGTTTTTTTCTTGGAGATGATTTTGTTGTTTTTGGTGCTGTGGCATAGTGCAGCGTCTTTTTGAATTAGCTGATAAAGTAGTTTCTTAGTGTCAGTCTAGACCTTAAATTGAATCTAAAAGCGATCAATTAGGCGAGTTGCTTCACAGATTGTGAGGAACCAAGAATAAATAGTCATAAATAAACTAAAGAATATAGCTGCAGTTTAGGGGGGAGGAGGCTGAAAGCAGAGGAGGAGAGGACTTTATTCGAAAACAAAAAAGCAGACTTGGCTAATTAAATAACCAGTCTGCAAAATTAGGGAAGAATCTAAGTAGTGGTCGGGCGATTAAGCACACTTCCACTGGAATTCTTCAATGGCATCACTGTAAGTAATGTTTCGTTCACCTTCCATGCCGAATTGCTTCAGCGTGTCGCTAAGCTTATCAGCGTCGGGATTACGGATGCCTAGTGTCCATAAGTCATCGCCATTTAGCTGCAGGCTGACCAGCTCAACTTTGCCACCATTAAATTCCCAAACGCGAGCATCTTTAAATGCAGGTACCGCGCATAAATCAGGGTGAGGTAATACGATGTCTGCTAATAGGATTTCCATTGGATATTCATGGTGATCCAATTCAGGCGCATCATTTAATCCTAAGGCAGGGAATAGCACTTCTTTAATCGTTTCAGGAGAGAGTGGGAATGGAATTGCTGCTTGCAGCTCCCAGCGAGCAAAGCCGTGCTGTTGCTCTTTTAAGCGACGTACTTTCATTTCCTTGCCACGCATTTTTACTTGGTAGCCAGTTTTATTTTCTGAAAGTAACAGAATCATTTTGTCGCGATATTTTTCTACCGGATCTCCAGATGCTTCAAGTACTTGCTGCGCTTTATCAAAATGAGATAACTCACCAAAGCTACGAAATCCAAAACAGGTCACTTTACTCATATTCTTTCCCCTTTATTTCAGGCTGTACTGATGCTCCTGGTCGTACTCTGAGAACAATCCATTGCTGCCTTGTTATTTTTATTTTTTTGCTGGGTCAGAGTCGGTGAATTCACCGATCAGGTAACATACTAGCGCTAGCTAAATATTTGAAAGCTGACGCATATCAATAACTGACAAACTGTTATTAAACGTAAAGATTATTACAGTGTTGGATGACAAAGTAGTTGTTACCGAGGGGAACGCAGCTGCGCTAAATCAATAGAAGTGTAATGCAGACGTAATTAAGGAAATAACGGAAAAGCTACTTATCTCGCATGAGGTAATGAGCCGATCCAAAGGTAGTTGTCGTTGGATTATTCATTCAATCGAAATGACCTTTATTGAACGAAGTATTTAAATGATCGTTTTTTGGGCGGCCGATTGCTTGTACTTTGAATGTTATTTCAATAGAAGTTCAGTCACTGACCAGCGGTAACTGATCAAGAAACCACTGTTTTTTTGAGAAAAACATTCAGATTCCTTTGTTCTTGGGTATAATCCGCATCCCTTTGAGTGGAGGAACCCGCCCCTGTGATTGAGAAGTTAAGAAATATTGCCATTATTGCCCATGTTGACCACGGTAAAACTACCTTGGTAGACAAGCTGTTAGAACAGTCTGGCACGTTAGACCGTCGTAACGCTGGCGGTGAACGTCTGATGGATAGCAATGATCAGGAAAAAGAGCGGGGCATCACCATTCTGGCCAAGAACACGGCCATTCGCTGGAACGATTACCGTATCAACATCGTAGACACCCCCGGCCACGCCGATTTTGGTGGCGAAGTTGAGCGTGTTTTGTCGATGGTAGATTCGGTGTTGTTGTTGGTTGACGCAGTTGACGGCCCAATGCCGCAAACTCGTTTTGTGACCCAAAAAGCTTTCGAGCAAGGCCTTAAGCCAATTGTTGTTATCAACAAGGTTGACCGTCCTGGTTCACGTCCTGATTGGGTACTAGATCAGGTGTTTGACCTGTTTGACCGTCTGGGTGCGACTGAAGAACAGTTGGACTTCCCGGTAATCTACGCTTCAGCACTAAATGGTGTTGCAGGCTTAGAAGCGGATCAAATGACCGAAAACATGACGCCATTACTTCAAATGGTGCTGGATAAGGTTCCGCCACCAAAGGTTGACCTTGAAGGCCCACTGCAGATGCAAATTTCTGCGCTGGATTATGACTCCTACGTTGGTGTTATCGGTATCGGCCGAATCACCCGCGGTGCAATGGAGCCTGGTTGTCAGGTGATGATCATTGATCATGAAGGCAAGCAGCGTAAAGGTCGTATCGGTGAAGTTAAAGGCTTCCACGGTCTTGACCGTGTCAATGTCGATCTTGCAAATGCAGGTGATATCGTTTGTATCACTGGTATCGACAAGTTGAATATCTCAGATACGCTTTGTCATCCAGATTACCCTGAGGCAATGACGGCTTTAAGTATTGATGAGCCAACCGTTTCGATGACTTTCCAGGTAAACGATTCTCCGTTTGCTGGTAAGGAAGGCAAGTACGTTACTAGCCGCAACATCAGAGACCGTCTGGACCAGGAACTGCTGCACAACGTGGCACTTCGTGTTGTACCAGGTGATAGCCCGGAAAAATTCCGTGTCAGTGGCCGTGGTGAATTGCACTTATCGGTTCTGATTGAAACCATGCGTCGCGAAGGTTTCGAGCTGGCGGTATCTCGTCCGGAAGTCGTTCAAAAAGAAGTTGATGGTAAAATTCACGAACCATATGAGTTTGTAGTGGCTGATGTTGAAGAGCAGCACCAAGGTTCTTTAATGGAAGAGATGGGTAACCGTCGCGCTGAACTGACTAACATGGTTCCTGATGGAAAAGGTCGTGTACGACTGGAATTTGTTATGCCAGCTCGTGGTCTGATCGGTTTCCGTGGCGCATTTATGACCATGACTTCAGGCTCAGGCATTATCACCAACATCTTTGATCATTATGGTCCGGTTAAAGATACTGAAGTCACTCATCGTAATAACGGTGTATTGGTTTCAATGGTAACGGGTAAAGCACTGGGTTATGCCCTGTTTAACTTGCAAGAGCGCGGTCGTTTGTTTATCGGCCATGGCTTGGATGTTTACGAAGGTATGATTGTTGGCTTGCATAGCCGCAACAATGATTTGGCAATCAACCCTACCAAGGGTAAGCAGCTGAACAACATTCGTGCTTCAGGAACCGATGAAAACATCGTGTTAGTGCCGCCAGTTAAGCACACCCTGGAACAAGCATTAGAGTTTATCGATGATGATGAACTGGCAGAGATTACTCCAACGAGTATTCGTCTGCGTAAGCGTTTCTTGAAAGAGCACGAGCGTAAGCGTTCTGCTCGTTCGTAAATAATTAATCATTTAGCGGTTGCTAGTGATTGAATATTGAAAAACCGCTTCTGGAAACAGGAGCGGTTTTTTTTATGGATTGCGATAGTGTTTGATTAGGAAATTTGTTTCGATATCTTAAATAAATAGTAGAGAGCATGCTAGAGATTGATTTATACAGAAGTTTCTTTTCCAGTAATTGAACTATCTTTCTTGGGAATTGCTGTTGCTATGTTTTCTGAAATATTTAACAATGCATTGTTTGTTTTTTTGTAAATAGTCGCATTCCAGCGTTTAATATTAATCATTGGTATGTTTTGTGTCAGATGGCAATGAATAAAAATTGAGAAATGTTTGTTTCTATTTTTTTCCGAGAATTCAGCAATGCCATAAAGCGAATCAAAAAATATTATCGTATTGTTTTTTGAGTTATTCCAAGCTGTTACAACATGGCTTCCTGATCCTGGGATTGCCCCATGAAAATAAATTTGAAAGTAGCAATCAGTATATTTAGAAAAATTAGCAATTAAACTTATGAAATCACTTATTTTTTCTGTTCCATTGAATGTATGCTCATTAAAGAAACTTTTTTCTTCTAAAAATTTTTCGGTCGGAGATTGATCACCAGAATTAAGGAGCGAGGTGTGATCTCCTCTCCGTGATTGGTGCTGGATCTGACATCGAACAATGGTTTCTGCTACTACTTCATCTTTTAAAAGTAATGTTTTAAAAGACATGGGGTTTTCATAAAAAGTTATAAAGACGACTGAAATTCCAAGGCAGAAGCCTAAATGTTCAGCAATCCTCATGCAATGCTCGCAAGCTCCAGCAGTTTGTTGAAGCATCATTTGCTTGGCCAAGACTAATGACCAATTAAATCTGGAAAGATCTAGTAAGGCTGATCCTTCAAATTTTTCAACGGACTCTTTAAAAAGAGCAAAGCTTGGCATAACTAATTCCTTTAGATATTGGAACTAGTATAGATTGCATTATTTTAAGTAAGAGCTACTTAACCTGCAAAAGGTTATTGGTATCACGACTTTGGCGAATTAATTGATCGCCTTGGTCAAGTGGGTTATTTGCTTGTTGCTGATAGCTTTTTGCCATGCGGTCGTAAAGCAGCACATTGACCGTGGCTGCTAGGTTCATGCAACCAATGGTTGGGATATAAACCACTGCATCTGCGCGATCGACAACGGCTTGTTCCAGGCTGCCATCTTCCGGCCCAAAAACATAAAAAGCATTTTCTGGATGCTCAAATTCTGGCAAGGCAACTGCACCTTCTACTAACTCAATGCAGACAATCTTGGCACCTTCAGGCACCGCATCTAGCAAACTATCGACCGACCGCAGTCACGGGGTGTACCTGTTGAAATGCAGCAGCTAGCAACTTTGGTATAATGAAAAACAATATGATTTTATAGGGTGCTGAAATACCGATACTTAAAGAGTGCCAGTTATTTCATTACAACCTAAACTTCAATGGCGGGATGATCTATCGCTCGCCAATCGATGCCATAATTTTTTATAAGATTAAAAATTGGAGGTGAGAGTCAATGCCCTATTCTGATAATAAGCATGAGCATAAAGCTGTTAAAGACCTTCTTTTTAGAGAAGAAAGAGGCTTAGAACGCTTGTGCCATAAATATGGTTTCGAATATTGGAACTACTTTAAAATACATAATAATGGTGTCGGTGGTATTACTTTTCTAGGCGGGACGAAGTCTATTGGTAGAAATATAATTGGCTACTCTAATGACTTGGCTAACCCAAATAAAAAAGAAGAAGAAAGGGGCGTGTGTTTTGGTGCGAGCGTCTATTTACTTTTACTTAATGGAGATATGCAGAAATTTGAATACCTAGTTGTAAATAAATCGCATTGTACCAATATTTCAATTAATGACTATCAAAACAAATCTATTAAAATTGAACTTAAGCATTCATTTTTTGGTTTGTCTCATAAATTTTTGCAGTTTATGGGGTATACAATAGATGATGCCGGTTCTGCAGAATTTTTTAAGAGTATTGTTCAAGATACACATGAAGCGATAGCTTACAAACGGGCTTGCTCAGGAAATAGCCTTGCAGATTTTATGGATAGGTATCCTGCTTGCTGTTTTTTTATATCACAAGTAATGGTAATCCCTCTTGCTTATGGTGATAGTAGAAAATATAGATATTGGGGGCATATCATGGCGGGGTTTAATAACGGGGAGGGCATTGCTTTATATGATCCTAGTTTTGGGTTTTTTTTTAAGAAGAAAGAAGCGGGCTACCAAGAAAAAATATCAGAATTTATTGTTGAAAAAGAATTATCTACGCAAGTAGATGTTTGTAAAAAAAGTTATTATTCAATATATGCTTACAAACCATTGAACGAGAACATTGCTTCATTTAAAGTCATGAGCGGTGTCGATGATATAATAATATGATTTTAAATAAAATAAGGGCCTTAGAACATATAAAGCATCCCACACATCCCGGGCGCGCCTGAAGCTTACCCTGGCTACAAAATCATCCAGCGTTAGGCAACTGTCTGCGCATCCGATATTGTGATTTTGGAATATCTATTAAATTCTGAAGCCCTAAATAAGAATAAATCTATTTTATAGAGAGTAAGTTATTGGTATCACGACTTTGGCGAATTAATTGATCGCCTTGGTCAAGTGGGTTATTTGCTTGTTGCTGATAGCTTTTTGCCATGCGGTCGTAAAGCAGCACATTGACCGTGGCTGCTAGATTCATGCAACCAATGGTTGGGATATAAACCACTGCATCTGCGCGATCGACAACGGCTTGTTCCAGGCTGCCATCTTCCGGCCCAAAAACATAAAAAGCATTTTCTGGATGCTCAAATTCTGGCAGAGCAACCGCACCTTCTACCAACTCAATGCAGACAATCTTGGCACCTTCAGGCACTGCATCTAGCAAGCTATCGACCGCGGTCACCGGAATTTTCTGTGACATCTGTTTGGTGTCGGTATGGTATTTGGCAGCTTTGGTATAACGGGTGCCGGTATAACAAATGCTTTGTGCTTGGTAGCAACCTGCAGCGCGTAGAATAGAGCCGACATTAGAAGGGCTTTTAGGGTCGGTCAGACCGATAACAACAGATTTGGACATGATAAGGGAGGCTACTGGTTGGATTGGAAGTGGCAAAGTGCAAATTGTAACACAGCAAATTTGACTTCAATGGCTGGTTATTTAGTGCCAGTATCTGCATCATTCTTATTGTAAATAAATCAGCAAGGCCACCGATAGATGATTGCTACCGACCAGGCTTTGCACTTCCATCTGAAATTGACTCAGGGCTGTACTCGATGAAAAAGTTCTTATTATTATGCTTAATTGCACTCGCTCAACCGGTTCTGGCCGAGCCAACAGTTAATCCGATGTACGATAATTTGATCAAAATGACCCTGAATAACTTTTGGGGCAGAGCCGTGATCCCAGATGGAGATCTTGAAAAGTTAGTGCAGCCAGATTCGGAGCAAGAGCGAAAGCAGCTGCCAATCAAAGCAGCTAATGCTTATGCGGTTTTAGACGCTGGTAAGCTGTCAGCAATGGCCAATTGGTGTCGGCTTAACTGGCAACAGCATTATGACTTCGTTAACTTAGCGGCAAAAAATAACTACATGAATGAAAAGCAAATTGCTTTCATTAATGTATTGCACGATGTATCGATGCAAATAACAGAAGACTCTCTTGAAGGCGAGTGCTCAGACAGCGAGAAAACTGCAGTCATTGTTGCACTCGATCAGTCAATTGCTAGCCCAATTGCATTTGGATTATCGTTTAAGCACTAGTTTTCCAAAATGAATAAAAATAGGGTGAGCAAATGCTCATCCTATTCTTTGAAAACCCTTCTGTAGATCTTCAATCAAATCATCGACATTTTCTAGCCCGATATGTACTCGTACCAATGTACCGCTAAAATCAACCGGATTGTTTGGGCGAATTGCATTTATTTGCTCAGGCTGGTTAGCCAGAATTAATGATTCAAAGCCACCCCAGGAATAAGCCATACTGAAGTGCTGGAAATTATCCAGATAATCAGCCAATTGTTGTTCAGTTAATTTTTCTTTTAAAATAAAAGAAAATAAACCATTACAGCCTTTAAAATCTCTTAGATAAAACTCATGCCCTTTACAGCTTTCTAATGCTGGATGATTCACTCGCTCTACTTGTGGCTGCTTTGCCAACCATTGAGCGACTGTAATACTGCTCTGTTGATGCTGTTTTAGGCGAACACCTAAAGTGCGCAGGCCACGGGCTGCCATATAGGCAGTGTCAGCATCTACCGTTTGCCCCATTAAATAAGATCTTTCACGTAGCCTGTCCCAGCAACGCGGGTTGGCAACGGCAGTGCCCAGCATATTGTCGGAATGGCCAATAATATATTTAGTGCCAGCCTGAATCGAAATATCGATATCATGTTCCAGTGCTTTAAATAAAACACCGGCTGCCCATGTGTTATCGATCATAATAATAATTTCAGGATTGACCGCTCGAATCGCTTTTACCATTGCCGGAATATCTTGCACTTCCATGGTAATTGAGCTGGGTGATTCGAGAAAAACCACTTTAGTATTGGTTTGAATTAAACCGCCAATTTTTTCACCAATTAATGGGTCATAAAAAGTAGTCGCTACATTGAGACTTTTTAAACTGATATTGCATAAATCTTGAGTCGGTTCATAAGCGGCAGCGGTCATTAATAAATGATCACCTGCTTCGACAAATGCCAAAATACTATTAGCAACCGCAGCTGCGCCGCATGGATAAAGATAACAACCCGCTCCGCCTTCCAACTCAGTCATTGCTTGTTGCAGTGAAAAATGAGTTTGGGTGCCGCGTCTGCCATAAAACAGCTCGCCGTTACTGCGGTTTTTGGTGGCCTGTTTTTTTTCTGCCACGCTATCGAACACAATCGACGAAGCCCGCTGAATCACCGGATTTACTGCACCGTGGCCGGTTTTTTTGCTACGCCCGGCATTGACGAGTTGGGTAGCGATTTTATCTAGAGACATGCGGGGAATTCCTGAGTGACAGTATGACGAGTATGAATTTTTTGTATGGTTTGAGAGGCAATTTGGGCGGGCGAGTTCCGTAAATTTTTCCTCAAACCGATAGCCTATTTAAACACTTCTGGCCTAGATCGAAAACTGCAGCCATATAAAGTATGCAATTGATCTTTTCATCTCTATTGCATATCTACTCACTTGGTTGTGTTGCAAATTGCATCTATCGATAGGAATGACAACCAAAATATGACAGTTATACAAAGGCGATACAATAGCTTGCAGTTTTAGTTGGTGGCGGAAAGAAAAAACCTACAGCTGCATAATTATTGATCGAGGACAGGTTGCAGCGTGGATTTGCTTTGTACACTCGGAGTTCATGTTGCTTCAAGTGTTTGCAAAGATGTTGTTATCAAGGTCATTTACACAGTTACTGACGACCAGAGATATTCCGTTAAGGCGTGCTGCTTTGGTTGTTCCTGTTTCCCGTACTGCCCAGTGCGTTACCTCTGATATCCCGCATCACCATTCCCACCTGCATCATCACCATTGCCATTGATACTCAACTGGTAGTGCGTTTCAGATAGTAAAATGGGCAACTCGCCCAAAAATTTTCTAAAAACTTGTCGATTCACCTAGCGCTAATCTATTAGTTCGCAGGAAAAGTGCATCCAATTTTGGCTGCTGCAATTGGCAAATCTGTGCTCAATCTAAAAATTAGGTTTTTTCACTATGAATGCTGTAGTAATTGCTGTGCTAGTAATGCTTGTTTTAAGTATGGCTCGCATGAACGTGGTACTGGCGCTGTTTATGGGTGCCTTGGTCGGTGGTGTCACTGGCGGTATGGGAGCTGAAGCCAGCTTAGCTGCTTTTGGTAAAGGTTTGGGTGGTGGCGCCAGTATTGCGCTGAGCTATGCACTTTTAGGTGCCTTTGCCATGGCGATTTCTCGCTCAGGTGTGCCAGATTTATTGGCAGCAAAAATCATTAAAGTGATTAATAAAAGTAAAACGGATGGCCAGAAAGCGGGTGGCTTTAAGGTGAAGTTTTCTTTATTAGCTAGCATCGCTTTAATGGCCGTTGCATCGCAAAACTTGGTGCCGGTGCACATTGCGTTTATTCCTATTTTGATTCCACCGTTACTGGCGACTTTTAGCCGCTTGAATTTAGATCGTCGCTTGGTTGCTTGTACTTTAACCTTCGGTTTAACTGCAACTTATATGTTGTTGCCCGTTGGTTTCGGTAACATTTATATGATTGAAATTCTGGCTGGAAGCTTAAGAACTAACGGCTTGGAAATTAGTAATTCGATCATGCCGCAAGCAATGATGATTCCGGTTGCCGGTATGTTCTTAGGTTTGATGGTTGCTGCTTTCTGGACCTATCGAAAGCCACGTCACTACAAAATGTCTGAAGCAGAGCAGGCCGACCAAACCCTCGAAGTTAGCGTACCGATGAATAAATTATTGGGTAGTGCGGCGGGTGTGGTGATTGCTTTGATTGCTCAGTTGTGGACAGATTCTATGAGTCTGGGCGCATTGGCTGGCTGCTTAACCTTAATGCTGACGGGTGTTATCAACTGGAAAGAAGCCGATGGTGTATTCCTCGATGGTATGAAGATGATGGCTTATTGCGGCTTTATCATGATTGCTGCGGCGGGTTTTTCCGAAGTGATGCGCGCTACCGGTGAAGTCACTACCTTGGTGGCTTCTATTCAGGAATTGTTCGCTGGCAATACTGCACTTGGCGTGTTGATGATGTTAATTGTTGGTTTGCTCATCACCATGGGTATTGGTTCTTCTTTTTCTACCGTGCCAATTATCGCCACTCTATATGTGCCGCTGGGCATGGAAATGGGTTTATCCGCATTAGCGATTGCGGCACTGGTGGGTACGGCCGGCGCCTTGGGTGATGCAGGTTCTCCTGCATCTGATTCAACGATTGGCCCAAGTGCCGGTTTGAATGCTGATGGCCAGCACGATCACATTCGTGACTCGGTATTGCCAACTTTTATTCACTACAACATTCCACTGATTTTATTTGGTTGGTTAGCTGTGATGGTGTTGTGATGATTGTTTAGTCAAAACAGATAAAAAAACCGCTATAGTTTCTGCTATAGCGGTTTTTTTACATCTGATTTTTAATCATGGAAGAATAAATATGACCAATAAAAGCGGTAAGCTGAATGTTTGGGAGAAAATGGCAGATGGAATGATGAAGATTGCTGGCGATGATATATCTAGCCATTTTACACCATCAGGAATACCTCGTGAGTTAAAGAGAAGCACTTCTTGGTTTAAAAAAACAAAAACTTCTGAACTGACGTCGTACGAAAACAATTCATATGTAGCATGCATACTGTATCTTGAAATATCTGAAGATTTTTGGGGTGGTGATTGGAAGAACGGTGATAAAGAAACAATGTTACGTGATGAATATAAGTATAGAAATTTTTTATTGCGATGGCCTGGAACGCGAAGTGGTCTAGATATTGTTTTTTTTAGTCAAGAATTAGCAAGTCTCAAAACAAAAGGGTTAGTAGGAAAAATTCATCAAAAACTTCAATTGGAGATGATTTCTGGTTTAGCAAAGAGATATATTAAATCTAAAAATTGTTTTTTTATTGTTGAAGTAAAAGATGTTTATAACGAAATCAGATATTTCCCATTTTTATTCTTCGAAGATTACATTTCTTTTTTTGACTCTATGGTTGGCGAAATTACAATTGATGTTGGGCCTGAAGGTTTTGATGATGTAGTAAAAAAAATAATAATGAGTTACTTGATGCGATATTATGCCGTAATTTTAAGGGCAGAAGTAACTATTGCAGAAGTTATTTGCCCAAGAGAAAAAAAAACATAACGGCATAAAGATGATTTTTGAGAAGAGAGGTTAATGCGTAATTAAGCAATGTTATTTTATAAAACAGAACTAGGCAGCTTCACTTATAACGCATGCCAATCAACACCTACCCCTTGCGAGGTAGCTAGCACCCGCTAAAGAAGACAGGTCAAGACTCAGCTTAGATTTTCGGTTAGGCTTGCCGGGTAAATTTGTCGAGCAAATTATCGGAAGCATCCTATGTCAGAACTTAAGAATGATCGTTACTTACGGGCCTTGCTGCGCCAGCCTGTAGATTGCACCCCGGTCTGGATGATGCGTCAGGCGGGTCGTTATCTGCCAGAGTATCGCGCCACTCGTGAGCAAGCAGGTAGCTTTATGGATCTGTGCCGCAATGCAGATTTGGCTTGTGAAGTAACCCTTCAGCCACTGCGTCGCTATGCACTGGATGCTGCGATTCTGTTTTCCGATATTTTAACCATCCCTGATGCAATGGGCCTGGGCTTGTACTTCACACCAGGTGAAGGTCCTAAGTTTGAACGGCCATTGCGTGATCTAAAAGCAATCGAGCAGCTGCCGATTCCTGATCCAGAAGGTGAGCTGCAATATGTAATGAATGCAGTTCGCACCATTCGCCGTGAATTAAATGGCGATGTTCCTTTGATTGGTTTCTCTGGCTCTCCATGGACCCTTGCTACTTACATGGTTGAAGGGGGTTCATCGAAGACCTTCGCAACTATCAAGCGAATGGCTTATGACCAGCCAGCCATGCTGCATTTGTTGCTGAGCAAGTTAGCTGAGTCAGTCACCAGCTATTTGAATGCACAGATTAAAGCTGGTGCTCAAGCGGTACAGATTTTCGATACCTGGGGCGGTGCGTTATCTGAACAGGCTTATAAAGATTTCTCTTTGCAGTACATGCAAAAAATCGTTGATGGCTTAATCCGTGAACATGACGGTCGCAAAGTTCCTGTGGTGGTATTCACCAAGAACGGTGGCCTGTGGCTAGAAACCATTGCAGATATTGGTTGTGACGGTATTGGTCTGGATTGGACGATTGATATTGGCAAGGCACGCTCACGTATCGGTGCCAAAGCTGCATTGCAGGGCAATATGGACCCAGCAGTTCTGTACAGCTCACCGGATTCCATTCGCGCCGAAGTAGGGCGAATTTTGGAAGCTTATGGCAAGGGAACCGGTCATATCTTCAATTTGGGTCATGGCATTACGCCAGAAGTTGATCCAGAGAATGCAGGCGTATTTATTGAAGCGGTGCATGAATTAAGCGCGAAGTATCACGCTTAAATGCTGCATGCATTTAATGATGCGCTATCGATCATGAAGATCGGTTAGCCAAGCATTTTTAATGAAACCTCTGTTGATGTTGAATCAGCAGGGGTTTTTTTATGCTTATTTTAAGGCTCATAATAAAAGCTGATGCTCGCTGATGAAATGCCTGCAGAGAATACATAAGGTAAAAAATCATGGCGATTCAACAGATAGAAAAACATAGCAGTTATAGCAGCGCCAAATAACCCACATGCGACGGGAGCAACTCTTTGATTCTGAATGCTGTTTCGTTGGTCACTTAGTAACATTTTATCTTTAATGTAATGGTTTCTGAATACTGGCAGCCTAATTGTGATAGGCATAATCGCAACACCAAAAGCAAAAGAGCTTAACAAAAACAGCGGTTGAATTTTATTTCCATGGAGGTGGAATATAAAAGTAAAAAAAGCAACGGTTACTATAGCGAGTAATAAGGAAGATAAATATTTCATGCTTCTCTAATTTGATAATGGTTGTGCAGTAATAAATAATTACTAGTGATTTTAAACGAGCACACGCTTCTTCTTGCGCGTGAAGTTTAGTAGCACATTAAGGCAGTTTACGATTTTGATATTATATGGCTGTCGCCGTATTTATGGTACTTTTATCTGAGCCTGTTAATGAAGAGTCGACTTTTTCTTTAACTGCGTAACGTGATCAAACATAAAATAACAACACCGGCCACAAGCCAGGGGGACGATTTATGCAAGGGAACATGATGCCGAGCCAGTTATTGATTTCTGGTTTAATTGAGCATGCGGAAACAACGCATCCAGACGCAGAAATCGTCAGCCGCCGCTGTGAAGGTGATATACACCGCTATACCTATCGAGACGCTGCAATGCGCTCACGCCAATTAGCCAGTGCTTTGCAAGGGTTAGGCATTCTAGAAGGTGATCGAATTGCCACCTTAGCTTGGAATAATTATCGACATTTCGAGCTTTATTATGGGGTTTCTGGCATGGGCGCGGTATTGCATACTGTTAATCCGCGGCTGTTTTCTGATCAACTGGAATTCATCATTAATCATGCGCAAGATCGTTGGATTTTTGTTGACCTGACTTTTGTGCCATTGCTTGAATCTATCCAGCATAAAATTAGTGGCGTTGAAGGGTTTGTTATTATGACTGACCCGCAGCATATGCCCGAAACAACGTTAGAAAATGTTCTATGTTACGAAACCTTAATTGCCAATGGTGATGAAGGTTTTGAATGGCCTATGCTCGATGAAAATCAAGCGGCCAGCCTGTGCTATACCTCCGGCACAACCGGTAATCCCAAAGGCGTTTTATACAGCCATCGCTCCACCATTATTCATGCACAGGCGGAAATTGGTCAGGAAGCACTGGGTATCAGTAATACCTGCTGCATGCTGCCAGTAGTACCGATGTTCCATGTTAATGCTTGGGGCGTGCCTTATTCGGCAGCGATTACCGGTGCCAAGCTAGTGTTTCCGGGACCAGGTCTGGATGGCAAGTCATTATGGGAAATGATTGAAGTTGAACAGCCGGATTTATTATTGGGTGTTCCTACGGTTTGGCTGATGTTGTTGGACCATATGGAACATATCGGCCAGCAATTAACCTCGGTTGAAAACGTAGTGATTGGTGGTGCCGCTGCGCCATTATCGATGATTAAAAAATTCCATTATGATCACGATGCTTTTGTTGTTCATGCGTGGGGCATGACTGAAATGTCGCCTGTCGGCACGGTAAATGCGCATACACCGGCAATGGAAAAGATGCCGTTAGAGCAACGGTTCGCATTGCAACAAAAGCAAGGTCGGCCGATTTATGGCGTCGAAATGAAAATAGTCGATGACCAAAACAATGAGCTAGAAAAAGACGGCAAGGTATTTGGCAAGCTGCTGGTTCGTGGCCCGTGGATTGTGAATCAGTATTATCGAGATAACGATCGCTCTAACTTTATTGATGGTTGGTTTGATACCGGTGATGTCGCCACCATTGACCCACAAAATTATTTGCACATTGTCGATCGTTCAAAAGATGTCATCAAATCGGGCGGTGAGTGGATCAGTTCGATTGATTTGGAAAATACTGCAGTCGGCCACCCAGACTTGCAAGAGTGCTGCGTGATTGGTGTCGCGCATGATAAATGGACTGAAAGGCCATTGCTGCTGGCAGTAAAACATTCTGATGCTCAAGTGACAGAACAGCAGGTTCTGGATTATCTCAATGATAAAGTCGCAAAATGGTGGATTCCAGACGCAGTGGTTTTTGTCGAAGAATTACCGCATACCGCAACCGGTAAATTATTAAAAACCGGTTTGCGATATGAATATCAGAATTATTTACTGGATGGCGATAGCTGTCAGTTTGATGAAGTAGAAAAAAGCCTCGAAGTTGAACCGGTATAAATTATTCCCCAGATAATTTAATAACTGGATCGGATAATTTAATTTTTCCACTTTGCAAGATTTTTGCACACAAGCCGCCATGGCCTAGCATGGCGGCAACACCATTTTCTCCCAGCACTTTCTCCATTCTTCCACAAGGATGGCATTGTGCGGTCGCTTCAAATATTGCATCACCAATTTGAAACTTTTGATGACGTAATGCATGCAGGTTAATTCCAGACAGTACTAAATTTCGCCGTAGCATTTCTGGTTGAATCGGTTTTTGAATTAACTGTTCAATTAGCTGGATATATTCCTGGCTGATCAGAGTGATTTGCCGGGCGCTGCCAGGTGTTTTCTGACTGCGATGATCGCCTTCAAAGCCAAGCCCTTCTATTGCAGTGGCTTGCTCAACGATGCGCATTGGTTCTTTACGGCCAGGTCTTAAGCCAATCCATTCCAGTTGGCCGGGCTGCAAATTTTTCAGGTAGCGGTTAAATAGTCTGGCTTGAGCGTTCATAGTCTTTCCTAAACGAAAGAAACGTAAGTTATGGGTCTTGGATTCACTTATGGCGAAAATGTTTCATTGTCTATTTTGTAGTCATTATCTTAGTATTTGGCTCTATTAAGACTCAGGAGTATCCCAACAGTTATGCCGCAGGTAGTTGCATCTGATTTCCGCCCACACTCTTTACTGAAAGGCCCACACCTGCAGACCTTGGCAGGTTTTGTTTTGGGTAAACGTATTCAGGTGCAATATCAGCGCCAGCGACTTGAATTGAATGATGGCGATTTCCTCGATCTGGATTGGGGTAAGGCATCTAATGGTTTGTTGCCAGAGGATGCGCCGCTATTGCTATTAATTCACGGGTTGGAAGGTTGTAGTGGCTCGCATTACATCAAAGCGATTAGCAGGCAGGCACTTGAGCAAAATATCCAGCCGGTAGTGCTCAACATGCGAAGCTGTAGCGGCCAGCCGAACCGTTTGCCGCGAATGTATCATTCGGGTGATACCGGTGACATTGATCGAGTCTTACGCCACTTCCAAGCCCGCTTGCCAAATCGAGCTCGCTTTGCCTGTGGCATTTCACTGGGCGGCAATCAGCTGGTGAAATATCTCGGTGAGCAAGCCGATGCTGCATTATTGAATGGTGCCTGTGCGGTTTCGGTTCCTTTCTGGCTGGCAGAATCCGGGCGACGGATTAACTCAGGTATTTCGCAAATCTATTCTAATTATTTATTAAAATCGCTAAAGAAAAAACTGACAAAAAGAACCGACCTGAATGGTGTGACACCTGAGCTATTAAAAAACATTAAAAACTTTTATCAGTTTGACCATCAAATCACCGCCCCGATTCATGGTTTCTCTGGCATGTACGATTACTACAGCCAATCCAGTAGCCTGCCCTTTATCAAAACCATTACCAAACCGACCTTATTAATTCAGGCACTGGATGACCCATTTATGACCGAGGCAGTTATTCCAAGGCTCCACCATTTATCTGAAACGGTCATTTTGGAACTAGCCGAGCACGGCGGCCATGCCGGGTTTATTGGCGCTGGAGGAGAGTTTTGGATGGCGAAACGGGTGGTAGAGTGGTTAAGTCTCGTTATTTAAAGAAGGATAGAGTAAAATGGTAGAAATTTTAAAATCCAATGCTGATATTGAAAAGTATCAGGTAAGTGTAGCAAGGTGTATTGTAGAGAAGTTAGCAACCACTGAAAATTTGATCAAAATAAATACTGATAGAGCTGAAGATTTTTTGCTAGGCAATATTGAAGATGAGTTTCTCAAAAAAATATTTTCTGAAAGAACCTATCAATTTGAAAATTGTGAGATACCTCTGTGCGCAAATGATATTGGTCCATTTGAAGATTATGGTTTTCCTCTAAAAAAAATCATTAATAAGTTAGGGGTGGTGAAATTCTATAATTGTGACGTCTATGCAGAATCGTTTACGTCAGGCACACCTGTTTTATTCGATCACTGCTTTTTTAAAAGAATATGGCAACTGCCTAATGCCAATGCTTTGGAAATGCAAGATTGTCTATATGTCGATTGTACATTTGAAGGGAAAGTACATTCGTTGGAGGGTTGGAGCGAACACTGTAAATATACCGCCCCTCAGTTTAAAGCATGCTCTTTTAGAGATAAAATTTCCGTGGTTAACTCAGAGTTTTTAAGTAAATTTTTTGTGGAATCAAAAGCTAGTAATCTTAAAGGTGCCATGAAAAACATAGCTGTTGAAGATTCCTTATTCCATGAGAAATTTTTATGCAATGAATATGATAGTGTTGAGCTTGTTGATATAAGAGGATCTAAATTCAAATCAAAGTTTGAAATGAAATCTTGCTCTATAGATGTCATGAAACTAATTGATACTAATGTTGATGGTTTGATAGATTTTTATTCTAGTAAAATCATTTGTTTTGAAGCGAAGAAGTGTATATTTAAAGGCTTGTCTGTTTTTGAAAAATGTGTTTTTGGAAACAACGTTTCTGAGTTGAATCAAACTGCATTTTTCGAATACGTAACTTTCTCAGGGCTAGTAAATTTTCGTAGTGCAGAGTTTTGCTCGGGATTGAAATTAGACAAAGCCAATTTTATAGAAGAAGCCAACTTCCTTGATACGGAAGTACACCCAAAACAAACAAATAGAGAAACATTCAGGATTATAAAGCATTCTTTTGATGATGTGGGCAACTATTTAGAAGGGAATAAATATTTCGCTCTTGAAATGAAAAAATATAGGGAAGAAATTTCAAATAATCGCTGGTGGAATCAAGATCGAATAGCTTATTGGTTCAATGAAGAAATTTCAGGTTATGGTCAAAATTATTTTAGACCAATGGAGTTGGTTATAGCGCTGGGTTTAATTAATTATTTGCTCATGGCTTGTAAAAACAGTAATTGTCTATATAAAATTCTTCCTGAATTACTCAAAAAACCTGTTGATATGATAGCAACTTTTGCCAATGATTTTGCTATGGCTATTTTCCCAATTAAGAGGTTTTTATACCCCGAAATGGAGTTCATAAGCCTTGTTTCATATCCAATTTTTGGTGTTTTATTTTGGCAGCTTATCGTAGCCGTCAAGCGCCACACCCGGAGATGATCAGTGACTGAATCTATCCGCATCGCCACTTTCAACGTCGCCTTCGACCGACGTAAGGCTGGCCAGTTAAACAAACAGCTGGGAAAACCATATCATCCGCAAATTAAGAAAGTGGCAGAAATCATTCAGCGGGTTCGCCCGGATATATTGCTATTAAATGAATTTGACCATGATGGTGTGGCAAAAAATACTCAGGGTATTAAAGATTTCATTGCTAATTATTTAAATGTCTCACAACAGCCAACTGATAAAGAGTGTCTGCCGATTGATTACGGTTATTTTTACTTGGCACCGACTAATACCGGTTTGTTAGCGGAAGTCGATATTAATAATGATGGAAAAATAACCCTGCCGGGTGATGGCTATGGTTTTGGTGATTACCATGGTCAATATGGTTTTGTGCTGTTGTCGCGATATCCGCTGGATATTAAAAACGCTCGAAGCTTTCAGCAATTTTTATGGAAAGCGATGCCTGATGCTGCTTTACCTGTGAATGCTGATGGTTCGAGTTATTACTCGGCTGAAGTGCTGGAGCAATTTCGTTTATCTTCAAAAAATCATATTGATTTGCCGGTGAACATTAACGGTAAAACAATTCATTTATTGGCCATGCACCCCACACCGCCAATTTTTCAAGGCGCAGAGCAGCGCAGTGGCCGGCGTAACCATGATGAAATTCGATTGTTTGCTGATTATATCGACCATGAAAAATCGGCTTACCTGGTTGATGATGCCGGGCAAGCCAGTGGCTTGGCAGATGACCAGTCTTTTGTACTGCTGGGTGATTTTAATGCCGACCCGGTTGATGGCGACAGCTTTCAAAATTCCATTATGCAGTTGTTGCAGCACCCGAAAATTAATCGCTCGGCAGCTTTGGGTGAGTTAACGCCAAAAAGCGCAGGTGGCGGGGCGGCCTTTGCCAAATCGCTGCCTCAGTTAAAACATCGGGGGAATCCGGCGCATTGCAGCCATATTTTTCCGCTGCGGCTGGATTATGTGCTGCCTTCAGTTGACCTGAATGTGCTGAATAGCGGGGTTTATTGGTATCCGCCAGAACATGAGTTGGGCTATTTGTTTTCCAATCAAAAGTTAGAGCAGGGCAAATCCGTTGCATCAGATCATCGATTGGTTTGGTTGGATATTCAGCGCTAATGGTCGCTATCCAGCTGAAATAAATGCTGCACAATGTTAGCTTGCTGCACAGAATTTCCAGCGTTGATATGAAGTATGAGCAATATGAACTGGTGCCAGGCCATTTTACTGGATTTGGACGGAACCCTGATTGACAGTGAAGCGGGCTATGAAAAGCTGTGGAAAAAAACCGCTTCTGAGTTTGGAATCAATCTAACTGATCAGATGTACGCCCGTTTTGTGGGGGCTCGCTATGATCACTGTAAAGACTATATGGCGGAAATTGGTGGCGAAGGTTTTGACCGTGAAGTCTTTGTCGATCGGTTAGAAGTTCACGGTGCAGCGCTGTTTGAACAGGGCATGCCGCTAAAAGCAGGTGTTGAGGCTTTATTTGAAAAGCTGAATGCTGGCAATCGTCCTTTTGCTCTGGTGACTTCCTCTCGAATGGAAATTGCCCAGATGCATATGCAGCAGCACCCTTGTTTAACTGGCTTTACTACGCTGGTTACGGGTGATCAGGTCGATACTCCCAAACCAAACCCCAAGCCTTATTTAATCGCCTGTGAACGGTTAAAAATTGAACCTTCTGCTGCATTGGGTGTTGAAGATTCCATGCCAGGTTTGCGCTCGGTTTTAGCTGCCGGTTGTAAAAGCCTGTTGATTCCAGATGGGCCGATTGATCCACAAATTGCCGGTCAGGCGGATTATCGTTTTGACTCGTTACTGCCATTGGTGGAGCTGCTCTAACGTTTAACACAATAAAACACTAACAAATCCACTCTAGGGAAGATTATCTATGTTGCGCCGAAACTTTTTAACTGGTTGCCTATTGGTTGCGTTTTCATTGTTAGCAAGTGGCTGCAGTGGCGAACCCGCTGAGAAAGGAATCCGTCGTTCAATTGACTTGATGATTGCAGCGGTTGAGCAGGGTAAACCCAGTCAATTTATTGAACTGATTGATAGCGGTTTTAGTGCCGACGGCCCGCATGGCCAGTTGAATAAATTCCAGAGTGGTATTTTTCTACGTAGCCAGCTGAAGCGCTATGGCCAACTATCGGTGCATTTAGTGGCATTGAATATTGAAGTGGATCCAATCTATGAAGGGCAGGCCAATGCGACGGCTGAATTATTAGTCACCGGTGGGCGAGGGCTGTTGCCAGAGAATGGTCGATTGGTGAGTGTGAAAAGCCGCTGGATTAGCCACACTACAGAATGGCGATTGCAACAGTTGGATTGGCAATAAAGTAATTTTGGATTATTGAAGATCATATTTTGTGAGCGAAGTACCAGTTCAGATTTAGATGTTCGTTTTAATGCGTTTTTCATTTCCAGTGCGAACATTTGTTGATTTGGCGCAAATCGCTAGCCAATTGATTTATCTATAGTCGCAGCGGTTGGCACATTACCGGGCGGCTGGTTTCTACTCTCCCCCTAACCACGCCGGGTAACGCTAAACGTAATTTTATCATGCCTCTCTTTTGATATATCGTTTTGAAGGCAGGATGCCTTCTGACATGATTGATCTTTATGTGCATATCCTTTTGGGCCGCTAATTTAGCGGCCTTTTTTTTATTTACAGGATGCCGGTGCGTGTATCCCCAGAGATAATGTCTTTACACGCTCGGTTTAGCCCGATTTTTCTTAAAGAAAAGATCTTGCGAAATCAGCATACCCGCCATCATTAATCCACAACCAATCAATGCGCGCTCAGTCAAATGTTCGTCAAGCAACAACCAGCCACCTAAAACAGCAAATACCGCTTCTAAACTCAAAATTATTGAAGCGTGGGCAGCCGGTGCTTTTTTCTGGCCGACAATTTGTAAGGTGTAGGCAATTGCAGTCGACATTAATCCGGCATATGCCAGTGGCAGCCAAGATTTTCCAATCGCATCGATAGTGATGGTTTCAAGCGGCAGCGCCACAGCAAGACTTAATACGCCGCAAACGGCAAACTGAATTGAAGATAAAGTCAGCGTATTATGTTTCGGCGCTAGCCAGCCCACCAGCAATACATGAGCGGCCCAAAAGACTGAACCGATCAGTTCTAGCACATCGCCCTTGTTGATTCCGCTGCCTTTTTCAATCGTCAGAAAATATAAACCTGCTAAAGCAATTAAGGCGCCAAACCAAGTGATTGAGCGAGTTTTTTGCGCAAAAAACAAACCAATCACCGGCACCAATACAATATAAAGCCCGGTGATAAAACCGGCTTTTCCTGCGGTGGTGTATTGCAAGCCAACTTGTTGCAATGACGCGCCACAAAATAACAACAGTCCTAGCGCTAATCCGCCGAACCAAACGCCTTTTGGTGTCGAAGTCGGGTGAGGTTTTTTATCTGGCAGCAGCCAAAGCAAAGGAAGCAGGGCCAGTGAGCCCATTAAAAAACGAATGCCGTTAAAACTGAATGGACCCAGATGCTCCATTCCCACACGCTGGGCAACAAAGGCAAAACCCCAGATTGCAGCGGTGAGCATTAAGATGGCGTCAGATTGCAGAGTTTGTCCGGCATCTGGATTATTAGAATGAGGGCTATTGCTACTCAAGCGATCAGTACTTCGGCTCATAGGATCACTATTCAAAAATTGTGAATAGGGATTCTACATTGAAATCCAATCTTTTGAAGATAAAGGCTAGCTCAGCGTATTTACCTCGGGTAATTCTACTTGATCACTTGCTCTAAGCTTTAGGTTGGTTAATAGGTTATCGAGAAGTGCGATATAAATATCGCTTTTGGAATTGATGGTATTAATGCCCATCTCCCGACAACAATCTAGTTCTGTTGCATTGTCATCAATCAGCCAAACATTTCTAGAGTCTGCGGAAGAGCCATATTTTTTAGGTACATAGTAATGCTAACGTCATTGTGAAGTCTGTCGGCTTTTTTTTTGCTTTTCCTGATAGCAGAGAAATCAGGGCTATTGGCGAGTTCTGAAAACTGTGATTTAAAAGCAGTGAGTTGATCGTCTTTTCTAAGATAACTTGCATACTCAAGGAGTTCTTCGCAATTAAAAAAACCTGAAATATTTTTTTAATAAGATTTTTTCCGTATGCTCCGTATGTTAAAAAAATCAGTTCAATTTCTTGGTTGATTTTATATTGACGAAGTATTTCTGAAAAAAATGCCAGTGCATCCATTGATAAAGTGCAATTAGAGTAATCGCTGACTGGTCACTTCTTCGATACTTGAATGTTGGGCCAACATTTAACTTTTGTCGATCGGAGAGGCGCTTCTCTTGCTGGTCTATATGAGTAAATAGTGTTTCGTCTAAATCACAAAATATGTAGTACACGTTGAACATTCCATTGTTCAGAATAAAACAATCTTGGCTGATTTATTAAAAAAAGCGAGTTGCGACAGCCATGGAGGCTGTCGCAGATAAGGTCAAGCTTAAGCTTAAGCCGCAATTCCAGTGTGGCGCAACAAGGCATCAATGCTTGGCTGGCGACCACGGAAGGCTTCAAACAATTCTTGTGGCGGCTGAGAGCCGCCTTTTTCCAGAATGCAGTTCAAGAAGTCTTTACCGACTTGTGGGTTGAATACGCCTTCTTCTTCAAAGCGAGAGAATGCATCGGCACTCAGTACTTCAGCCCATTTGTAGCTGTAATAACCCGCTGCGTAACCACCGCCAAAGATATGGCCAAAGCTATGCTGGAAGCGGTTAAATTCAGCCACCGGTACTACGGCAATTTGTGCTCGCACCTGGTCAAGAATTTGCTGAATACGAGCGCCTTGAGCTGGATCGAATTCTTTATGAATACGCATATCGAATAAAGAGAACTCAATTTGACGTGCCATGCCCATGGCTGACTGGAAGTTTTTAGCTGCCAGCATTTTCTCAAGCATTTCTGTTGGTAAAGCGTCACCGGTTTCAAAATGGCCAGAGATAATTTTTAATCCTTCAGGATCCCAGCAGAAGTTTTCCATAAACTGACTTGGCAGCTCTACTGCGTCCCATGCCACACCGTTAATTCCGGCAACGCCAGCAGCAGTTACTTGAGTCAGCATATGGTGAATACCATGGCCAAACTCGTGGAATAAAGTGGTCACTTCATCGTGAGTTAACAGCGCAGGCTGGTCACCCACTGGGCGAGTGAAGTTACAGGTTAAGTAAGCGACTGGGTTTTGCAGGCCAGACTCGGTGCTGCGACGATTACGGCAAACATCCATCCAAGCGCCGCCACGTTTGTGTTCACGGGCGTATAAATCAAGATAGAAACTACCGCGCAATTGGCCGCTGCTGTCTTTAATTTCAAAGAACTGCACTGCGTCGTTCCAAGTATCGGTACCCTGAACTTCAGTTACCGTCATACCAAACAGTTTATGGGTGATTTCAAACAAACCATTTAATACTTTATTCGCTGGGAACCATGGGCGAACAGCTTCCTGGGAAATCGCGTATTTATCTTGTTTGAGTTTTTCGCCGTAATAAGCGATATCCCATGATGCTAATTCACCAGCGCCGTGATTGGTGTTTGCCCAATCAGCTAATTCGGCCATTTCTTTTTCTGCCTGGCTGCGTGTTTTGCCAGCGAGGTCAGTTAAAAATTCAATCACCTGCTCAGGGGTGTCGGCCATTTTGGTTTCAACAGATAACTGTGCGTAATTATCAAAACCTAATAACTGTGCTTTTTCATGCTTCAGTTCTAATAACTGAGCCATGATCTCGCTGTTATCTTTTTCACTGCCGGTGACTGAAATTTCTGAAGCGCGAGTAACAAATGCGCGAGAAATTTCATGGCGTAATTCGCGGTTATCGCAATAAGTCATTACCGGTAAGAAACAAGGAATATCCAGCGTTAAACGCCAGCCTTTTTGACCCTTTTCTTCGGCAGAAGCAGCCATTTGCGCTTTGGCGTTATCTGGAATACCTGCTAGCTCAGCTTCATCTTCAACTAGTTTGCTCCATGCCATGGTGGCATCGAGGGTGTTTTCACTGAATTTGCTGGAAAGCTCAGACAATTTAGTTTGAATATCACCGAAGCGCTGACGCTTTTGCTCATCTAGCGCTACGCCAGATAAACGGAAATCGCGCAGGCTGTTTTCAATCACTTTCTTTTGAGACTGGCCCAGCGTAGCAAATTCAGCGCTATCGGCAATCGCCTGAATCGCTTCAAACAAGGCTCTGTTCTGCCCCATTTCTGTGCCCCATGCCGACAGTTTTGGTAAGCAGGCGTTATAGGCATTACGCAAATCTTCAGAGTTCACCACTGAATTCATATGGGAAACCGGAGACCAAGCTTGCTCCAGCTGATCATCCATTGCTTCCAGCGGTGCCATCAAACCGTCCCAGCTTAATTGAGGATTAGCTAGCAGCTCAGCAACCTTGCTGCGGCTTTGCTCAATCAGTTGCGTGATTGCAGGTTCGATTTGGTCGGTGGTGATTTGACTAAACGGTGGCAGAACAGCTGATGTAAGCAGAGGATTTTCAGTGGTCATGGAATTGAGTTACCCAATTGAGAATAAATATCACTGGCAATCCTAATCCTGATTTTGTTTGTGTGCCAGTAATGCGGGCGCAGTGGCGTGAGCCATCAGATAATTGCTGGTTGTTTGGCTGTTTTTGCTAGTAAAAAAGCAAATTTAGCCATCGGAAGAAAGTATCCGATGGCTATTTATTCACAATTTTGAATTAATTTTCTTGCTGGCGATTAACTAATGGTTGAGCGTAATTCAGTTCCAGATCCCAGGGGAAGCGTACCCAGGTTTCTTGGCTAAATTGGTAAACCGAACTATCGACCAAGCCTTCTCCGGCAGGTTTTACATATAAGGTCGCAATATGCGCCTTAGGCAGCTTTTCGCGCACCGCTTTCAATGTCATGCCGGTATCGACTAAATCATCGATCACTAGGTAACCTTCACCGTCAGTATCGATTGACACATCTTTTATAATCTTGAGCACGCCCATTTGTTGGTCGTCGTAACAGGAAATACACAGGGTATCGATCATGCGGATATTCAGTTCGCGGGCGATTATGGCGGCGGGAATCATACCGCCACGGGTGACAGCAATAATCCCTTTCCATTGCTGCTTATTGAGGAGGCGTCGGGCTAATTCACGGCTATCGCGATGGAGTTCTGCCCAGGATTTGATGACGTCGTTGTTATAACTGCTCATGGTTTTTTTACTACTGGTTTTACGGCAGCTTTTTATTGCAATACCGTGGGATTAGAGTATTGCCGAGCGATTTTATGGCATTTTCTGCAATTAAACAGCTAATTTTTACTGCTGTGATCTTTTCTGATCGAAACAACCCACCCTGACCGGCTGGTCATTTTGTCTTTTCCTCAGTAGAGTGCGATTCAATAAGGCAGTTTTACTGCCAGCATCACCCTAAAAAAAGCTGCAAATAACAATAATCAAAGAGGGAGACTGGGAATGCTCAGTCGTAGACAATTATTAAAAACCGGCATTGCCGGGGTATGTATGTTGGGCGCAGCACGCTTGGCTTACGGCCCGTTTGGTGAAAACGTATCTGCTTATTCCAGTGCGCTGTCTGATCAATTCCAATGGTTAACGCCGCAAAGAGCCAACATTGTTTCCCGCTTTGCACCGGTTATGTTGCAAGGAGCGATTCCTGCCAATAATCCGGCACGTCAGCAAACGCTGGATGAAGTGGTTTACGGCTTTGACTTGGCCGTTTCCGGTTTAACCCCTGCGATACAAAAAGAAGTTGACCAGCTATTTATGCTGCTGGAGTTGGCGCCTAGCCGACGGCTGCTATTTCAGGTTTGGGATGGCTGGGACCATGCAACGGATCAGCAGCTCGCAGATTTCCTTAATGCGATGAAAAATCATCCGATTGGTTTATTGCAAACGGCTTACGCAGCACTACACAAGCTGACCATGGCTGCTTGGTATGGCAATCCAAAATCATGGGAACGCATTGGCTACCCTGGTCCGCCGCATCATTTATTTGGAGGTGTCAGCTAATGATTATTGATCCTATTAAACAAGGTTTGGCTAGCGGTTGGGATCATCGAGATGGCGCCCTGCTGACTGAAGATTTAACTTTAGAGGCCGATGTAGCGATTATTGGTAGTGGTGCCGGTGGTGGTGTATCTGCTGAAATCCTCAGTCAGGCGGGTTTAAAGGTTCTGATTATTGAAGAAGGGCCGCTGAAAAGCTCAACTGATTTCAAAATGATGGAAAAAGATGCTTATCCGGCGCTCTATCAAGAATCGGCTGGCCGGCAAACCGCAGATAAAGCAATTAGCATTTTCCAGGGCCGGGCAGTCGGTGGCACCACGGTGGTTAATTGGACCACCAGTTTTCGTACTCCAGATCGAACCCTCGATTATTGGAAAGAGAATTTTGCTGTCGAAGGATTTTCTGCCCAAGAAATGCTGCCGTGGTTTTTAAAAATGGAACAGCGGCTGAATATCGATACCTGGAAAGCGCCGCCGAATGAAAACAACAGTATTCTACAGCGCGGCCTGACCAAATTAGGCATTCCTTCCCACACCATCCGCCGTAATGTTTTAGGTTGCTGGAATTTGGGTTATTGCGGCATGGGCTGCCCAACCAATGCCAAACAATCGATGCTGGTGACGACTTTACCGGCGGCACTTAATAGTGGTGCGACTTTAATCAGCCGATGCCGAGTGGAAAAAATTCAGTTCAAAAGCGACCAAGTAGTTGGTCTGGACTGTTTGGCTTTGGATGCTTCGGGTAATCGACCTTCCGGAACCAAGGTGACCGTTAAGGCCAAGCATTATGTATTGGCTGGCGGTGCGATTAACTCTCCAGCGCTATTGTTAAGGTCTAAAGCAGCCGATCCGAACAAAACTATTGGTGCTCGAACCTTTTTACACCCGGTAAATGCGGTGGCTGCTGAAATGCCGAAACGGGTTGAAGCTTATTCTGGTGCACCGCAATCGATCTATTCCGATTATTTCCAGCAGCAAGATCATGCCCAGGAAATGGGCTTTAAGTTAGAGGTGCCACCGCTGCATCCGGTGTTAATATCGATCATTCTCGGTGAGTTTGGTGAGCACCACGCTTCATTAATGCAGCGTTACCCGCGGGTTCATGCCATGATCGCTTTGCTTCGAGATGGCTTTCATGAACAAAGCCAGGGTGGGCAAGTAAAATTGCGCGATGATGGCTCGCCATTATTGGATTATCCAATTACTGACTATCTATGGGACGGCTTCCGCCGTGCTTGGAAGTCGATGGCTGAAACCCAGTTTGCTGCGGGTGCGCATCGAGTGATTCCAATGCATTTGGATTCACCTGTGATGGGATATTCAAGCTGGCAGGAGGCTCGGCGAGAAATTGATGAATTACCACTCCAAGCATTAAGAGCACGACTTTTATCGGCACATGTCATGGGCGGTTGTGCGATGGGCGAGGATCCAAAGCGTTCAGTAGTTAACAGTCAGGGACGTTTTCATCATGCCGATAACTTATGGGTGTTTGATGGCTCCGCTTTCCCGACTAGCATCAGTGCCAATCCACAGCTTTCTATATATGGTCTGGCTGCCAAACAAGCTTCAGGGCTAGCCCAGCGGTTAACCGGAACGATTCCCGTTTCGCAAAGCGCCTGAATCCCGGAGATTTTTGTGGTTGGTTATGGTTTAACCTTTGGTTTATTATGCGCTCATCCGCTGCAGGTAGGGACGTCAGCATGCAAAATACAGTGATTTATCCAGGAACTTTTGATCCCATCACCAACGGCCATGCCGATTTGGTGGAACGTGCCGCCAAAATGTTTGACCACGTGGTGTTAGGAGTGGCCGCTACAACAGGCAAGTCGCCGATGTTTGATCTTGAAGAAAGAGTCGAACTGGCACGACAAGTAGTCGGGCATCTGGAAAATGTGGAAATTGTCGGCTTCGAGGGGTTGCTGGTAGATTTCGCGAAGCACTGTAATGCGACAGCCTTAATCCGCGGCCTGCGGGCGGTATCCGATTTTGAATATGAGTTTCAGCTGGCCAATATGAACCGGCGCTTAATGCCAGAGTTGGAAAGTTTGTTTTTGACCCCAGCTGAGCAACACTCTTTTATTGCATCGACGTTGGTGAGAGAAATCGCCAAGCTGCATGGAGATGTTTCAGGTTTTGTTCACCCGGTCGTGACACAAGCGCTTCGGGATAAGGTCGGAACAAAGAAAACTTAAATATTGGTCAAATTTGCAGGAGGAGTCGTTTCATGGCCCTGATTATTACAGATGAATGCATTAACTGTGACGTTTGCGAGCCTGAGTGCCCAAACAGCGCGATCACCCAGGGCGAAGAAATTTATGAAATCGCTCCTGACCGTTGTACCGAGTGTGTAGGTCATTACGACGAACCCCAGTGTGTTGCTGTTTGCCCAGTGGACTGTATCCCAAAAGATCCAGATCACGTGGAAGATGAAGAGCAGCTGATGGTCAAGTACGACAAGCTACAAGCTGAATAAGTAATCTTCTCTATAAAGGAAGGTTCTGCATGGTGACCGATTAATCCAGTGATCATGCCTTAATAAAGGCGCACAACTGCAAACGTGGTTGGGCGCCTTTGTTATTTCAGGTGCTGTTTTGGTCATATCGGAAAATTGAAAGCCTTTCCCCTTGTTTGCTACAGCTAACTAGCTTTTAGCAGAGTCAGATTCGATGGTTTTTTTGGATTGAATAAACCACTCTGCAGGCGGCTTGCACGCACAATCAGTCACTTAGGGTGTTCTTTACAGATAACTTACTTTTTCTGGCAGATTCTTTAGCAAACCGCTTGTGTTCTGTCTTTGTATCCCTATAATGCGACCTCGCTGTCACGGCAGCAACGCAAACAGAACGAGACACGAACAACGAGACACAACGAATTGAACGGCTTTTAGCCAGTCAGACTGTTTGTTTCACTAGGTTTTTAAAGCTTTCTACTCGAAAGCGCCGTTTTAAAAACTTTTACAGTTCGCTTCAACATTCTGCTTGACAATTTGGTTTCGCATTGTAGAATGCGCAGCCTACTCGCTCAGCGCAGCCCGCTGAGTTGGCTCTTTAACAACTTATCATTCATGCAATTTGTGTGGACACTTGCAGGTGACGGTCGACAATCAAAAGTCGATTTGATGCTTCTCTTAAGAATTTATTCTTACGGGATTTATCTAGCGCACCGATCAAGTGACCATGAAAGAATATCAAGCTTATGCTTGTGTTCAAGATTGGCCAGATTGATCACCTCAATTTTTAAATTGAAGAGTTTG